>NZ_MTKN01000221.1 GCF_001975825.1 [Flexibacter] sp. ATCC 35208
GCGGTATAGCAGTTATGTCTGGAATTGTAAGTAGTAGTAACCCGTATAGCAAAGCGAAATCTTATAAGGAATCAATAAGAAAGTGGGCGGAAAAACATGTGTGAGAAGTATGATGTAGCGATTATTGGTGGTGGTGTAATTGGTAGTTCAGTTGCACATTTTCTAGCAGAAAGAGGACATAAAGTAGCGATTGTGGAGAAGCAAAGTATTGCATCGGAAGCTTCAAAAGCAGCTGCTGGTTTACTTGGTGTTCAGGCAGAATGGGATGCGTATGATCCGCTATTTGAACTTGCTAGAGAAAGCCGAGCTATATATCCACAACTTGCAACAGTTTTACGTGAAAAGACGGGTGTTGATATTAGATATGAAGAAAAAGGAATTTATCGTATTGCTCAAAATGAAGATGAGAAGGAAAGAATTCTTCACATTATGGATTGGCAGCAGAAAACAGGTGAAGATTCTTATTTTCTAACGGGAGACCATGTGCGGGAAAAAGAGCCATATCTATCCGAATCTATTATAGGAGCAGTATATTATCCGAAAGACGGTCATGTTATTGCACCAGAGCTTACGAAAGCATTCGCACATTCTGCAGCGATTTCCGGTGCTGATATATATGAACAGACAGA
>NZ_MTKN01000222.1 GCF_001975825.1 [Flexibacter] sp. ATCC 35208
GCATCTTGATTTTCTAGCCCAGGTTGCTCATATCCATGAGTAGGATATTCAGCTGAAACTTGCATGTCCATTAATTGCTGAAGTGTGGCATTACCGAACGGTGTGTTTTTTAATTCTTTTATGTAAGTGTCAGCTGTTTTTTCTAAGTCAATACGTTTTTCTTCAGCGAGAGATTGTATAATTGCCCCGGTAAAGACTTTTGCTAATGATGCCATACCATGAGGTTCATTCTGTTTATACCCATTGAAATATCGTTCATAAACAAGTTGTCCATTATGTACAACGACAAAAGCATCTGTTTTGTTATCGTCTAAAAGTTTTTTTAGAGGAGTTGTATTTCCGAATCTACGCTCTACAGCAAAATCATCTAAGTTTTGCAATGCGGAAGGGAAGTGAGCAATTTGGTCAGGGTTGTTTTTTACATTATTAACTAAAGTGAATTCTTTCATATGGGTATACGACCAACGTAAGTAAGGGTCATTTAACCAGTTTTCTTTTGTCACATTATGTTTTGTTGGGGTCGTTTTATTTTGTTTGAAGTAAGTAAACCCAAGCCCTGTAATTACAAATATGAATGTTAGTATAAGTAAGAGTAGGGGAGATTTTTTTAGTTTCATATATGGC
>NZ_MTKN01000224.1 GCF_001975825.1 [Flexibacter] sp. ATCC 35208
TTTTTTTTATTAAAAAAAAAAAAAAAAATTTTTTTTATTTAATAAAAAATAAAAAAAAAAAAATAAATAAAATTAAAAAGATCGTATACTTGAAGAAAAAAGAGGGGAGAGGAGGAGTAAAAAATTTTTTATACAAAAAAAAAAAAACAAAATAAAAAAAAAAAAAAAAACAAAAAAAAATTTTTGCTTAGACTGTAGCTGCTGTTTTAATGATAATTTGGTTTATCCCTAGGCTAAATCACAATCACAAAATAACATTTTTGGTAAAACTATTATTTAAAAAGCCTTATAATAGGATCGATTAAGTAATTGAGAGGTTAGGTGTATCAAAAGTTACCGCCTCTAAATATCTGAAAGGATTGGCAGAGACAGGTAAATTAGTTACCCCCTTACTGCTTTAATAATTTTCGAGACTGTAAAATTCGCCCCGCCGAGTATTTGACAGCCAAAACCATCCAAGGCATGACCATGCACTAATTCTGCGGAAAAAGAGGAATTCTACACTAACATTACTTGAACAAAGACAGGTTTATTCCTTCGCCTATTAAACGGTAACCCATTTCGTTAGGATGGAGAAAATCATTCGCTCCGGCTTGTAGCTCATATTGTAAAACATCCTTGTCA
>NZ_MTKN01000225.1 GCF_001975825.1 [Flexibacter] sp. ATCC 35208
TTGGCCTCTTTTTTTCAATCACTTCTAATGTCGCTGATGGATAAAAGATTCCATCCTTTTGTAGTTCTTTTACATGCTTACCAACTAACTCTTCTGCAGCTAGTTGGTAGTGCCTTTCACATGTACTATTTACACGCACAACGATCCCTTGCTCATCTGTAACAAAAATTTCGTCAAACGCATATTCAAATACATCTTTTAAATCCATTAACACTCGTTCCTTTTCTGCAACCATCCTAGCCACCCCTAACTTCAAATCCATCGATCCACTTCACTACCTTTATTATAAAGTGAATTTTCTGCATTTAATATAGAGTCAGCTAGAATGTTTGCTATTTATACTTCAGTTTTTAAACGCGAGCGATGTTTGTTTGCTCATAACAAGCTTGCAATGATTCTTCAATTATTGTTAAACCTTCTTCAAGTTGCTCATCTGTAATAACTAAAGGCATTAACACACGGATAACATTTCCATATGTCCCTGCTGATAATAACAGTAACCCACGCTTATTTGCTTCTGCACATAGATTAGCCGTTAACGTTTTGTCAGGTGCTTTCGTCTTACGATCTTGAACGACCTCAAATGCACACATTGCGCCTAACCCACGCACATCACCGAT
>NZ_MTKN01000226.1 GCF_001975825.1 [Flexibacter] sp. ATCC 35208
TTATTGGAACAACACTGGTAAAAATTACCGATGACAATGCAAAAGAAGCTCAGGTACAAAAAGCATTAAATATAGGAAACTGGGTTTCGATTGTGTTAACGGCAATCGCCTGTTTCTTTCTGGTAAAATATATGTTACCGGAAACTATGCAAATGAGCTTTTTTGGCGAAGGTTCTAAAGATATTTCGTCAATGCGTGTTTTTTATGCAACTTTAGTTGGTTTAGTTGTTGGTGGAGCGATTTCATCAGTAACAGAATATTATACAGGATTAGGGACAAAACCAGTTATGGCAATTGTACAAAAATCATCTACAGGAGCAGGGACAAACGTTATTGCAGGTTTGGCAACAGGAATGATTTCTACTTTTCCAACTGTATTATTGTTTGCTGCGGCAATCTGGATTTCGTATGCTTTAGCAGGATTTTACGGAGTGGCTCTAGCGGCTTCGGCAATGATGGCTACAACAGCAATGCAATTAGCAATTGATGCTTTTGGACCAATATCTGACAATGCCGGAGGAATTGCCGAAATGAGCGAATTACCAAAAGAAGTTCGTACCAGAACTGATATTTTAGATTCAGTAGGAAATACAACTGCAGCAACCGGAAAAGG
>NZ_MTKN01000227.1 GCF_001975825.1 [Flexibacter] sp. ATCC 35208
GATGAATTTATCGGTTGCAAAGGAGAAGTCATTACGACAATTCCTACAGAAGGATTTGGTGAAGTATTAATTTTATCCCAATTTGGAAGTAATGCAATCCCAGCTAAAACTGTTGGAAAAAAAGATATTTCGCAAGGAACAGAGGTTATTATCGAGGGAGTCCAAGATGGTGTTTTACTTGTACAAAACATCGCTTATTCTTTAAAAAAACCAAAATTATAAGGGGGAATTTACATGACGATTCCATTAATTATCGGTGGAGTTTTACTGGCAATTTTAATTCTACTCATTTTAGTATTCATTACGAAGTATCGTACGGTTGGTCCAGATGAAGCGTTAATTGTTACAGGGAACTGGCTTGGTGGAGGAAAGAATGTTGTTACCACTGATGATGGAAAGAAGATTAAGATTATCCGCGGGGGCGGTACTTTCGTAGTTCCAATTATGCAAAGAGCAGAGCCTTTAAGCCTATTAAACTACAAATTAGAAGTTGGTACACGTGATACGTATACGAAGCAAGGTGTTCCAGTTACAGTAAATGGTGTTTCTATTATTAAAGTAGGTTCTACAATTGAAGAAGTATCTACTGCAGCTGAGCAATATTTAG
>NZ_MTKN01000228.1 GCF_001975825.1 [Flexibacter] sp. ATCC 35208
TAAGGCTGTCGAAAAATATGTTGAGAAAAAGAAAGGGGAAAACCCTGGGAAAGAAATTTTAACAGGAGATAGTCTTACGCAAGAAGCTTCTGATTTTATGAAAAAAGTAAAAGATGCAAAAATGAAGGAAAATGAACAGGCGCAGCAGCCTGAAGTAGGCCCAGTAGCTGGACAAGGTGCAGCATTGAACCCTGGGAAATTAAATGGAAAAGTACCTACTACATCAGCGAAGCAAGAAGAATACAATGGAGCTGTTCGAAAAGATAAAGTACTTGTTTTACTTGTAGAATTTAGCGATTTTAAGCATAACAATATTGATCAAGAGCCAGGATACATGTATTCTAAAGACTTTAATCGTGAACATTATCAAAAAATGTTATTTGGTGATGAACCATTTACTTTATTTGATGGATCGAAGATTAACACATTTAAGCAATATTATGAAGAACAATCTGGTGGTAGCTACACAGTTGATGGGACTGTAACAGAATGGCTTACTGTTCCAGGAAAAGCATCAG
>NZ_MTKN01000229.1 GCF_001975825.1 [Flexibacter] sp. ATCC 35208
CTGCATTTACTTCTTGGTGTCTCGCTTGATTTGGTACGTAATCTAAGTCACATTCTGGATCTGGTGTCTCATAGTTAATTGTTGGAGGAATTACTCCGTCTGTAATTGATTTAATAGAGAAAATCGCTTCAACAGCACCAGCTGCTCCTAATAAGTGACCTGTCATTGATTTCGTTGAGCTAATTGCTACTTTATACGCGTGCTCACCGAAAGTTTCTTTAATTGCCATCGTTTCATATTTTTCATTCGCATCAGTACTTGTACCGTGCGCATTAATGTAATCAATATCTTCTGGCTGTAGGCCTGCATCAGCTAAAGCTTGACGCATTGCACGCACTCCGCCTTCCCCACCAGGAGCAGGCATTGTAATATGGAATGCATCTCCAGTTGCACCATAACCAGCAATTTCCGCGTAAATGTGAGCACCGCGTGCTAATGCGTGCTCTAATTCTTCAAGAATTAGAATACCTGAGCCTTCACCCATTACGAAACCGCTACGGTTTTTATCAAATGGACGGCAAGCCGTTGCTGGGTCTTCATTAAATGTTAATGCTTTCGCTGAGCTAAATCCTGCGAATGCCATACTTGTTAGCGGCGCTTCTGCTC
>NZ_MTKN01000024.1 GCF_001975825.1 [Flexibacter] sp. ATCC 35208
TAGGGTTTTTTCTGAAAATGGTTTTCATTCCCCGTTGGTGAATTCCCTCTTTCATGACTGTTTTTATTCTGAGACTCATCCTCTGTCGAAATTCCTTTGTTCTTCAGGTCATTCAGCTGCTAAATCTGATCCAATAGCTCCTATTACCGGAACGTTAACACACCATCTTTCAATTCATGTTTAATGCCGGTCGTTTTTCCCAGGTTGTCCAAAAAATCATTTAATCCATCCTGCTTAGTCAATATGCCGGTAAGATCTATACGGGAAACAGCAGAATTTTCAAATACAACATCGATATCAAACCATCTGTTGATCACATCACCTAAGTCTTTCAATGTTGCGTTTCTGAAATAATATTTCCCTTCCATCCATCCTAAGGTATTTCGCTTATCAAAGGCATCGATACTAAAGAACTGCTGGTTATACACTGCTTCATAGCCAGGTGATAACTGCACCACCTGTGCACTGTTTTTGCTTTTTAATACTACCTTGCCTGAGGCCAATGCTATACGCGGGTTCACACTGCTGTAGGTGTTGATGTTAAAGGCTGTTCCAAGTACATCTACAGACACATCTCCGGCATGTACGATAAAAGGCCGGGTAGGATCTTGTTTTACGGAAAAATAGGCTTCTCCGCTCACGGTTACTTCCCGCGTTTTTCCATTAAATGCCATTGGAAAACGAATTTCTGATTTTGCATTCATCCATACTTCTGTTCCATCTGCCAGCACAAGCTTATAATCTTTGCCGGCAGGTACCCGCAATACATTCATTGGCATATCGGCAGTTGCGTTGGCCGCATTGTATTGTAAGCTTTTTGAAGATACGTGTAATTGCGCACTCCCTACCTTCATCATGGACTGTGTCGTATCGGAGAGGTCTATTTGCTGACCGTTGGCTAGTTGCAGGACAATGCCGGTCGGGTTATTTGCAAGTTGTTTTTTCGACGGTTGTTTATAATAAAACAAACTACCTCCTAATCCTAATATTAGCAGGATACTTGCCGCTGCATACCACCACTTGAATTTCCGAGGTATAAACCGGTGTTTGTTCTCCTCCCATAAAACACCTTCATCCAGTTTGGACAAATACGCCTGTGAAATTGGCTGGCTCAACTGCTCCTGCATTCCTTTATATATTTCACTTAATTCCGGAACGGTTTCTAATAATTGCCTCAGTTGCGCATCATCTTCATCAGAAATACATCCTGACAGCTTCTCCAACATTAATTGTTCTATATATGGTATCATTTGTTCTGATCTTAAATTTATTCTGAATATGGCAGGTCCAGCTTATTCCGCAGCGTTTTCACTGCGATCTTCAGGTGTGTCTTTAATGAGTTTACACTAATCCCCATATTGTCTGCCACCTCATGGTACTTCTTATGCTCCAGGTATACCAGGTTAAATGCACGCTGACGCTGCGTGGGAAATTCCCGCAACAGTTCATGTAGTTGCTGCTGAAACTTTTCGTTCGATATTAGGTTGTGTTCCTCCCCACACGATTGGTCCACGACTGTTTCAGCATACTTTTCGATGCGTTTAAGTCTTCTCGACTTTATCTTATGATAGTCATTTACCTGGTTGCGTACCGCAACCAGCAGGTAGGTACGGAGGTTACCATTAATTTTGTAATACAATTGTTTTTCCCAGATACTGCACAGTACAGACTGGACCAGGTCATCGGCGTCAGTAGGATCTCCTGTTCCCAGATACGCCTTCGTCCACATTAGTCTGTAGTATTTCTTAAAGATAAGTTCAAATGCATCGCCGGCGCCCCCATTCTTTAATAATAGAAGTACAATATCGTCTCCTGGATATTCAGGCATAAAAAATAGTTAAGTGGTTGATTGTATAACGCGGATAAAAATTCTAAAGGGATATTGTCTGGAATAAATATAAATGTTATTTTGACATTTATAAAAAGTTTTTTTGGAGGGCATTCACCCATTCACAATTGTCGTCGTCTTTATATCGTGAAGCATCAACTAGATTCTACAATTAAGTAAGGAAAATGAACAGACATTCCCCGTTAATGAAAACGGCCAGCAAGCATTTTGCCTGGCAGCGAACCACTATTGCCTTTCTGTTGCTCTTTCTGAATTATCAATTACGTGGGCAGACGATCAGCCCCCCAATTGTAACGATCAAAGGGAATAATATGACCCTGGAATCGATCTTTAAATCGATAGAGCAACAAACTGACATCACCTTTTTTTACAGTGGCAACATCCCTAAAAACGACATCATTGGCCAGGTCAACTACTCCGGGGCCAAAGTGACCACCGTACTGGATGATTTATTGAAAGGGCGCAACCTCGCCTATGAAATTAAAAAAAATGTGATCCTCATTCGAAGGGAGGAAAAGCCCCTCCCGGTCGAAAAACCTGCTGCCGCCAATCAGGAGCCCATACTCTCCGGCCAGATCTTAGCAGAGGATACCAAAACGCCATTACCCATGGCCACCGTCATGCTGAAAGGCACTAATATCGGTGCGACTGCCGATCAGAACGGGTTCTTCAAACTCAGGCTGAATGGCACCAGCAAAGTACTTGTGGTGCAATATGTAGGCTATGAAACCAGGGAGATGAACCTGACCGGGAAGAACAATTTAGAAATTATGCTCTCCCCAAAAGACAATACCATCAAGGATGTGGTGGTGGTAGCATATGGCACCCAAAAGAAAACCAGTATGGTCAGCTCCATCACCTCCATCAATCCCAAAGAACTGAAAGGCCCTACCTCTAACCTCACCACTATGCTGGCAGGAAAGATAGCAGGGGTGATCTCGTACCAGCGAAGCGGCGAACCGGGTGCTGACAACGCGCAGTTCTTTATCAGAGGTGTCGGTACTTTTGGCGCAGGTAAGGTAGACCCACTCATTCTGATCGACAATATTGAATCATCTTCAAGAGACCTTGCCAGGTTGCAACCCGATGATATCGCCGGTTTCTCTGTGCTCAAAGATGCGACTGCTTCCGCACTCTATGGCGCCAGAGGTGCGAATGGCGTGATCCTCGTTACTACTAAAACCGGCAACATCGGAAAGATGAAGTTCAATGCCCGTCTCGAAAACGCCACTTCTTCCAACACCCGCAACTTTGCACTGGCAGACAATATTACTTATATGAAACTGGCGAACGAAGCCACGCTCACCAGGAATCCACTCAGCGCGCTCCCCTATTCTCAAAATAAAATCGATCATACCGCAGCTGGCGACGATCCTTTATTATATCCAAATAATAACTGGATAAAACAGTTAATTAAAAATCACACCAATAACCAACGTTATAATATCAATGCCAGTGGCGGTTCTGACAAAGCCAAATACTACCTGGCAATGACGTATAATATTGACAATGGTATTCTGAAAGAAAATGAGCTGAATAATTTCAGCAATAACATCAAACTAAGGTCTTATTCTATCCTTTCAAACACCACGATCAATCTGACAAAAACGACAGAGGCACTCGTGAGTTTAAAGGGTCAGTTTGATGATTATAATGGTCCTGTAGGCGGAGGTGCGGCAGTTTTTTATAATGCGATCTGGAGCAATCCGGTGGCATTTCCGGCGGTGTATCCATCCAGTCTGATGCCGTATGTAAAACACCCTTTATTTGGTAATGCCCTCATTCCAGGTGGTGGTGCATTGTATGTCAATCCATACGCACAATCCATTTCTGGTTTTCAGGCGACCAACACCAGTACACTCACTGCACAGCTGAGCCTAAAACAAAACCTGGATGCAGTAACACCCGGTCTTTCTGCGAGAGTGATGGCTTATACTACACGGTATGCGTACTTTGCCGTTTCCCGCCAGTATAGTCCTTATTATTACCAGGCGAATACCAATGAAGGAAAGTTTTCCGGGCTGACACTAATCAATGATGGTAGTACAGGTAGTGTAGGTGCTACGCCTACGGAATACCTCACCTATTCACCGGGTGATAAAGTTGTGAACACCACGACATATGCCGAAACAGCCCTGAATTATTCCAGGATCTTCAAAGACAAGCACAGTGTGGGTGGTATGCTAATCGGTACGATCAGAAACTATATTACAGGTAATGCTTCTACCCTGCAATTATCATTGCCCAGCAGGAACCTGGGTGTATCCGGCAGATTCACTTACGGCTATGACAACCGCTACCTGTTCGAATATAACTTTGGCTACAATGGTTCCGAACGTTTTGCTACGAACCATCGGTTTGGTTACTTCCCATCTGTTGGTGGAGGCTGGATTGTGTCTAATGAAAAGTTCTTTTCCTCATTGGCTGATAAAGTGCAGCAGCTGAAGTTCAGGTTCACTTATGGTTTGGTGGGTAATGACCAGATCGGTAATTCAACTGACCGGTTCTTTTATCTATCTGATGTAAATCTTAATGGCGGTGCCGCTGGTTATTTCGGTACGCAATTTAATTATAGCCGACCCACTGTGGCTATCAATCGTTATGAGAACAAGGATATAACCTGGGAGTTGTCCCGCCAGACGAACATCGGGATGGACCTCACCGTCTTCAAAGATCTCACACTCACCATCGATGCTTACAAACAGGTACGTAGCAATATCCTCATGGTAAGAAGTACGATTCCTTCTTCCATGGGCCTGCAGGCTGACATCTCTGCCAACTCCGGCAAGGCCAGCAGTCAGGGTATTGACCTTATGCTGAATTATACCAAAACATTTGAACACAGCTTATGGCTGCAAACCCGTGGTACACTAACCTATGCAAAAAGTAAACTGCTGGTGAATGAAGAGCCGCAATACGCTGCTAACAACCAACACTTATCAAAAGTAGGTAACTCATTGGGACAGATATACGGACTGGTAGCAGAGAAGTTGTTTGTCGATGATGCAGAAGTGAGCAACTCTCCTTTACAATATGGACGTATCATGGCTGGTGATATCAAATACAGGGACATCAACGGAGATGGTACGATCTCTAATGCAGACATGGTACCGATCGGTTTTCCGACCACGCCAGAGTTGATCTATGGTATGCTCTTTTCTGTGGGCTATAAGAACTTTGATATCAGCGCTGCCTTTCAGGGTTCAGGCAGGTCTTCTTTCATTATTAATTCAGCGAACACGACACCTTTTTATATCAATGGTGGTAACCAGAATGGCTTGCTGCAGTCCATTGCAGACGACCACTGGTCAGAAGATAACCGGAACTCTTACGCATTCTGGCCAAGGTTAAGTAATACCATTTCAGAGAATAACAAACAGACATCTACCTGGTGGCTGCGGAGCGGTTCCTTCCTTCGATTGAAATCAGCCGAGATCGGGTATAACTTTTCCGATCGGGTGTTGAAAAAATTCCGGCTCAGTACAGGTCGTATTTATGTAAGTGGTATGAACCTGGCTACAATCAGCGCCTTCAAAATATGGGACCCGGAAATGGGTGATTCCGGTCTGGGATACCCTATTCAGCGGGTTTTTAATACAGGATTGTCTATCGGGTTTTAAGTGTTAATTAAAGAACAGAATTTTATGAAAATTATTCGCTTGTTCATAATTGCGGCATTGCTGACTACATCCTGCAAAAAGAATTTCCTGGATGTGGTACCTGATAATGTGGCAACCATTGATAATGCCTTTACTTCCAAAACAGAAGCTGAGAAATATTTATTTACCTGTTATTCGTATCTCCCCATCAGTTTCGACCCCACTTACAATGTAGGTTTATCTGCCAGTGATGAGGTCTTTGTGCTTGACCCTACCAGTGCAATCAGGTCTACTAACGTGCTTCGTCTGCCTTATGGAGATCAGAATATTTCAAGTCCTATCGCCAATTTCATGACTGGCGACAGAGACGGAACTGCTAGTTATAAAGCGATCAGGGATTGTAACATTTTCCTGGAAAACATCAGTAATCTAAGTAAAGTACCGGATCTGGACATCGATACCCGTGAGCGTTGGATATCTGAAGTAACGTTTCTGAAAGCCTACTATCATTTTCTCTTGTTCAGGGCATATGGTCCAATTCCTGTTATTGATAAGAACCTGCCTATCAGTGTGGCCATCGAAGAAACGTATGTAAAACGCCAGCCAGTGGATAGTGTGGTGAATTATATTGCCAATCTGCTGGATGAAGCAGCCCTGCATTTGCCAAACAGTATCAATAATATTTCTTCAGAACTGGGTCGTATTACCAAACCGGCGGCAATGGGTCTAAAGGCAAAATTGCTCGTCACTGCTGCAAGTCCTTTGTACAATGGCAATTCAGACTATGCTGCTTTTAGAAATAAAGATGGTACTGCTCTATTTAATCCTGCTTACAGCGCAGAGAAATGGCAGCGTGCAGCAGATGCGTGCAAAGCGGCCATTGACCTAGCTACAGCACAAGGTGTACAATTGTACGAATTCCCGGCACAGACCATTCCACTGAATGCTACTACCATGACACAGATGAGCATCCGTAACTCCATGAGCGAACCCTGGAATAGTGAGCTGATATGGGGGAATACCACCAGTATTACATGGGCGTGTACGTTCTTACAACGTTGTGGAATTGGCCAGTTTGATTTTGATAATGCAGTGGCCTCAAAGACTGCGGGACACCCATTAATGGGACCTACCATCAAAATGGCAAAGTTATTTTATACAAAGAATGGAGTGCCTATAGATGAAGACAAAACGCTGGACTTTACTAACATTTCTACCCTTCGGGTAGCCACTCATGATGAAAGATTTAATATCAAAGAAGGAGAAACGACCGCGCGGTTAAACTTTGACAGAGAGCCTCGTTATTACGCAGATCTTGGTTTTGACAGAGGCATCTGGTATATGGCGAACAGTCCTTCAAAAAGCGATGAAAACACATTCTGGCTGAAGGCAAGAGGGAGTGAAACGAGTCAGTCATCACCAGTGCCTGTCTGCGGGTTTTATATGAAGAAAACGGTGAACTGGCATATGGACTGGAATACCCTCACCTACCCTTCTTATCCTTATCCTGAAATGCGACTGGCAGATCTGTATTTGTTGTATGCCGAAGCATTGAATGAAGCACAGGGTCCACAAAATGATGTTTATGAATACATCAACCGCGTAAGGGCAAGAGCAGGTTTGACAACAGTGCAAAACGCCTGGGCCACTTATAGCAAGAATCCTACAAAATATACCACCAAAGAAGGGATGCGTACTATTATCCAGCGGGAACGTGCAATAGAACTTTGTTTTGAAGGACATCGTTTCTGGGATCTGTTGCGTTGGAAAACGGCGGCACAGGAACTGAGTGGCAATATTACCGGCTGGGTAGTAAGCGGACAAACCCCGGAGTTGTACTATCGTGAAGTCTCTTTTCTGGCAAGGCATTTCGTGGCGCCACGTGATTACCTGTGGCCAATAGATGAAGATGACATACTGGAAAATCCGAACCTGGTTCAAAATCCTAACTGGTAAAACCGACAACACATGAAGTTAACATATATCATAGCTTTAATTTTATTAGCGGCATCCTGTACCAGGGATGATTTGCGCAGCCCCGTATCAAAGAACAGTTCGGCTCCTGGTGCAGTATCCAATGTTAAGGTGGTGAACCTGAATGGGAAATCAGCCTTAACGTATACACTCCCGGGTGATGAGGATCTTTCTTATGTAAAAGCGGAATATGAAACATCTGCAGGTCATCCAAGAGAGATAAAAGCATCTTACTATGTGAACACACTCACAGTAGATGGTTTTGGAGATACCTTGCCACATACCATCAAATTGTACGCGGTAAATTCCAGTGAAGTAGCATCTGAGGCTGTCACCGTTACGGTACAACCGCTGACACCGCCTATTGATCTGGCATTAAGATCACTGAAAGTAGTGGCTACATTTGGTGGCTTCAATCTTACCTGTGATAATCCTACAGAAGAAAACCTCGCGATCATTCCACTGGTAGATACCACAGGCAATGGAGTCTGGATACAGACGACTGGTATGGATAATATCTATAGTAATAGTCCTGTCATCACCAGTGCAGTCAGGGAACAACCAGCTATAGAACGACACTATGCATTTGTAGTAAGGGATAGATGGCTGAATTATTCAGATACGTTGTATGAAACATTGACGCCGATTTTCGAACAGTTACTCCCTAAATCAGATTGGAGCAATTATGTGTTGCCCGGTGATGCGGAGATATTGAACAATGGTGGTCGTACAGATGTATCTTATATCTATGATGGCAACTTCCATCCTGGCTGGCCACAGTGTTTATTTACCGTTGAGCAGGCCAGCTCTTCACAGATGGTGACACTGGATCTTGGCAAACCACATATATTCAGCCGTATGCAGGTGAATCCTTATAAGGAAGTCGGCAGTTTGTATTATGTAAGAGGGAATGTAAAAGACTTTGAAATATGGGCATCCAATTCACCGAATTTAAGTGGCGCTTTGGATGAAAGCTGGACCAGGCTGGTTACCTGTCATGTTACGAAACCTTCAGGCTCTGCTTCAGGTACAGAGACGACAGCGGATCAAACGCTTGCATACAATGGCTGGCAGTTTGATTTTCCTGCGTTGCAAACGGCCTATCGGTATGTAAGGATCAGAAGTCTTTCCAACTGGCAGGGTTCATACTTTATAAACATAGCAGAGTTCACGCTATGGGGTAATTAATCACTTATAATCTTTTAGGATGCAAAGAGCATTTATAATAGCAGGCATGTTGACATTATTGTTTGCATGTACCAAAATGGATGAATACAGGGATAAATATATGGAGAATGGATCCATTGTTTATCCGGGCAAAATGGATTCTGTAGCAGCCTTTTCGGGTAAGAACAGGGCGGAGATCAGGGGCTTGTTCACTTCCGATCCTAAGATCACGAAGTACAAGGTGTTCTGGAATAGCAGACAGGATTCAATAGAAGTGCCTGTGACTAGAACATCTGGTGTGGACACGGCGAAAGTGATCATACCTGATCTTCCGGAAGGACTGATGAGCTTTGAGATCAGGACCTATGATGCGCATGGCAATATATCTATCCCCGTTAATACATCTGCGAATGTATATGGGGACCTTTACCAGAGTGCACTGATCAATAGAGGTATTGCAAATGCAGAGATGCAGGATGATGGATCCGCGTTGATAAAGTGGGCAGATGCGGGCAGTGATGCGGGTACGGTGAGCATGCGGATTAAGTATACAGATAATACGGGGGTTGCGCATGATACGCTGGTATTGTCTGTTCTTACAGACATGACTACGACATTGCCTGCGTTCAAATCCGGAACGGGTATTAGTTATCAAACGGCTTATTTGCCCAATGCTACGGCAATAGATACCTTTTATACAGCATTTGAGGCGTTTTCTGTGAAAGCGGATGTGACAGCGTTGTACCTGAAGAATACAGGTCCTTTTGATCGCGCTACTTATGATGGTGGGCGCTGGGGTACGCTGGCAGCGCCATGGGTGACGAGTGCAAATGTGATCAATCACTCAGGTTATGGCGGGTATGCATCTGAGACATGGTTGAATGCAGGCGGGTTTCTGGTGATGGAGTCAGGATGGAGTGGAACAGCGAATATTGTGAATGGGAAGATTTCACAGACGACGACATTGCCTGCGGGGAATTATATATTTCAGGTAGCGTGTTATACAGAGGCGTTGGATCCGGTGTATATAGTGGCAGCGGCGGGCAGCGCACTTCCTGATATTAGTGGGCTTTCGGGGGCTTTGGGGTATGGATCATTTCCCAGCAGTAAGTATGTGAGTGCGACGGTATCATTTAAGTTTACGTTGGAGCAGGAAGAGGAGGTGACATTAGGATTTTTAGCGACAATGACTTCGGGTAATCAATATTGGAGGGTAGGGAGTGTGAAGTTGATAAAGAATTAGATTGGGGGGTGATAAAGAATTGGACATTGAAAAGTGGATGTATCATAAATAACAGGAAGGCAATGAGAATTTAAATACGAAAATTCTCTCCATCAGGTACCCGAATAAAAAGGGGGCGTCTCGAAGTTCTTAGACGCCCCCTTTTTTATATGATTTCTGAAATTTCCTGAATAGTGTATGTTGGGTGTAATACTTCGCAGGCATCCTTTTGGCCATATCCGTAGGCGGCCCAGCAGGAGGCGATGCCACAGTTGTTGGCGAAGAGAATGTCGGCATGGGTATCGCCGGTCATTAGTACTTCTTCCTTGTTTTTAATATTGAATTTTTGTGTGATGATGGTTTCGTAAACCATTGGATCGGGTTTCAATTTTAAAGCTAAATCCGGGAAGGCACCTTCGGCGATAATGAGGTCTGTCTGGTCGAAAAGATTCAGTGCTTTTAAGGAGCGTTCTACTGCGGCAATGCCTTTATTGCTGAGGACAATGATGGTTTTGTCCTGCGCTTTTAATTTTTCAAAAACAGCGGCGGCTCCTTCGAATAATGCGGTGAGTTTTTCGTCACATTCTTTATATTGCTCACGGTATATTTTAGCGATTGCTTCAACATCGTCGAAGTTGAGTTTCGATGCTTCGGGATGCAGGTGTCTTATTGTATCGTGTAAGGCGCCACCTTTGCTGACGGCGGCGAGCATGGTTATTTCGTCGATGGTGTTCAGTCCGTTTTTTTTAAAGGTCTGGCTCATGGCGGAGTGAATGGTGGGAAAAGTATTGCAAATGGTGCCGTCGTAGTCGAAGAGGTAGTAATTGTAGTGGTTCATCATCCTTAATTTGCAATGTAAAAGTAATGGATAGAAAGGAGTTTAGGGAGTTTTATCTACCGCCGTTAGAAAATGATCATATTATTGAATTGCTTTCTTAATCTCTGCCAGATCCTGCTCCATTTTCTTTATCCGCTCCTGATTTTCCAGGTTTTGCTTATGCTCCTCAATCAGGTACAAGGTCAGTTCTTCGACCTTTTTCACAAGGATCTTATTCATCTCTCCAAGGTCCAGTCCTTTCACCGTCACTTCTTTCTCCGTAGGCACTTCGGGCAGGTGCTTATGTTGTTGTACATAATTCTCAATTTCCATTAATGAGGGTAGCTGATAATGGCTATCAAAGACATAATCAGGCCAGCCGGATTGGGTCACCTGTATTTTTTTAGCTCCAATCGTACCTGCTACAGCAAGTTTGAATGTGCCTGTAGCCGTAGTACCTATTCCAAGATTCCCATCGGCATCCAAGCGCATTTTTTCTGTACCATCATTTACCAGGAAAGTGAGATAACCTCCGTACCTCGTTGATGCGGGCCCCATGTTGAAGATGAGCCCTGAATTTAAATTGCCGAAATATTTATGAATGAGACCAAACATTGGAGCACTTCCATTCGTATTATAAGCATGTACACCCAGATAGGTACCATCTTTGGTAGTGCTACCTATATATAAACGGCTTAGGATGGCTGTAGTAGAATCATTCACCATCGTGCCGACGTCCAATGATGCCTTGGGCGCGAGTGTACCGATACCGAATTTACCATCTGCTGTGGAAGTGACGCTATCCGGCAGGTTCACGGTGCCAGCGAATGTATTTCGATAAGGTATATCCCTGACGGCCGTTGCCTCGGGAATCAATGCCGAATCGACTACAGACCAACCGGTAAACATGGATGCTGTCTCACTCATGCCCTGTGCAAAGGCTCGAACATGAAAGCGTACATAATAACCATTCTTGTAATCAAGGAAAATAGATACCTTGCCATTTTCATTACCAATCCTTATTGGAGGGGCTGAACCACCAGAAGACGATACAGTAGTACGGGTTAAGGTATCACCCACAACATACGATGAAATTGTTAAATTCAAGGTATAGCCTGGGATTGTAAAATCATATCCTTCTATCCAGATAGTCGGCATGGCGGCGCGGTTCGTAAAAGGAATGTTTGTTTTTATTTTGTAACCGTTGGTAGCGTAAGCGTTGTTATTATATGATAATACATCATTGTAATACTGCGCTTTTCCAGACAGGACAAAGAATAGGGATAAGAATGCTAATAAATATTTCATAAAAACAATGCTGTTTTCCTATGGGTTATAATATTGTATAGGGTGATTAAAATATGGGGGGCAAATTAGGTATTTTTTTAAAGTACTCATGAAATTATTTTCTATGATTATGCATCATTGATTAGTTTTCTGATGAGTTACTGATATTTTTTGATGCTACCGTTTGAGGTAAAACATTATAATTTTAAGCAATTCAATGATTATTCAAGTAGCTTATGCTTATGTATATGATATCAAACCAGCGCGAACTCGGTTACCCTACAGATTGCTCTTTTGATTAGTATATTTGTACAATAACCATTTATCAATGAGCTTTATCATCAGACCTTTCAATATTGATACCGACATCCCTGACACCACCGTTCTCACTATTGAACTTGGCTACCCCACAACTGAAGCTCAAATTACCCAAAGAATGAAGGCTATTCAGGAGGCACCAGATTACCACACTTTTGTAGCTGTCGCGGATCATAAAGTCATTGGGTATATTGGTATAAACAAGCAACTTGCCTGGGAACTGGATGATACTTATTTTAAAATTCAGGCGCTGGTGGTGAAACAGGAATATAGAAAAGAAGGCGTAGGTGCTGCCCTTATCCAACATACGGAAGCTTTTGCAATAGCACAGGGCGCTACCTATCTTTTGGTTAATAGCGGCAATCGGGCCGAAAGGACGGCTGCGCATAGATTCTATCAGAATCAAGGGTTCGAGCCGAAATCGACAGGATTCAAAAAGATGCTATAAATTGAATATATAGAGATCATGGCTGGTTCCCTGGATAAGAGCAAATCCAACACTAATGTAGTCCGATCCTACTTCCAACAAAGCTGTTCCCTGAATAATAAGGATAGCCAAAACCACTGTAGTCCGATTTTACTTCCATCACAGCGGCCTCCCGAAATCCAGCGGGTTCGATAAATCACTATAAACCCTATCTATCTTCCTAATCCTTCCCACCCATATTCCCACTAATACCATCCACATCACTATAAAAATCATTGTCACTATCCACCCTGCATTAAAAAACACCACCACACTCCCCATCATAAACCCTCTCGCCATCACCGCCACTACCGCATACAACTTCATCTTCTCCAAATGCATTCTCAAGGCTTCGCGTAAATTCGGCCCAATCACCCCCTGCTTTGCAAATAAATATCCCACCACATTCCCTGCTATCACTCCTAACATCGCCACCACCAATAATACATTGGCATATACCGGCTTGCGATCCCCATCAAAAAAATCATAATACACGATCAAAAACAACACAAAACCCACCAGCTCTATCACCATCTGTTTCCGTATCTGCTTCAATACCGGATGCTGGCGTTCACGCAATAACCCTGCATGTACTGTTGAAGTTATACTTTTCTCATTCCACGCAGCAAAAAGATCTTCCATAACTCATGTTTTAATTAGTTGATAAATCCTCGTCTCAATTCTCTTTTAAGATCAGGGCAATTCCCTTCACTCATTTTTAAAATAGCTACTAAATCCTCGTTTCAATTCTCAATAATCATCAGGGGTAATCCCCTCCCCTTCACTCACTTTTTAATAGTTGCTAATTCCTCCTCTCAATTCTCTTTAATCAGCAGGAGCCATCCCTTCACTCACTTTTTAAATAGTAACTGCACCTTCGCTTTAATCCTATTCAATTTCACGCCCACACTATTCTCCGTCACTCCAATAATCTCCCCCATTCCCTTATAACTCAACCCCTCCAAATACAAAGTAATGATTGCCTTCTCATCATCCTTCAATTTCCGCAACACCTCAAACAACTCCGCCCCCCGCTCATCCAATACTTCCGCCCTATCCGGCAATACATCCGAATACACAATCTTCGGCACCCGCTTTCGATAGGTTGCGATCGCCGTACTAAGCGCTACCTTATACATCCATGTACTGAATGCCGCCGTACCACCATATGTCCCTATCGACTTCCACAACTGAAATACGATCTCCTGGAACAAATCCTCCCTGTCCTCCTTCGAATTACGGTACAACCTGCATATCTTATGAATGATTCCCTGATGCTGCCCGATCAGTTGTAAAAATTGCGTTTCATCCATAACTTTTTATATTTGCCATTTCTCTGTTAGTTGCAAAACCTTTCCAAAACTTACAAAGAATCAAAAAAAACTTACAAGTAACCTAATAATATGAAACAACGACCATATACCATCTGTTTGATGATGAGTACCCTGGACGGTAAGATCCTTGGCGACAAATGGGGCGACAGCCCTCAAATTAAAAAACTGGGCGGCAAATTTGAAGAAGTACACAACCTAATTGGCAGTTATTCATGGATCGTAGGCCGTACTACCATGGAAAAGGACTTTACCCAATTTGCAAAGCCCATCTATAAACCCGGTACCCACTCCATTCCCCGCATGGACGTCAACGCTAATCCGGATGCCACCACCTATGCGATCGCCATCGATGCGCAGGCGAAATTAGGATGGGAAAAATCAGAGATGCATGGCGATCATGTTGTCACCGTACTTACCGAAAGCGTACCCGATGCTTACCTGGCACATCTGCAGGATATCGGGGTATCTTACATCTTTGGAGGCGCTACAGAGATCGATCTGAACATAGTGCTCGAAAAACTATATACCCTCTTCAGGATCGACATCCTCATGGTTGAAGGCGGTGGCCACCTCAATGGCAGCTTCCTGAATGAAGGACTCATTGATGAATACCATCACCTGCTACTGCCAATTGTAGATGGAAATCACGACAATCCGGCGATGTTTGAAATAGATCCAAAAGCAAAACGGTTTGATGCCGCACTGTTTAAACTGGAAGAAGTGAAACGGATAGAAGATGATGTGCTCTGGCTAAAATATAAGTCATAAAACGCTAAAGCCTTATAATCCTTACTGTAAGGCTTTTAGATACCAATACTGTTCCAACATACAAAACCAATCACCTTTATCTTACCCTGATATTATTGTAACCTTGCAGCTGCTACCTGCAATACAGAAAATCTATACCCCAATAAAAAAAACAAAACCCGCCTCCCGAATAAATGAGGCAGCGACTATTTATTCATCTGCGAAAGAGAGTAGCTGGCAGCGCAAAATACCAGTAAGACAAATTACTTCAAAAGCTGACAATATACTCATAGCGGAGTTTAAAAATAAAACAATAAGGGTTAACTAAAACGCGTCTCCGGATAAGTTTTTCGTCAACCTTCTATACAAAAAAACCGCTTTTCTTCAAACAGAAGAAGAGCGGCATTAATGATTACATCAATCATTTAAATCACGGGTGTGTATAAATCGTATACACCAGTGTGCCGGATGGTGGTAAGCCATAACCACCACCAGTCCAGCCATAAGCTACCACGGTTCCGTTAGTAGGATTCAGATCTGCATCGCTTACTACCAGTGCATTTGCCAGAGTGCTCCATGCTACGAACGTACCGTCTGGTGTGTACCATGCATAGTTCACGATCTTAGCAGCTGACTTTGTAGCAGGTTGTTTTACTTCCTTAATGGGAGTAAAAGAGCAGAACAATAAAACCAGCGTGAACAGAGAAAGGGACAAGAGGGTTTTCATGTTTCTCATGTGGGTTGTCTTTAATGATTAACAAATAGAGGGTTATTTCATTTTAAAGATACAAAAGATGTAAATTAAAAAACATTAAAATCAGCTTAAGTTTTTCGCGCTTCTGTAATAAAACAGAAGCGCGAAAACAATTACTTACAACTAATCACCGACTGCTGTTGCGCAGGTACAGATGATCCCATTGCCTTTGACAACTTAAACAAATTACTGCTTGGAGAATCTACCGGCAAGCCATTGGCTTCACGGATCAACTGGAAGATATGATCCGGTCTTACTACCACATAATCGGAATTCAGTGCTGTTGCCGCATTCTTAAAGCTGGTAGGCGTTACTCCCTGCCATGGCTGCGCCTGTATTATGATAAATCTTGGCGATGTACCATTCCAGCCAGCAGCTGCAGAAGCAATATTATCTTTGATGGTCTGCTCTGTTGTACAATAGTTACAATTCAGTGCCATTCCCGGTAGGGTATTGTTATAAATAGTTAAACCACCATTGGTATTCTGCGCAGTCATTCCCAGCAGTGAAGGCGCATACGTTGCATAGGTCTGACCTACATTCTGATTGATACCACCGGTGATGGTATTCCATATTGTTACCACTCTAAATCCTGCACGTTGATTATAATCTTCTGTCTTCGCCACAAACTGGTTTAGCTTCGTCTGATCCCAGCTGTTAGGATAGGTATAGCCATAGCCGGAAGGACCACTTATCAGGTTATCATTATCTGTTGATGACTGCCAGTAATAGTTCAATGCACCCGGCATCGCATCCAGCATAGCTGGTGATAATGTCCATCCCATCGGCACCTGTCCGCGTCCCGGATCATTCCACAGTTTACGCATCAGGTGTTCTACATATTGCAGGTTATCGCCATCACTCAATATAAATGCTACATAGATTTTATTCTGCAAAGCAGGTTTCTGTGGCATTGCTTTCAGGTTCACCGTTCTTGGCATACCGCTATGTACTGTGAGGTTGGAAGACCAGTCACTCGCAATAGTGGTGATACCATAAGTCGATGTCCTTTGCACACCCGATCCTTCGTTCTGCCACCAACCCATGAAGTTAGCACCTGCAGGCATTGAAGCGAGGAAACTATTCAGCAATGTACTTTCATCTGCAACGTCAGGATCCAGCCAGATGGTCGCAGCACCAATAGCCGTGGCATATTCACGCAATGCGGCTTTGTGCGTAGAAGGATCTAAACCGATCAATAAACGCTTGTCTGCATTCGGCCAGTAAGTATTATACATCGCCTGGTACACCGCCATTTTGCTGCTATACACACCACGCAGATCTGTTAAGATCGGCAGGTTGTAAGGCGCTGCCTGCAATTTGGACAGCAATGTTGGTGAACAGATCAACGCGTTCTGGTTCTTTGCCAGCATGGTGGCCAGGTTCACGGTATGGATCTGAGATGGATCATACACGATCAAACCACCGATTTCGTTACGGTACTTGGTGATCAGGCTATACTTATCCGATACTTCGTTATAGCCCAATCCGAGAGAATTCAACCAGGTATACTGACCTTCGGCAAATGCATCTCCTTCGTAAGAGAAGATACGTGGTTGTGTCTTGTTGACAATACCTTTCAGTGAAGCAAATAAATACATTTCTGCAGAAGAATTATTCTGCTGTACAGCTACATAATCCACTTTCGTATAAGCCGAACCCCGCCAATATACACGCAGTTCTATCGAATGGTTGTCTGCCGGCATGGTAAACGGCAAGGTGAAAGTGACATAATCACCCGCAATGGTAAACATAGTACGGGTAATGGTTTGCGACGCCAGGGTAGCACCCGTTGTTGCGTCTCGCACATCAATATCCACGACAGGGTCATTGTTGGCGGTGTTGTTGTCCGTCTTCATACGGAACTCCGCTACATTTGCACCTGCAGGAATGGTGTTGTCATAAGGACCATAGATCATATGGTCGTTGGCTGCGTCGATACCCACCTGGCAAAGCCAGCCATCGGTTTCTAAACGGCCTGTTTTATGACTTAGTGAAGAACCTTCTGCTTCCCATTTCGTGGAAGTTTCGCGAAGGATAATCAGGTCCTGCGTTTGTGCCGTAGCAGGAAATGATGGCAATAACTGACCCTGAGGCCAGGTGGTTTGGGCCATTGAGGGCATGGCGCAAAACGGCATCAGTAGCAACGACATGGCTACTGCGATCTTTACAGACGGGTTACCGGGTTTGATCATAGGTGAACTATTAAATATGAATGTAACGTGTCCCTTCCAGGTGAAGGGTCTTTAATGGACGCTAAGTACTCTCTGAGTCATTTTCAACGTGAACGGATTAAAAGTACGTATTAAAAGTGAATTGCAAAATATGATTGAGGATGGTTGGACGCTAAAAGGATTTAATAGACTGAAAATCAAAGGAATTGTAATTTCAAATCATAACAATGAAATAACAGGAAAACGCTATTATCTTCGGCAAAAGCGTTTTCCTGTTATGCGGTAAATGGCCTGCGGCCAGCACCAATTTAATATTTAATTAAAGGATTGTCTGAATGCTAACGGCGATAAATTCGTCTTTGCCTTAAATAATTTACTAAAACTCTGCGGATACTCAAACCCAAGCTGGTAAGCAATCTCACTGACTGACAATGTAGTCGTGGACAACTGTACCTTCGCCTCCTCAATCAGTTTTTCATGTATATGCTGCTGCGTACTTAACCCAGTTAATGCCTTCAGTAACCCACTCAGATAATCTGCGGAAACATGTAGTTGTGTTGCTACATAACTCACTGTTGGCAAACCACGTTGTTCTTTAAAATATACTTCCAGCAAATTATCCAATTGCGTTAATAACTGATGACTACTTCTTCTCCTCGTCAAAAACTGTCGCTGATAAAAACGCTCTGAATAATTCAGCAATGCTTCCAACATTGAGATAGTTATATTATGACTAAAGGTATCTATGTTCGCAATGATCTCCTGCTCTATATTATTCACTATATGCACCAGCGTATTTTCTTCTTTATCGGATAAAAACAACGCTTCATTTACCCCATAATCAAAAAAAGCATACTGTCGCATCTTCTTTGCTAACGGCGTATTCCATAGAAAATCAGGATGCACCATCAGCATCCATCCATTTGCGTCCTTCATTGCCATCATTTCCCTCATCGTCTGTTCGTCCATCTCCATTCCAAACACCTGTCCCGGCGCCATAAACGACAACACACCTGCATCAAAATCATAATCCTGCTGACCATATTTTATCTTTACTCCTTTTGCAAAGCCCTGCTTCAGGGCAATGAGATAGAAGTCCGGCACCAATGTCTTCGGCTCGAATACAGGCAACTCTTTGATCGTATTGAATTGCACCACACTGATCAATGGGTGACCTGTCATGGGCAGGCCCCTTAACTGATGAAATTCGCTGATGGATTTTACTCTATATGGTTGCATATCCAAATTTAGTAAGCTGCTGCAAATAAAGGTGCAAAATCCTTCAGTTTCCGTTTTCCCAGTACAGGCCGTTGCTGAAAATATTTTTCCTGAATCTCGCCACTGTGCTGCGCTTGCTGCATGGCTACCAACATAGCTGCCAGGTCTTTTGGCATACCCATCATTTCCATGCCTTGTTGTACCTGTTCGGCAGGCAATGCCGGCCATTGCAGATCGGGTTTGCCGATGGCTGTGCCTAATATATGTGCCGCTTCATTACAGGTAAGTTCATCACTGGCTACGTAGCGGATCTTTATTCCCGGTGAAGGTGTTTCCAGTTCTTCCACCACTACATCTGCAATATCTTCCGGTGCTACAAAGGCTATCATATCATCTCCCCCATAGTTGGACATAATCATGCCATAGGTTTTAATCATGCCAATGAACCCATAAAAATTAGAATAAAACGATCCCGGTCTTAAATGGGTCACGCTTACATCTTTTAAATCATTGAAAAAACCTTCTGCACTATGGTCTTTGATCACTTCAGCAGCCCACCCACTGAGATTGATCACTCTTTTTATATTATTTGCCTGGATGGCCTGTACGTAATTATTGGCAATACGTGTAAAGTATCCCAGTTGATCCTGTTCGGCCATATTGAAAGGGATCATGCAATACACGGCATCTGCTCCTTTGAATGTCTCTTGTAAGAAAATAGTGTCTTCCAGACTGCCGATGGCCGGCTTTGCACCTAAAGCAATAATCGTTTCGGCTTTGGCCGCATCACTGCTAATGACTGTCACATCATGGCCTTTTTCAATTAATAAAATGGCCAGTGGCTTACTGATATTGCCTAATGATCCTGTTACAATGATTTTCATATGATTATGATTTTAGGTAAATGTAGACCTGCCTGAAAATCCTCACGTAGCCGAATACGGTCTGGTTGTAGCCAAATCCTTGTAACTTTACCAGATGAAAGCAGGTCAATTTATACACGCCAGTTCGCTACTGGATGCCAGCATATTTGAAGATGTCATTATTTTCATTACTGAACAGGATGAAAAAGGAGCGATGGGATTTGTGGTGAATAAACAATTTTCCCGTGGACTGACTGAGCTGGAGGAGTTTAAAAACGGGAAACCATTCCCTTTGTATGAAGGAGGACCGGTGGACCAGGAACATCTTTTCTTTGTACACCAACGACCTGACCTGATTCCGGATGGTACACATATAAGTGATAAAGTGTACTATGGCGGCGATTTTAAAACCGCCGTAGCACATATCAATAAGGGTACCCTTACGACCCAGGATATTAAAATATTTATCGGTTATTGTGGATGGGATAATACCGAGCTGGAAGCTGAAATTGAAGAAGGTAGCTGGACGGTGGCAGCGACAGGCGCACTTTTTTAGTTTCGATTCAAATACAGTTTACTTAATCACCTCCTGAAACACAGCATGATCTGCTATCTTATGATACAATATGTCATGCCCTGTATTATTCACATGCACACCATCGCCATAAGCCACCGCTGCCCTGATCGTTCCATCTTCAGCAGCCAGGGTATCATACACATTGCTAAAATGCTCGCCAAAAGCTGCCTGCATCTTTACATTCAGGTTTTTCAACCGTATTCTGTAAGCCACATCCGGGAAGTTGCGCGGTTGTGTACCGAATATAATGTACTTCACCTTCGCTGAATCCAGCAAACGGATCATCTCATTGAAGTTGTCCATAATCTCATCATCTGTATAATCATATGCCACATCATTGGTTGGATATGACATGATCACCAGCGAAGGCCGGAAAGACAATGCAGCCGTAATGTTGTGAAGGGTATCAGTCGCAGGGCGACCAGGTTTAGTAAAGCTCTTTGGAATCCCCTGGTAAGTGGTGAGCCCGAATATTCCAAGGTTGAAATAACTAAGTACCCGCTTATTCTCCTTTGTAGACAGCTTTAACCTGTTTACCCAGGAAGAATCAGTTGGACTGGCTCCCATGCCTGCGGCAGTGGAAGAACCAATAATAACAATGGTGGCGGAATCTGTCTTTGTAGGCGCCGGGTTAGTCGGTGTAGTTGGAGTTGTCCCGGGTTCTTTTATGTCAGCATTCTCATTTTTACCACACGAAATAAACAAGATTGCTAGGGTAAAGCAACAATATAGGTAATGTTTCACGGCAGTAAAGTTATTATTCGATGGTAAATCATCGTTCACACCTTCATGCTATGCCGCATGGTATATATAATTAATTTATTATCAACTTATATGCATTACTAATTTTGAATCATTACTAGTGGTTAAACGCCCGCAAACCAGTCTCTACAACTCTTCTACCCCTCATCCAGTATGCTTCAATTTTTATTCGTACTGGCTTTACGCTTATATCGTGTCAACTTCACCTCCGCCGGGTTCAATTCATGAAACCCGATACCCAAAAACCGCTTTACCAATTTCCCGGGCACCCTGAAATCTTTCGCAAACCTTACCATTTCCCTGATCTCATGTCGTGACAATCCATCTTCTTCCATTTCTTCCAATTCCTCCTCCTCAAATAATGGCTCATCAGGCGCCTCCTGCTCTTCCAACAACGGATTGCCAAATTCAAAATACACCTCCTCCTCTGAGCCATATTTAGTACGAATCCTGGTACCTTCTTTAAACACTGCATATCCATACACCCCCACCGTCGAATTCTCAAGCAATACCCCTATCTCCGCCTCCGGAAAAATATCTATCATTGCCTTTGCCTGTACGCCCAATCCTGCAGATAAAAACTCAAATGGCAACTCCTTGTCCACTAAAATCAAACAATCATTATATTCCCCCGCAAACAACGTTTCCGGTTTATTCGTCTCAAATAAATTTACTTCCTGCCCAGGTTCGAAATCTTTTAACAAAAGATCTTTGTCGTAAGCGCCTTTTACAAACACATAATATTTATTCCATGCCATGTACAACTACTTTATAAAACCGGTGTAATGTACTTTCTTTTTTAGAGACATCTCCGCAATCAGATTATCCCAAACATTCTTCGGGCTTTAATCATTAAAATCACTAGCCGTCGACTCATCAACCTCATTTACAAAACCAGTATCTTCGCCCCTCAAAATTCAACAGACAATGAACACCCCAATCACCTATGTCGAAGGCGATCTGCTGGTAGCTGCCAAAGCCGGAAAATTCGATGCCATTGTACATGGCTGTAACTGCTTCTGCACACAAAAAAAGGGCATAGCTCCCCTTATTGCCAAAGCTTTCGGTTCGGACAAATTCCCCCTTGAAACAAAGCAATACAAGGGCGACCGAACTAAACTCGGCAAAATAGATTACCAAACAGTAACCCTTCCCAGCCAACAACCGCTCACCATCATCAACGCCTATACTCAATACGACTACAGAGGCGAAAAACCTTTCGACCCTCTCGCATTCCGGCATTGCATGCAGGCAATAAACAGCCTGTTCAAAGGCGCACATATTGGCATGCCTTTGATCGGTGCTGGTCTTGCGGGCGGAGATTGGGATGAAATCAGTAAAATAATTGCGGCAGAATTAACAAACTGCCAGGTCACAGTAGTCCGTTTACAGCAACGATAACCGTTGCTCTAATAATTTGATCTTACCTGTCCAATAGCCTTTTGCTTCTTCCTTTTCTTTGTTGGTTTCCTGTCGCAACTGTTGCAATTCACCATTGTAAATGGTGATCAAACCGTTCAGATGCGTCTTTAATCCTTCCGTCGTATTAGGGATATACCCGGGTCCGGAGCAACCGCAAGAGTGAAAAGCGATGCCCACTGAATATAATACACGCAGGTGTTCCCATGCCTTAATTTTCCCTTTCCCAGGAGCTTCGAAGTCCATGCCCATATCAGCCATCAGCTCCCCACAATCGGGGCACTTGGCCAATTTGGCATGTGCATGCCCACCCGTTCCGGAACAGGAACAGTCATCAGAAATACGCCTCTTAAAGGTCTTACGGCATTTAAAACAAGCATAGTGTGGCTTGTATACGGAAAATCCATATCGACACATATATACAGTTAATTAGGGTAAAGTGATGCAAAGATACTACCCTCCTGCCATAGCATTTCTTTATAAAATGTTATAATTTGTCAATGCAATTGTCTTTTGTTCCTGAACAACGCAACAGCCTTAGTAAAAAAAAACGGCACTACAAAATGCCGCTGTTAAATGTAGTCAGTTATCGATCATCAACTCCTGCAAATTCAATGGGAACCAATACCTTTGATATGATGCAGTTACGCAACAAGCCTGGTAAATAATTTTTAGTCTTTAAAATCCATCAACTAGTTTTTTATCTTTATTTCATGAGTACCACCTACCAACCCATCAATTGCGACTACTACGACCGTTTGGAGGCCTGGGCCACCATGCGCACCATCTGCCTCATCCGTTTCACATCCGAAGATGGCCAGATGCAGGAAGTCTCCTCGCGCATCGCCGATCTCTTCGTCCTTGAAAAAGTGGAATACATGCGTCTTGAAAATGGCGTCGTATTAAGACTCGATACCCTTATCGACGTCAATAATATCCCCCTACCCAATCAATGTTAAAAGAATAGCCGCCATCCATCTTCATTATTTCCCACCATCGTTTTCCCATAGAGCGTGATCTTAAACATCGTACAGGAGAATACATTCTGGCATAATAAAACTATTCATACAGTCAGCAATAGCGGTTCATAAAGTGAATTTCATCTATAATGTTTATTCTTCGAAAACCTTACATTTACAATATGTCAGCACAACAGGAAATCATTATCATTGGGGCCGGCGCTGCTGGTCTTATAGCAGCTAAAGATCTCTCCACTAAATACAACGTCACCATACTGGAAGCACGGCCACAAGCTGGTGGCAGAACGACTACCCTCTACCCTGCACCCGGTATTCATATTGAAACCGGTGCTGAATTCATACATGGCGAACTGCCCATCACCCTGTCTTTGTTACAGGAAGCAGGTATTCCCTATCACCCCATCAATGAGGAAATGGCCCTTGCGGAAAACGGGGAACTCAAACAGGAAGAAAGCTGGATTGAAGATTGGGATAACCTGATCGAACATATGGGCAAAGCCGCTGAAACGACCACCATGCAGCAATTGCTTGATCAATATTACCCTGCCGATCAATATGCAGAACTTCGTGATCATGTACAGGGATATGTGGAAGGATACGACCTCGCTGACCTGAACAAGGTAAGCGTAAAATATCTGTACGATGAATGGACACTGGAACAAGGCACCAACTTCAGAATTGAAAACGGCTACACAGCCCTGATCAATTACCTTGGCAAAGGATGTACAATTATCACGAACCAAACCGTGCAAATCATCTCCTGGGAACCGGGAAAGGTGACGGTCACAACACAGGACCGGACCTACACCGCACACAAAGTACTCGTCACCGTTCCTATCAATATCCTACAAAACGAAAGCATACAGTTTTCCCCTGCTCTCCCAGCATATACAGCTGCGGCACGGCAGATCGGATGGGGAACCGTTATTAAGTTCAACCTGCTTTTCAAACAGGCTTTCTGGAAAAGAGATATCGGGTTTGTGTTAAGTGATGAGGAAGTGCCGGTATGGTGGACGCAATCTGAAGATAGCTTAATTCTTACCGGGTGGCTGGGAGGCCCGCATGCAGCAGGACCTCAATCTGATCTATTGGCCAAAGCACTCAACTCGCTTTCTAAAATATTTAATGTAACAAACATTGCGGACCTGTTGGAGCAAAGTTTTATCCATAACTGGTCAACAGAACAAGCCATACATGGCGGCTACTCCTACGGCATGCCTGGTTCTGAAAAGGCAAAGGCAGTATTGACCACGCCCGTTGCAGATACTATTTACTTTGCAGGAGAAGCGCTCTACACCGGCGATAGTCCTGGTACCGTAGAAGCCGCACTACACTGTGGAAAAGAGATCGCGATCAAAATAAAAAGCCCCCAATAAAAGGGGGCTTTCTACTATCACTTAATGCTTAGGCTTAGGTATCACTTTGTACTTCCTATCCTCTATCAGATCCTTTAACCACACCCCATACTTTTTCTTATTAATTTTCTCATTATACTCCTCATCCAGCACCACTCTGCCCTTCACAATCTCATAATAGATATAAGGCACATAATACACTGAATCCGCAGCTGGATAAGGCGCCACTGTATATGCACCACCTACTTCCAGGTTCTGGTCATGGTCATAATCCCTGATATCAGAAGACACGACATTCCCGATAGAATCCGCCTTGCTATTATTTACACTGAAAATTATCAGATCTTTAACGTCTGCACCGCGACTTACTTCCAGAAATAAAAATACATTGCCTCCATTTTCAATGAGCTTATTGCGCCTGCTATCTAAAAACTCCGCACCATTACTCAGCAGATACGTACGGTTACCATTTACAAAAATGGTCCCTTTATTAATATTGATCTGCTGGTTCTTTGTGCTTACGAAGTGAAAATTTGATTTTTGTCCAAAGGCTGGCAGCGCTATAAATGCCAGCAGACAATGTCTGAGTTTTAATTTCATAGTGTAGTTGTTAATATCGGGTAGAAACTTAAACATTTTTTGCGAAAAAACCTTTTACTGATTCCTGTTGTTGTAAAATCATGTGGCGTTACCTTTTTCTGTTAGTAATTTTTCCTGCTACACTGTATGCTCAAAAAACAGACTCGGCTTATATTCAGCCATTTCAAAGGAAAAATACAGTTGAACTATATGCGGGAACGTATAGTACGACGTTTAAATTCAGGACCCACCAAAACAGACAGCGTAATTATAAACTGGCTGTGAACAGCAGTGGGTACCTGGGAGGCGATGTGAGTTATAAATGGCTATACCTGCAATATTCTGTCAATATACCCGGTACAGAACTGGACAATAAGGCAAAGTATCACTATCGGCTCATCAGGATGCAGTTTGGTAGTCATGCGGTGAGCGTAGAGCCGTTTTATAACGCCTATAATGGATTACTGATACCCAATCATGACCACAGGGGATATGAAGCCTTCCAGGGGATTGATTTTACGAATGCGGGACTCGATCTCTTTTATTATATCAATCATAGGAAATACTCTTACAAAGCAGCCACTTCCTTTTCCGAACAACAGCTGCAATCTGCGGGTTCTGTATTCCTGGTAGCAACACCGCTCTGGCACCAGATCAGGTGGAAAAAACCGACGCCACATCTTATATCAGACTCATCTACTTATAATTTATTATCTTCTAACCCCTCGTGGTTGTCGCTGGTATTTAAGGGCGGATACACCCACAATATCGTTCTGGGACAGCATAAGTGGATCATTGCACCTACGGTAATATTTGGTGCAGGGGCTTTGCATGAATTAAATACAGATAATAAGAGACTGCAGGCGGTGACTGATATGCAGGGCTGGATCAATGCGGGGTATAATGGCGATAAGTATTATGCATACCTCAATGCCTCGTGGGAAAATCTGAATACGAATTTATTGGTGAAAGATATGCACCGGACAGATTGGAACCTGAGTTTTACACTGGGATATCGGTTTGCACATCTGCCTAAAAAGATCTTAGGAGTATTATAAAAAAAGCCGCAATCACTTGCGGCTTTTCAAATCCATTATTGCTGCTGCGTTTCCGGCTGAGTTTGTTCCTGTGGCTGCTGCTGTTGCGACTGTTGTCTCCGTTCCATCTGCTGTTTGTAATAATTCCTCTTGGCATCATACACAGCATTGTCTCGTTCTCTTTTCAACTGTCTTACCTCCTGCCTTCTCTCTCTACCACTCAGGTCTCTATCCATTTTCACAGAGGCGATCCTGTCGGCATAGTCATTTTTAATGTCCATCACCTGCATATCGAGTTTAGTAGGTCGATAAGGAGCCGCATAGTAAGGGTATCCATACCCAAAACCCCAGCCAAATGGTGAATAGAATGGGCTGTAGTAACCAAAACCACCGCCTACTATGACGGTTGTCCGTCCTCCCCCATGAAAGCCTCCGCCACCATGTCCGGGACCCATTGCAAAAGCACCTGTCGCCATTACGGTCATCGTTAACGCAATTATTATCTTTTTCATGACTCCTCCTTTTCTTTTTATAGTTATTAGACTCTCGTTTAAAGGAAAGATTTAATGATCAGAAGATTTTAGCAAAGCGTTAACATATTGACATTTAATTTATTATAAGAGGCAGCGGCGTACGTTTTGCATGCTTTCTTCCCCTGAAAAATAAGTACAAATTAAAGAACAACATCACGCCCAGATATATACAAAATCCACCAATCTTCATACTCAACACTTCCATTAGTGTACGATTACTCTCCACTTCCTGCGCGATCTCCATGATAAAAAAAGCAGTCAATTGCCTGCTAATCAACTTATAATCTTTCTAATTCTTTTAAATATTCATATTGCAAGTCTTCATGCTGCCCCTCTATCGCCTTCCGGATCTTCTTCATCTGCCCCATATATATCGTGACCAATGCCGGACTCTCTCCTACTTTTATGCCCGCTTTCTTAATCTTCATTAAAAAGTACAACAGCAACTCTATCTCCGCCACCTTCGACCCCGTATACTTTATCTGCTTACTCACTCCCCTCAATATCTTTCTCAAATGCTTCTTCACATAATAAATGTTCGTCTTCGGCTGGGTAGTAAACGCCTCATCCATTTCCAGCTTCACGGCGGCTATATATCCCTGCAGATCTTCCTCTTCGAATAACAAATAAGACAACAACTCTTTATTGTCATTCTTAAACTTCGCCAACCGCAAACATACCTCCATTAGCCTCGCCGGGGGCAATGCCTGCAATTCTTTCTTTATTTCACTGATACTCGCTGGCTTCATGAATAGAAATCAACAAGTGCTCCAAAATACGCCTCATTCCATCCATCCACAATGTCGTCAAATGCCTCGTCAGGAATATTCGTATGCCTCAGCTCCACATCCGTTCCTTTCTTGTGAGGATGAAGTATAATCGTCACAATTGAATCCTCCGGCTGATCCCCGAAATACCACTCCTGCACAATCTTCTTATCCTCCTCAAACTCGAGGTTCATACCCGCAATACTGTCTCCCCAAAGGGAAAACTCCGTTCCTGCCTCGGCTTTCATTTCCGCAGGTTCACCGGACCATAACTGAATGGTGTATTGATTGGTCAATGCCTTGTACAACTCCTCAGGAGCTGCTGGCACCAAAAAGTGCTTTTTATAATCCTTCATAATGCTGCAAAACTACTTTTTCTGTTGCAATAACCACTCGTACAAGGCAGGTTTCTCAAACAAATTCGAAAAAACAGATCGGGCAGCCTTGTGAGCTGCCCGATAAAAATATTAAATTAGTTCATGTGAAATATTTATTTCGCTACCTGCAACCACTCGTCCGGCAGCCTTCCAATCTTACCTCCATTCACCCTATATTCCAGCTTCAACGTATAACCGCCACCGCCTTCTACAAACTTCACCTCGATCGGATGCAAACCCTTTTGCAGCGCAATCTGTCCGCTCTTTTGCAACGGCGCATGCCAGCCATCATTATCCACTACCTTCTCACTATCTATATAAAGGTTCGCACCATCATCCGCCGTCAGGAAGAAACTATATATCGCCGTCTCAGGAACATTGATAAAGCCTTTCAGCGTCGCGGCAAATGGCTTGCCACCATGCCCCATACTATCAGGCATGATCACATTGTTTACATACCCGCTGCTATCAGGAGTATCTTTCAGTGTCGTCACACTCTTAAATGATCCATCGAAATAATTCAACTTCAATCCCTGCTGCAAACCAATCACTTCAGTCGGTTTGAAGAATGATTGTGGTTTATAGTTCAAAGTATATATCTCTCCATGCACACCATCTGGCTTAAACGCCGCAATACGCAGGGAAATCTTACCCGGAATAATATAATCAGCGGGCAATTCAGGAGACTTTACTGTCGGCGCCGTACCATCTGTCGTATAACGGATCGTCATCTCAGGAGAAGGCTTCGCGATTGCAAGTTTGGTCTTTCCTACAAATACATTTTCTTCTGTAAACCCATCCAGATCTGGCATACGGTAGTGTACCTTCATCTTGTCCAGACGCTTATACTGCGCCATCAGACGCTGAGAATACCCGTCAAAATCGGATTTATGTGTCCATAATACCTCTGCCAGCGCTGTCATACGTGGCATATACATAAAGTCTGCACGATTTTCAGAAGGGATCATCTCCGTCCAGATATTCGCCTGCGCACCAATGATGTAACGGCCTTCTTCGGCTGTCAACCCCTTTGGAACCGGCTCAAAATGATACACGTTAGCGATAGAGTTCCTGTCAGGAATACCATCAAAATACAAAGGATTACCCGGCGTCATGATCACATAATTCCCGTTCTTAGCCGCATGCACTGGTGCTGAAGGTACCCAGCTTCTCCAATACATCACGACTGCCGTAGGACTCACTCCACCTTCCAGGATCTCGTCCCAGCCAATCAGCTTCTTCCCTTTGGAATTAAAGAACTTTTCCATTCTCTTCACAAAGTAGCTCTGCAGTTCATCAACATCTTTGATATTGTGTTCTTTCATGAAATCCTTTACACCGTCAAAGTGCTCCCAGGTAGACTTGTCCACTTCGTCCGCACCCAGGTGAATGTATTGAGATGGGAACAATGCCGCAATTTCAGTAAATACATTCTCTGCAAATTCGAAGGTCGTTTCTTTGCAAGGACAAATAGGCGTGGTAAACAATTTACCCCATTTCACACCACCCTGACAACTCAGGAAAGGATACTCCCTGATAGCCGCCATCATATGACCCGGCATATCGATTTCAGGGATGATTTCGATATGACGTGCTGCTGCATAAGCAATCAGGTCTTTCATCTGGGCCTGTGTATAGAAGCCGCCGTACAGAGTTTTGCCATCTTTGTGAATAATGTGAGAAGCGTCGATCGCCATATCCGGATTGGTTTTGGCTTTCTCCATACAGGCAGAATCCTGGTTGTTCCATTCACGCCATGCACCCTTTTCTGTCAGCAAAGGATATTTTTTGATTTCAATACGCCAACCCTGATCATCTGTCAGGTGCAGGTGTAATTTATTCATCTTGTACAAGGCGAGTACGTTGATGAATTTTTTCAGATAGTCGATTGAGAAAAAGTGACGGGACAAATCCAGGTGCATACCACGCCAGCCATATACAGGGTGGTCGGTGATGTCCGCAGCAGGGATGGCGATCTTCGCCAGTTTGGTGGTAGCACCTTCTACTGATACCGGCATCAGCTGACGCAGGGTCTGAATCGCGCGGAACATACCGGTAGGCGTTTTTGCACCTATCTGAATTTCCTGCGTGCTGATCTGCAAAGTGTAATCTTCTTCGCCTTCCAGCTGATCGTTCTGTGTCAATACAATGGAACCCGCACCTGCTTTGGTACCTGCAGGCAATGCCTGACCTAAGCCCTGTTTGATGAGTGACTGTAACTGTGCCGCCTCATTGCTGAAAGCTTTTCCGGAAGGAACAACCAATTTCGTTTTTGCGGTAATGACAAATTCTCCAGCCTGTGGCACCAACTGTTGCGGATAAGGAATGATTCCGTAACGGGATGGTGCTGCATCCTGGGCACGTGCTACCTGAAAGAGTAACAATACACCCAGTGCCAGTGCACTTTTTTTCAACATAATTTACTTTTAAGCATGATAAGGAAGTCAGCAAAGTACCAAGAATTATGGCACCAAACTGATGCGATATTGCTAAATTATACAGTAATATTAGCGCTTACAGCTTCTATATCGCTACATTCACAATATTCAATAACCGGAAGAACCTTTCCTCTTCCATCTCCTGTACCTCCCCCGGCTGCAAATCTCCCAACAACAGATCTTCTATAGAGATCCGTATCAGCCTTTTCGTCTGATGCCCCACAGCTGACGTCATCTTCCTCACCTGGTGAAACTTGCCCTCCGTCAGCGTGATCGTAATCCACGTCCTTGGCAGGTACTCCTTCAGATCATGCGCCCTTGGCCCTACATTCGCCGGCTTTTCTACTACCTGCACATCACAGGGCGGCGTTACGTAATCCACACCCCCTTTAATACGAATGGTCACACCGGTACGCAATTTCTCTAGCGCCTCAGCACTAATCACCTTATTGACCATCACGAGATAAGTACGCTTGTGTGGTGTATCGCTTTCAAATAATAACCGGGTGACTTTTTTATTGGTTGTAAGAATAAGCAATCCTTCGGAATGGTTGTCGAGTCTGCCCACAGCATGAATGCCTTCGGGAAAATCATAATCCAGTTCGCCCAAAAGATGAACTTTGTCAGGGCTCACGAACTGCGACACCATGTCGTAAGGCTTGTTAATAATGAAATAACGATCCATAAAATTCTGCTAATATACAGGCAAATCTGATTAATATCTATTTAACCCATTCCCGGGGGAAACCATAATTTCATCCCTATGAAGATAAAGACACTCATCATCGCAACGACTGGATTTTGTAGCACCCTCCAGGCACAGGTGAAAAAAGATTATCCCATACAGCCTGTGGCCTTCACACAGGTAAAGGTCTCCGACAATTTCTGGGCACCCAAGATCAGGGTGAATGCAGAAGTAACGATTCCCTATACCCTGGAACAATGTCGCAAGACAGGCCGCATCGACAATTTCAGACGTGCCGCCCATACCATTCCCGGCGATTCTATGACGGAATATACATTTGACGATACGGATCTGTACAAAGTGATTGAAGGAGCTTCGTATGGTTTGCAGGTGAAAAAGAACCCCGAACTGGAAAAGTACCTCGATTCACTGATTGCTATTATCGGCGCTGCACAGGAAAAAGATGGTTATTTATATACTTTCCGTACCGTACACTCCGCGCATCCGCATCCATGGATGGGCACGAAGAGATGGGAAATGGAAGAAGACCTGAGTCATGAACTGTACAATGCCGGTCATCTGTACGAGGCCGCTGTGGCACATTATCAGGCTACTGGCAAAAAGACATTATTGAATATTGCTATCAAAAACGCAGACCTGCTGGTGAAAACTTTCGGCTATGGCAAAGAAGAAAAATGGCCCGGCCACCAGATCGTAGAAACAGGTCTGACAAAATTATACCGTGTCACCGGCGATACTGCCTATCTGCATCTGGCAAAGTTCTTCCTCGATGTACGAGGTCCCGGATCTCCATATAGCGGTGAATACAACCAGTCTTTTACAAAAGTAGTAGATCAGCACGAAGCCAAAGGTCATGCCGTAAGAGCTACCTATATGTACACCGGCATGGCAGATGTAGCTGCACTCACAGGTGATCAGCAATACCTGCATGCCATCGATGACATCTGGAATGATGTGGTAGATAAAAAGCTCTACATTACCGGAGGCATTGGTGCTACCGGCAATGGCGAAGCATTTGGACAGGCATACGAACTTCCAAATATGAGTGCTTATGCTGAGACCTGCGCTGCTATCGCGAACGTATACTGGAATAGCAGGATGTTCCTGCTGCATGGCGATGCGAAATATATCGATGTACTGGAACGTACTTTATACAATGGATTATTATCTGGTGTATCTCTTTCAGGAGATCGGTTCTTTTATCCGAATCCATTAGCGTCTATGGGACAGCATCAAAGAAGTGCGTGGTTTGGTTGTGCCTGTTGTATTTCAAATATGACGCGATTCCTGCCTTCTATGCCCGGATATATTTACGCCCAGAACCAAAACAATCTCTATATAAATCTCTTTGCTGGTAATACAGCTTCTATTAAATTACCGGTTGGTGCTGTTCAGATCACACAAACCACCAATTACCCATGGGATGGACAGGTCGATATTGCAGTGGCACCTGCCAAAGCAGCGAACTTTGCACTGCATATCCGTATTCCTGAATGGGCAAAAGGCTCCCCTGTACCGGGCAACTTATATTACGATGCAGATAGTGCCAGTCTGCCTAAACTGGCCATCCTGCTAAATGGTAAACCTGCTACTTACAAAATGGAAAAAGGGTTTGCTGTCATTACCCGTAACTGGAAAGCAGGTGATAAAATAAGACTTGACTTTCCCATGAGCGTACAAAAGATTATGGCCAACGATCAGGTAGTTGCTGATAGAAAACGATTCGCCCTGGAACGTGGTCCTATCATGTATTGCCTGGAAGGCCCGGATAATAAAGATGCCACTGTACAAAATATTGTCGTAGATAAAAATGCTACTGTGAATGCTGTTTATAAACCTGATATGCTGAACGGTGTAACCGTATTACAGATGAATGGTAGCTCTTCCAGCCGGCAGTTAAACAGCGATCAACTCATTACATCCACTCAAACAGTAATAGCTATTCCATACTACGCATGGGCAAATCGTGGTCCCGGTGAAATGGCTGTATGGATTCCTTTCGAAGCCTCTGCGGCAAGACCAAAGCCAGCTCCAACCATTGCCTCCAAAGCAAAAGTAAGTGCGGGCATAAAAAACAAACGGATGTTCATGGCACTGAATGATCAGTACGATCCACTGGATTCTCATGACAACAGTTCACTCTATCTGCATTGGTGGCCAAAACAGGATACGCTGGAATGGGTGCAGTACGATTTCGATCAGGCGTATACAATTTCCAGTTCTAAAGTATACTGGTATGATGACGGACCTTTTGGTGGATGTCGTATTCCTGTATCCTGGAAACTCTATTATAAAAAAGGTGATGAATGGATACCTGTCGTAAATAAAACACCTTACGAAATAGCAAAAGACAAATACAATAACGTAACTTTTGAACCTGTGAACACTACCGCCTTAAGGCTGGAAGTACAGTTGCCAAAAGACAATTCATCAGGTATTCATGAATGGAGTGTACAATGATAAGAACCCTTGCACTATTCATCGTCTGCACCTTTGCACAAAGCTGCTATCAGTATACCATCACCCTTTCTCCGGAAAGGGTGCATGTTTTTCTTTCAGTAAAAGGTAATCAGGCTGACTCACTGGCATTCAATTAGATTGCCACAGTGTTTGCAATGCATTGGATAAAATATTAGGGATATTTACGAACATACAATATCCAGGGCTAAAACAAAAATATAGATATCACCTTCAGCATCGTCCTCAAATGATGCAATGCATAGGTAATCTGATTCTCAACCGTCCTCTTCGAAATTCCTAACTTCCCCGCTATCTGGTCGTTCGACAAATGTTCCTGTCTGCTCAGTAAAAACACCTCCCTGCACCGCTTCGGCAACCTCCGCACAAACTCCTCCACACTATCCTCCAGTTCCTGTCGCGACAACTGCTGATACCCCTCATTCTGAACAGCATAATCATCCAACTGCCCGATATCCTCATTAAACGACAATGGCTTCACCTTCTGCTTCTTCAAATGTTTGTACACATGATACCGCCCCGCCGCCTTTAAATACGCCGAGAAAGAAAGTATTTCTAATTGTTCTCTCTTTAACCAGATGTTCAGGAAAATGTCGTGGGTGATTTCTTTACTGACTTCCCTGTCCTTTAAATGGAAAAATACAGTTGTGTATACAGACTGCCAATGCTTCTTAAAGAAGTAAGAAAAAGCAACCTGATCCCCCTTTAATATGGACTCCCAAAGTTCATGGTCTGATAAATGGCCTAAGCACATGATAAATGGACATAACGTAGTGTGGATTAAAGGTAACAATTTGCCAGAGATTATTCTTTTTTTTTCCGGCCCCACTCGTCTTCAAAAAATATTTTTCAAATTTATGTGTGTGAGTCCCCAAAAGGGTCTCTAGTTTATCAGATACCTATAAATCAAACAAATGAGTCCACGGGAATTCTTTTTGCTATACGAAAAACTGTTATCAGGCACGATCACAGCCGAAGAAAAACTACGACTACAGGAATATACCGACCAAATGGAAGCGGAAGAACACCCCTGGCAAGCTGAAATGGGTGACAAAACCGAAATAGAAAACGAATTACACGCACTGCTCGAACAGGAGATCAAACCTAAAAAACGAACCGGCATCAAGACACTGACCACTATTCTCACAGCAGCTGCTGCTTTTACCGGCCTCTTCATCCTACTTTCATCCATCTATAAAAACAATCCAACCCTGCCGCCATCAACGCTAAAAAACCTTGCATCCAACAAGGTGACGCCCGGCTGCAATAAGGCTATCCTGACCCTCGCAGACGGCTCCTCTATCACGCTGGACAGCGCAGGGGCAGGTTCCCTGACCACAAAAAACGGTGTAATCATTAAACAGGTTCAAAATGGACTCATAGAATATAACGACAAAACTGGCAGTAGCGCCACCTCCTGGAGCACGATCTCCACCCCTACCGGTGGACAATACCAGATCGTACTCGAAGACGGTACCAAAGCATGGCTCAACGCCACTTCCTCCCTTCGATTCCCAACTACCTTCAGGAACAATGAAAGGACAGTGGAAATAAGCGGGGAAGTATATTTTGAAATTGCTACAAACGAATCCAAACCATTTAAGGTAAACTTCGACGGCAACACCATTACAGTACTGGGCACACACTTCAACGTCATGGCTTACAAAGACGAGGCGAAAAGTAAAGTGACCCTGCTGCAAGGCGCTGTCAAAGTGAACAACCACTCAGGCGAACAATTACTGAAACCGGGTATGCAGGCACAAATGACTGACTCAAACACCCGGATCACCACCTGCAAAGCAAACTTAGAAGAAGTCATAGCCTGGAAAAACGGCTACTTTACTTTTGACCATGAAAACATACAAAGCATTATGCGAAAACTTGCACGCTGGTATGACGTAAGGGTAAATTACCAAGGTGATATGAACGGAAAGATCTTTTCCGGCACTATTTCACGTTTTGATAATATTTCGGAAGTACTCAGCATGATCGAACTCACCGGCACCATCCACTTCAGGATTCAGGGAAGGGAGCTGACGGTGTTACCTTAACATCATCCACTTTAATTTTTTTACACAACCGGCGCAAACCCTGCACCGGTAAGGGAATTCTATTGCTAAAAAAACACACATTCATAAATTCCAACAAAACGTACATCTATGCGATGCTATCTACAATTTAAAAAACCTCGGCAATTCCACGTGCCATTAAAACTGCTACTAAAAACATTTCTATTAGTTATGTTCACCGCCCTTCAGGTACATGGTAAGGCACAAAATGTGACCATATCGGAGCGCAATGTGCCGCTGGAAAAACTCCTGATGGACCTGAAAGAACAAAGCGGTTACAATTTTCTCTATAACGCACCCATGCTCGCCAGCGCACGCCCAGTAAGCATTTCAGTGACCAACTCTCCGATCGATGAGGTGCTGCGCCTTTGCTTCAAAGACCAGCCACTTGATTATGTGATCAAGCAGAAAACCATCATCATCAGACAAAAAGATAAACCTGCTACGCCTCCTGCTCCTCCTGCCGATATCACCATCAGCGGTAGAGTGACCAACGATGCCAACGAAGCATTGCCCGGCGTAAGCATTGGTATCAAAGGGACTTCCAGAGGCACCACCTCCGATGCCAACGGGAACTTCATTCTCCATGTGCGTAGTGAAAACGATACACTGGTATTTACTTTCATCGGCTTCTCTGCCAGAGAAGTAGTGGTAGGCAACCGTACCCGTATCGATATTAAATTATCTGCTGAAAACAAGTCCCTGGGGGAAGTGGTAGTGGTAGGTTACGGTCAGCAAACAAAAGCAACCGTAACAGGTGCGGTAGCTGCCATTAAAAGCGCTGACATCGTCCGCACCAAAAATGAAAACGTAACCAACATGCTGACAGGTAAACTGGCCGGCGTACGTATCGTACAGAAATCTTCCGAACCCGGTACCTTCAACAATACCTTCGATATTCGTGGTATGGGCGATGCGTTGATCATTATCGATGGTATCCCCCGCGATAACATGTCCCGCCTGAACCCTGACGATGTGGAAAGCATCTCTGTGCTGAAAGACGCGTCTGCAGCGGTATACGGGGTACGCGCGGCAAACGGCGTGGTGCTCATCACAACTAAAAAAGGAAAGGCGGGTACCAACGTCATCAACTACAACGCTAACTTCGGTATTCAAACCCCGATCGGCTCTCCGAAAAGCACCAGCGCTGCCGACTGGATGACCCTCGCAAATGAGAAATCCATGCATAACCAGAACGGTGGTACACTCCGCTACTCCCTCGACGAAGTAGAAGCCTACAGAAACGGTACCAAACAAGGTACTGACTGGTACAAAGCCGTAATCAGGCCATCTGCACCTATGTCTCAGCACAACCTGAGCACCAGTGGCGGTTCTGACAGGGTACAGTACTATGCATCTCTCGGTTACCTTTCTCAGGAATCTTTCCTGCGTAGTAACAGCAACAGCTACAAACGTTACAACTTACGCTCTAACGTAACAGGCCGGATCACTGATCGTTTGAAAGCTGACTTCCAGCTGAACGGTATCTTCGACGAGTCCAATAAGAACTACGAATCCACCGACTGGATCATCCGCTCTATGGAAAGATCTGCTGCTATTCAGCCAATTTACTCCAATGACAATCACGACTACCTGCAGGTTGGTTCTGTAGACGGTTCCAACCCTGTAGCCATGGCAGACGCTAACCAGTCTGGTTACAGAAAATATGGCAACAAATGGTTCCAGTCTAACGTGAGCCTGGAATACGATGTTCCCGGCATCACAGGTCTGCGTGCAAAAGGTATGTTCGGTTACGACTATCAGTTACTCGACAACAAGATCTATAAAAAGCAATACAACCTCTACAACTACGACGACGCGACCGAATCTTATAACGCAACTACCAACCAGAGTCCCAGCAACATCCGCAGGGAATTCTATACCAAGCAATCCATCCTTACTCAGTTCTCACTGAACTACATGCGTACCTTCAACGAAGTGCATAATGTGAGCGTCCTTGCTTTGGTAGAAGGTCAGCACCGTCAGGGAGATAACATCTTTGCAGCCCGTGATCTTTCTCTGGCACTGGATCAGCTCTCCGCAGGTAACAGTGATAACCAGCAGGGTAGCATGTCTACCAACAGCGCTGACCTGTATGACTATGCAAACATTGGTTATGTAGGTAAGGCTAACTATAACTACAAAGGCAAGTACCTCGCAGAGTTCGGGTTCCGTTATGATGGTTCCTCCCGCTTTGATGCTGCTCACCGTTGGGGCTTCTTCCCTTCTGGTTCCGTGGGTTGGCGCTTTACAGATGAAAACTTCTGGAAAAACCTGGATGTAAAATTCATCGACAACGCCAAGTTCCGTGCATCATATGGTGTGCTGGGTGATGACAACGCTTCTACCTATCAATACCTGAATGGTTACACATATCCTGCAGGCGGCGATAATAACAACCTGCCAGGTGGTTCTGTATTCGATGGTACTTATGTGAACAGCTCTGTAAGTACTGGTATCGCGAACAAAAATATTACATGGTATACTGCGAAAACATTTGACGTAGGTCTGGACCTCAATACCAAAAACGGTATGTTCGGTTTGATCGTAGACTACTTCCAGCGTAAGCGTAGTGGCTTGCTGGCCACCCGCAGTGTAAGTCTGCCATCAGTCGTAGGCGCTGCACTGCCTCAGGAAAACCTGAATGGCGATATGACCCGTGGTATCGATATCGAAGTCACACATCACTACAAAATTGGTGAAGTGAGCTATAATGTAAGAGGTACTTTCGGTTTCACCCGCACACAATATACTTATCAGGAAGTAGGTAAATATGGTAACAATTACAACGAATGGAGAAGCAATAACAACAACCGCTACTCTGATATGGTATGGGGTTTCAAAGGCATCGGCCAGTTCCAGAGCTACGAAGAAATAGCCAATAGCAAAGTGAAATATGACCAGGGTACACTGCCCGGCGACTATAAATACGAAGATACCAATGGTGACGGCATCATCTCTGACCTTGACTTACAGCCTATCAGCTATAGCGGCAGACCGATGTTCTCCTATGGCCTGACACTGGATGCGAGCTGGAAAGGATTTGACCTGGCTATGTTGTTCCAGGGTGCTGCCAAAGTATATGTAAACTATGTTGAGATCTTAGCAGAGCCTATCTGGGGATCCAATTATTCCAACGCACTTGAAATGTTTATGGACAGATGGCATCCTCAGGATCCAACTGCCAACCCTTACGATCCTAATACTAAATGGGTGAAAGGTAAATACGCTTACACAGGCACCGTGGCAAGAGGCAACTCTACATTCTCTTATTTCAATGCCAGCTACCTCCGTCTGAAAACGGTTGAGTTAGGCTACACCTTACCGGTATCCCTGCTGAAACGTGCAGGTATCAAAGGTGCGAGAGTGTATTGCAACATCTACAACGCCCACACCTGGTCAAGCATGAAATTCATTGATCCGGAACATCCTGCTGACAGTTATGGTAACGTATATCCGCTGAACCGTACCTACAACATGGGCTTCACCATCAATCTTTAATTCTTGTGATTATGAAAAAGTTTAAATATATACTACCATTCATACTGGGTTTTTCGCTCTTTTCCTGTACCAAACTGGATATCTCTCCAACCAATATCATCCAGGACGGTGATATCTTCGGTTCAGAAGCAGGTATCAATTCCTACATGGCAAGGATCTACAGCGAAATGCCGATCGAAGATTTCCGTTATAGTCCCAACTATCTGTTCAATCACTTCTGGGTACTACAGGTACCAGGTACGATGTCAGGCGAAGCATTGTGCCGCGAAGTAGGTGGTGCTAAGAACGAGTCTACATCTACAGATTATGGCGATACATGGAGCGATCTTTACACCGTGATCAGGGAATGCAATTACTTCCTGGAAAACATTAAAAACTACCAAAGCAGTTATTCTACTGCCAAGGTGGCCCAGTTCAAAGGGGAAGCTTACTTTATACGTGCCTTCACTTACTATGCACTGGTAAAACGCTATGGTGGCGTACCGTTGGTAACACGTGTACTGAACTATCCATCAGAATCCATCTCAGATGTAGACATCGCACGCTCTTCAGAGGAAGATACCTGGAAACTGGTGGGTGCCGATTATGATAGTGCGATTGCTTTATTACCAGCTACCAACCAGGTAGGTCGTGCCAATAAATATGCGGCGTATGCTATGAAGGCGAGAGCCATGGTGCACGCGGGATCTATTGCAAAATACAATACAAACTCATACATCGTAGGTGGTATTCGCCTCTGTGGCATGAGTACAGACCTGGCAAAAGATTTCTATACACAGGCTTACAATGCAGCACTGGCGGTAGATGCAGGTGGCTATTCCCTGTATATGAATGAATGGGCGTCTGGTGATAAAACCGCTCAGTACACCAACTATAAAAATATCTTCTCCAATGCCAGCAGTTCAGAAGCGATCTTTGTAAAACAATACAGCTATCCTGAAAGTGTACATGGTTATGATGCATACAATGTACCTGCTCAATATAAAGGTGCAAACGGTTATTCTTCTGAGACCAATCCTACCCTGAATTTCGTAGAAATGTTCGATGGTATTCCTAAAGATGGAAACGGACATGTAGATGTATACAACAGCAATGGTACTTACAAACTCTATGACAGCACCATGCAGTTTTTTGCAGATGCAGAGCCTCGTCTAAGAGCGACGGTTATCTTACCGAACGATCAGTTCAAAGGCACTGCCTGTCAGATATGGAGAGGTATTTATACCGGTGCATCCACGTCATCTATAGCCCGCCTTATTCCTGAAGGCAGTACGACCAAGTATGAAAATTCATCCAGCGCTTCTCAGTTAGTCACCTCTTCCAGTGGTAGTCAGACGGCATATACACTGCACGATGGTACTAAAATGAATCCTGCTGGTGCAGCGGGTGTATTTTATGGAGATAACACCTGCGCTATGTCCGGCTTCACCATCCGCAAATGGTTGAATGAAGGGATGGCACAGGAAGAAGTACTGGAAAACAGATCTGCACAACCATGGATTGAAATGCGCTATGCAGAGGTATTACTGATCCGTGCAGAAGCTGCAGCAGAACTGGCTACGCTGGGTACAGCCGATTACCTGAATGATGCCTATACCAGCATTGACAAGATCAGAACCCGTGCAGGTGCAGATCTGTTATCAGGTATAGAAAAAGCATCTCCCGATGCATTCATTAGTGCAGTACGCAAAGAACGTCGTAAAGAACTGGCCTTCGAAAACAAAGTATGGTGGGATTTAAAACGTTGGAGAGTGATTGCAACCGAACAGTCCAATACCCGCTGGCGTACACTGATGCCGTTTTATGCTGATAATGCCGGCAAATGGTTCTTCGATGCACGCTATGATGAAAGGGGTAGTACGTTCACATTTGATACGCGCTGGTACTACCAGGAACTGCCGGGGGCAGCGATTACAACCAGTACTAAGGTGGTGCAGAATTCAGGCTATTAATCTACTAAAACTTTGAAGATGATGAAAATTCAATATATAGTTTTGGCGCTGGGGCTGTTTTGCTCCTGCACGAAATATGATAACAAGGATAAGCCTTCCATGGTATTGAAAGGTTTGATCACAGACTCGATCACTGGTCAGGGATTGCAGACGCAGGTGGGTGATAATGGTGTAAGGTTCAAATTGCTGGACCTGAATTATTCAGCAAGTCCTACCCCATTTTATTTTACAACCAATCAGGATGGTACGTTTGAGTGTTCCGTTATTCCTGCAGGGAAGTATAATGTAACACCGCTCGGGCCATTCGTGCCGCTTGTACAATTGGATGCCAATGGAGATACGACGAAAAATGCGAGTGTGACAATTGATATCAATGGTACGGTGACGCAGAATTTTACAGTAGTGCCTTTCCTTGAAGTGGAATGGATCGGGGATCCGGTGGTGAATACCGATAATACTATTACGGTGCAGTTCAGGGTGTCCAGAGGTACAACATTGCCGGCGTATCAGCAGGATCTGGGGAATATTTATCTGTTCGTGAATTCAAGCAGTTATAATGTGGGTGATAATAATTATGATTCACGTTATACAGTGGCAGTGAGCAATCCGACCACTCAGTTGGGACAAACGATTACAGTAACGACTCCTGTGTTACCATATACAAATGCAACTTATTACCTGCGTGCTGGTGGACGAATTAATTATAGTGTAGATGGTGTGAACAGGTATAATTATAATGAGCCGATAGCGGTGAAAGTACCGTAAGGCTCTTTGTGCGAATTCCACTTTTTATGGCATCTGTGTTTGCTGTCTACAAGGCCACAGGCCATCATAGCAAGTTCCTTCCGCCTACGGCGGAAGGGCTTGTTACAAATGTGACTCAGTTAATTGTGTTTAGTGTGCTATCAGTATAACTCATTGCTCTTATGTAGGAGTGAGTTATTTCAAAGTTTTTAATTACAGGTCTCAACTTTCCATTATGAAGAAACCATTGCTTCTACTCTCCTGCTTTTGCCTGTCCTTATTGGCAACTGCGCAGAAAGGAGAAAAAACAGCCTTTCAGACCAGCAGTCCGTGGCGGCCTGAAATAGACGTAAGATCAGACATCGCCATCGTATATGGCGCAGGTGATCATCATAACATGACCTTCGAACAAAGAGTAAAATCATGGCGTGACCATGGCTACACCGTTCAATTCATGACAGGCATTGCCTGGGGCTCTTATGATGATTATTTTCTTGGTAAATGGGATGGAAAAAACCATCTTGGTATTGGTCAGGTTATGCAAAATGGCGATACCATCTGGCATGGTCACAACATTCCTTATGTTGTACCGGAAAGCACCTTTATCGAATACATGAAAAAGGGTGTAGTCAAAAAAGTGATCGACGCAGGCATCACCGCCATCTACCTCGAAGAACCTGAATTCTGGGCACGTGCCGGTTATGGCCAGACTTTCAAAGACGAATGGCAACGTTATTACGGGTTCCCATGGCGGCCACAGCATGAGTCTCCGGAAAATACTTATTTGTCCAGCAAACTGAAGTACCATTTATATTATAATGCGATTAAGGAAGTCTCCTCTTACGCGAAAGCCTATGGAAAAACCAAAGGCCTGGATGTAAAGGTGTACATTCCTACGCACTCATTGGTCAACTACTCTTCCTGGAAGATCGTTAGTCCCGAAGCAAGTCTGGCATCATTACCCAGTATTGACGGGTACATTGCACAGGTATGGACAGGCACTTCCCGCGAACCTACATTCTTCAATGGGTTAGAGAAAGAGCGTGTGTTTGAAAATGCTTTTTTAGAATATGGCTCTGTTATTTCAATGACCGCACCTACGAACAGGAAGGTGTTCTTATTGACTGACCCTATCGAAGACTGGCCGCGTGACTGGAGTGATTACAAACGTAATTACCAGGCGACATTCACCGCCAAGATCCTTTACCCGATGGTAGCTGATTACGAAGTAATGCCATGGCCTGAGCGTATATACACCAGACCTTACAAAGTAGCGAATAGTGATAGCATGGTATTGATACCTAAATACTATTCTACACAAATGCAGGTGATGGTAAATGCGCTGAATGATATGCCGCGCTCTGCGAATCGGGTGACGGGGGTAAATGGGATAGGTGTGCTGATGGGAAATTCCCTGATGTTCCAGCGTTTCCCAACGCATAATGGTTTTGAAGATCCGCAGTTCTCCAACTTTTATGGGCAGACATTACCGCTGTTGAAATTAGGGATCCCTGTTCAGACGGTGCATATGGAAAACCTGTCCTTTGCAGCTAGTCTGAAAGATATCAGGGTGTTGGTAATGAGTTATTCCAATATGAAACCAATGAGTGCTGATGTACATAAATATATTGCTGAATGGGTAAAGAAAGGGGGTATACTGGTGTATTGTTCAAAAGACGACGATCCATACCAGTCAGTGATGGAGTGGTGGAATACGAAGGGAAATCATTATAAAACGCCTTCCGCGCATTTGTTCGGTTTGTTAGGGATTGCTCCAGATGGAGGGAAGTATAATGTTGGAAAAGGGAAGGTGTATATCATAAAAGAAGATCCGAAGAACTTTGTGATGCAGGTGAATGGGGCAGATAATTATGTGGCGACAATAAAAGAAGCCTTTGGTGGGAATATACAGACCAAAAACAATCTTTATTTAGAAAGAGGCCCATATGATATTGTAGCGGTGATGGATGAGGTGGCGGATAAAACCCCTTATGTGATCAAAGGACCTGTGGTGGACCTGTTTGATCCTACATTGCCGGTATTGGCCCGGAAAATAGTAGAACCTGGTTCTCAGGCTTTCCTGTATAATATTAATAGAGTGGCGGATAAGTCTAAGCCAAAGGTATTAGCTGCTGCTGCAAGGATATATGATGAGGTGGTGACGGCGAACAGCTATAGTTTTACAGCAAAGAGTCCTGTGAACACAATTAATGCGATGCGGGTGTTATTGCCTGCGGAGCCGAAAGAGGTAGTGACAGGTAATAAGGAGGTGGTGAAGTCATGGGATGAAAGCTCCCATACCCTTTATCTTGGATTTGATAATAGTCCGGATGGGGTGAAGGTGAATATTAAATGGTAGATGAGCAGGCCGCCAAATACCCGCTCCACGAAGGGTGTCTCTTTTTGAGGCACCCTTTATTTTTCTTTTGTTGAGGTATCCCTGGCTTTTCATTAAAGCTCCTATTTACATTATATTGTAATTATTTTTATACTCATTTCATGAGATATTGATTAATATACCTATTTTTGCCGATTGATATAACTTTTAACAAAAATGAACCGGATAAAAGAGGTTTTAGAACATAAAGGAATAAAACAGAAATGGTTGGCTGAGCAACTGGGCAAAAGCTACAACATGATAAATTCCTATGTTCAAAACCGGAGACAGCCGAGTTTAGAAGACCTATACAAAATAGCAGAGATTTTGGATATCGAAGCAAAAGATTTGCTAGTAGAAAGAATGCACAGAAAGATATAATGTGGCCAAGTATATTAAATATTTAATTAAACCTTAAGACTCAGCTTAAACTATATATCAATGACAGAAGAAAAGGTATTACAATTAATTTCTGATATGGAAAGTGATTGGATTGAAAGAACGCGATCTACTGCTGATGATAAGCTTGGTCCTGCAATTTGTGCGTTCAGTAACGATTTTCCCAACCATAAACATTCAGGTTATTTACTCCTTGGAGTAGATGACGATGGATCGCTTGCTGGCAAAAAGTGGACAGATGACGATTTGCAAAAAATTGGAGGAATAAAGACCAATGGTAAAATATTACCTCAACCATCTATTATATTAAGTCGGGTATTTAACTTAGAAGGTGGAGATGTAGTTGTAATTGAGGTAAAACCATCTACATATCCCCCTGTTCGTTATGATGGAAGATGCTGGATAAGGATTGGGCCGAGAAGAGATAAAGCTACATTGGAAGAGGAACGTATGCTTACAGAAAGAAGGGTTTCTTATGCCAAAACTTATGATCTGGTGCCCGCTTTAGGCTCAAATGTTGCTGATCTTAGTGTTGATTTATTTAAAATTTCCTATTTGCCTAATGCAATAGATAAAGAAACTTTGATAGAAAATGGCAGAACAATAGAGGAGCAATTAGCGTCATTAAGGTTTTATGATACAAAGGAGAAATGTCCCACTAATGGAGGGATTTTAATGTTTGGAATAAACCCGGAATTTTTTCTTCCTGGATCATATATTCAATATATAAAATTTTCTGGTGAAGAAATGACCAGCGATGTAGAATATGAAAAGAAATTTTCTGGAGCATTAATTACGGAGTTACAACTATTGGATAATTTCATAAAGGGTAACATAATTAAAGACAGACCTGTAAAAGGAGAATCTTTCCAGGAAAATACATTACGTAATTATCCCTATTGGGCACTTCGTGAATTGGTAATGAATGCCATTATGCATAGAAGCTACGAATCCAACGCGCCTATTTATATTTACGAATTTTCTAATCGTATTGAAATTATTAATCCGGGAGCTTTATATGGAGAAGCGACTCCTCAAAACTTTCCAAATGCGAGTGACTATAGAAATGTGGTATTGGCAGAAGGTATGAAGGTGTTAGGATACGTGAATCGTTTCAATTATGGTGTAAAGCGTGCAATAAGTGAATTAACTCAGAATGGTAATGGGAAACCTAATTTTGACTTGTCATTAGCAACAAAGTTCAAAGTTACCATACCGATAAATCAGCAATGGCAATGAGAACAATAACGTTTTTTAATAATAAAGGAGGAGTAGGAAAGACAACAACAGTTTACCACCTTGCCTGGATGTTATCCGAGTTAGGTGTAAAAACCATAGCCATTGATTTAGATCCTCAATCTAACTTAACTTCTATGTTTCTAACGGAAAGTCGGCTACAGGAAGTATATGAGAGTAATGCATTATCAACAATATTGGATGCCATTACGCCGATTGTAAATGGTGATCCCGCAGTACCTGCTCATATAGAACCAATTAATGATAATCTTGGGGTAATCCTGGGAAATCTAGCGCTGTCTACATTTGAAGACACTTTAAGTGATGCGTGGTTGAAATGCTTAAATCAAGAAAATTATTCCTTTAAAATTACCAGTATCTTCAAAACAATTATTGAGGAAGCGACTCAACGATTCGGAGCAGAAGTAGCTTTAATTGACGTCGGTCCAAATCTCGGGGCTATCAACAGAGCAATAACAATTAGTTCAGATTATATCATTATGCCTGTTGCTTCAGATTTATTTTCTCTTCAAGGCATAAAAAATCTTGGTAAAACGTTAGGTATCTGGAAAGGTCAATGGAATCTAAGAAAAGCTCATCGGCCATCAAATCTTAGTTTCAGAATTCCTGAGAATGACGCAGTTCCTGCTGGGTATATTATTATGCAGTATTCAGCGAAAGAAAACCGTCCTGTAAAATCATACTTAAAATGGGGGAATAGAATCCCTAATGTATATAGAGAATTTGTTCTGGGTTTATCAAGTGAATACGGCCCTACAATTGAAGGAGACACAAACTGCATTGCACTTTTAAAACATTATCGGAGCTTGGCACCAATGTCTATGGAAGCTCATAAACCAATTTTCTTATTACGACCTGCAGACGGAGCTATAGGTGCACACTTGTATGCTGTGCAAAAGTGTTATGAAGAATTTAAAGACTTAACTATAAAAATTCTCGAAAGGTGCCCTGACGTAGCAAATAACTGACGTGTATTTATATACAAAAAAACAATAGTCATTCCTTTGGAATTTCAATCTTCAAAATTATTGCCAGACTAAAAACTAACTTCTTTAGCAATTTATTATTTACTTTGCAGCTTCATGTCACTTTACATCACATCACTTAATTCCGGTAGCAATGGTAATTGCTATTACATAGGCAACGACCATGAAGCGATCATGGTAGACGCCGGGCTCTCCTGCAGAGAAACCGAGCGCCGCATGCACCGCCTGGGATTGAGTATGACGAAGGTAAAGGCGCTCTTTATCTCGCACGAGCACACGGATCATATAAAAGGGATCACTATTCTTTCTAAAAAGTACAACCTCCCTGTTTATATCACCCCTGCTACCCAACGTAGCGGCAATCTCCTCTTACAGGAACAGCAGGCTATCTCTTTTCTCCCTTACATGCCGGTTCAGATCGGCGAACTGAGCATCACGGCTTTTCCAAAATTCCATGATGCGGTAGAGCCACATTCTTTTATAATATCTGGTAATGCTATTAATATAGGCGTCTTCACAGACATTGGTACCCCCTGCGAGCATTTAATTAAACATTTCCAGATTTGCCATGCGGCGTTTTTGGAGGCGAATTATGATGAGGTGATGTTGGAGAATGGGCAGTATCCTTATCATTTAAAGAAGAGGATACGGGGTGGGCATGGGCATTTGTCCAATAAGCAGGCGTTAGAGCTATTTAAAAAGCATAGGCCACCGTTTATGACGCATTTGTTTCTTTCTCACTTATCGAAGGATAATAATGATCCGGATGTGGTATTGGAGTTATTTCAGCAGCATGCCGGGGATACGCATATCGCGGTAGCTTCAAGGTATCAGGAGACGCCGGTATATAATATATCAGATAATGGGAAGATGGCGCCGGTTAGGTATACGCAGATGAGTATGTTTTAGTGATAGGGTATCAGTATTTAAAAAGGTAACCCAATAGTAAGTCCTTGCTGCTGCCACAGCCCCCTGTCTGCCTCTCTCCAATTATTACCTCCCAAGGGCGCCAGCCCAATAATAAGCTCTTCCTTGCTGCCGCAGGCCAATTTCCCACCTATCATTCGCATTTCTCCTTCAAAAAAATCCCCCTATTCCACTTTCAGCATGCTCCTGTCCTCCCCACAGCAGCCCCTTCCCTCCCAAAATCCCCCATTCTCCTGACTACAAATACTTTCCTTCCTGACTCTCATCAGCATTTAACAACCCATCTGCTGGTAATTTTGAGGCATCAAAGTCAATGAAACGATATGTTTAAGTATATCCCGGCATCAGAAGCTGTAAAGTGTGTGACTTCAGGTAACCGTGTTTTTATCCATGGATCCGCCGCAACGCCAATGCACCTTTTAAAAGCCCTTCAAGATAGGCACGCAGAATTGGAGAATGTTGAATTAACAAGCATCACAACCTTAGGTAAGGTAGACTTCGACAATCCTGCATACAGAAAAAGCTTTTTTGTTAATTGCCTTTTCACATCCGCTGCCAACCGTAAGGTAGTGAATAGTGAGGATGGTGACTACGTTCCTATTTTCCTGAGTCAGATACCTCAGCTGTTCAAAAAGAACATTCTGCCTCCGGATGTTGCATTTATTTCAGTATCACCTCCGGATCAACACGGCTATTGCTCACTGGGTACCTCAGTAGACATCGCCCGCGCTGCAACGGAAGTAGCAAAATATATCGTGGCACAGGTAAATCCTAAAATGCCACGCACTCACGGTGAAGGTTTCATCCACGTATCACGCTTCCACGCTGCCGTATGGCACGAAGAAGATCTACCAGTACTGGACTACTCTTCAGATGCTACCCCAGTCACCGCTCAGATTGGCCGCAATATCGCTACCCTGGTAGAAGACGGCGCCACCCTGCAGTTAGGTATCGGCAGCATCCCTGATTATGTGTTAAAGAACCTGACCAACCATAAGAACCTGGGCTTGCACACAGAAATGATGTCCGACGGCGTCATTCCATTGATCGAAAGTGGTGTAATCAACAATAGCCTGAAGAAAGTGAACGTAGGCAGAAATGTCACAGCTTTCATGGCAGGTACCCGCAAACTGTATGATTTTGTAAACGATAACCCAACCGTAAGGGTACTGGCTATCGACTATGTAAATGATACAGCTGTGATCCGTCAGAATCCAAAAGCTACCGCTATCAACAGCGCCATCGAAGTAGACCTCACTGGTCAGGTGTGTGCAGATAGTATCGGTACTTACCAATACTCCGGTATCGGTGGGCAGATGGACTTTATGAGAGGTGCTTCATTGTCAGATGGTGGTAAGCCAATCATTGCGCTGCCATCCGTGACAAACAAAGGTATCTCCCGCATCACTCCTTACCTGAAACAAGGTGCTGGTGTGGTGACTACAAGAGGACATATACATTGGGTGGTGACTGAATATGGTATTACGAACCTGTTCGGTAAAGGCCTGAAACAAAGAGGTAAAGCGCTGATCGAAATTGCACACCCTGATCATAGGGAAGCATTAGAGAGAGCTTTCTTCGAAAGATATGCTAAAAAATCAGCGGTAATATAAGATATTAAAGATAACACTGGTTACAAGGAAGGTCCATTGTGCGCGATTTGCAACGGGCATTCTGACATCCCGGAATGCCCTTCTTCTGACCTTCCTTTCTTTTTTATTTTGCTGGTAAGTTTTTATTTTGGTTGCTTTCATTCAAATAATAGCAGAACCTGGCTGTGAGGCAAGGTTTTGCTTTTTTGATTTATAAAGTTACGCTGGCTTTATTTCATAAAAAAGACCGGGATTATTTTATAAGAAGGAACCTGACCTTTTATAATAATGAGCTAACCTTATTTTATAAGGACCTGTTATCAAAAGGACCTGGCTTTATTGAAAATACATACTCAATAGGCTCTGCCTTCAATTAGTTTATTTTCCCAATTTCCGCCGCTGGCAACCTTCTTACACAATCACCTGCTGCATGATCCGCTTCCTATGCTGCACTCCCCACTTCGCCATTTCCGAAATAATGCTCTGCAATGTTCCACCATAGTCAGTCAGCTCATACTCCACCGTTACCGGCTTTGTATCATGCACGGTCCGCTTTACCAGCTCATTCATTTCCAACTCTCTTAACTCTTTTGACAGCATCTTGGACCCTATTCCTTCCACTTCTCTTTGCAATTCCATAAATCGTCGCTTTCCAAAACTCAGCGAACCAATGATGGAAATCTTCCATTTCCCATTCAACACATCCAGGGTATCATGTATGGCCCGTAAATGTCCCTGACATTCTTCAGACCTTTCCTGCGAATGAATTTTCTTACTCATAACAGCTTTACTGTACCGTCAAAAGTACAGGATGTAGGAGTAATTTCAAAAAAACCACCCTGGGGGCGTGTTTCCGACAGCTTTTTCCCTAATTCCTGCCTTCAGGTACCCACCGTGCCCTAACGCAGCACCTCCATCTACCTCTCCTCCAACGGCTGTTTTCAGATACTGTACAATGATAATTTTCCTTCACAATCTATCAAAAACTCCTCCCTAACGCAGGACCTCCGTCAACTTCTCTTCTAACGCCTCCCCTCTCAGATACCTTGCAACAATAACCCCTTTAGGATCGATCAAAAAGTTACAAGGAATCGCCTTAATCCCATACTCCTGCGCCAATTTCCCCTGAAACCCCTGTAAATCAGACACCTGCACCCACGGCATTCTATCCTCCGCAATCGCCTGTTGCCAACTCTCTTTCTTTTCATCCAGCGATACCCCTAAAACTGTAAAATTCTTATGCTTAAACTGATTATACGCTTTCAACAAATTTGGATTCTCCGCCCTGCAAGGCTTACACCAACTCGCCCAGAAATCTATCAATACATACTTCCCCTTCAGATCCGCCAATCTTACCGTATCCCCATTCACATCGGTCTGTTTAAAATCCATCAATGTCTGTCCGACCGCACTCTTTTTCAAAACTGCAATTCTTTCCTGCAGAGCCTTTCCGGGAGTCGTGCTTACCATGGCCGGAGATAATTTCCGGAAAAGGCTATCCAGCAAGGTCGGATCTCCCACCAGCGCCATATCACTCAGCAGCGATACGCTCACCACACTTCCTGGATGGGTAGCGATGAATTGATTCGTTCTTTCATCTTTCACTTCATCCAAAGAATCAAACTTCGTCCTGATCAACTCCTTCAAACTATCATTGTCCTTCGCCTTTACCCACTGATCAGTTAATGCCTGTCCTTCTTTTTTAATATCCGCCAGGGACCTTTGATATTCATCAAAGTCCGCTTGTGGCGCAGAACCTGTAATCCGTAACTGATCGAGTGAATCAATATGGCCATGAATCTCCACGGCCGAATTATCCATATACAATGGAATGGTTTTGTCGCCTATCCGCAACATCAGCCGCTGTACTTCCTGGATATCTCCTGACCAGCTGAATGCACCGTCTTTTACAGGTATCGGTTCTGTGTTATAAGTGTCACCCGCAGGGATGTTCAGGAAAATAGCGGGATCATACAATCCATCGATGGTACCAGTGATGCTGGCATGTGGGGTATCCTGCTTACAACCAGGTGCGAAAAGCAAGCCTGCGGCGAGGATAGCGAGGGGTAAATAACGCGTTGGCATAATGGGGTTTTAAAGGGATGTTGGGTTAAACTATTGGGTAAATGTAAATCTTTAGAGTTAAATGCCAAACTGTAACTTTATATGCTAAAATATTCCTTTAATGTTGTTACTTGAATGCTAAAGGATCTTTAAGGTTAAATGCCAAACTATCCTTCCAATTCCTCTATCATCTCATTATCAACTTCCAATTGCAAATAAGTAATATTAATATTCAAAATCTCCTTCGCCGGTATCACGATCACATCCGCTGGTAAATCAATCGGAATCCCAGGCTCATTCGAATAAGCAGTCGTCTTCCCACCCTCTCCCAAAGGCTGCTCTGTCAGCGCCTGTTTCCTCAAATCCCTGCGGGTCACCTGCGTTAAGACAATGTAATTCAGCTCTGTCGACTTAGTCTGAAAGTAATAATTTTCCAGGTAACCTGAATACCATCATCATTGACGGTCAGGTAGCAGGTACATGGAAACGGGAAATAAAAAAAGATGAGGTAAAAGTTAGCTTACAGCCATTTGAAAAGTTAACCACCGCGCAGGAAACAAAATTAAAAAAAGCAGAAAAAGAATATATCAGTTTCACAAGTTCGAAATAGAAAAAAGAATACTAACAGAATGAGCTCACGAAAAAGGGATTGGTTTAGAATAACTCTTCCTCCTCCATATCCTCCAAAAAACTCCACGCCTTGTCCTCACTCTTATACAAAAACAAATAATCCCTCAACCGCTTTTCTATCCCCATCCCCTGTATCTTATACAACTCTATCTTCAAATTACTAATCCCCTCTTCATCATCCGCCGCCGTCATAAACACCAGATCATAACTCGGAAACGCCACCACCAGGTCCTTCCCAAAATGCGCCGCCACTTTCTCCCATATTGGCGCTACTAATATAGCCGTTGCACAATGATCCGGCTCCCCTTCCAATTCATAACAACCAAAAATAGTCTGCACTATTTTAAACTCAAAATCTCTTATGAAATTATTTGTAGCCAACGCCATTATTTCCTCCGCTGTCATTTCATCGCCCAAATGACATTTGCTGATAAACGTGAATTTATCTCCTCTATCAATCACATATCCCAAAGCAAGGTCCTTCAGCCATAACCGGTGAATAGGAAAATCTGCCTCATCCTCCAACACCAACTTTAATTCATCTATCAAAAAAACTCTCGGGTAAATTTTATCCTTATACGCCTTTAAATCTGCCTGCATTGCCATATCGATCGATTTGATTTTATCTGAATGTAATTCAATTTTAGATGAATTTTATAGAACCAGGCTGCAATACGACTGTTTTAAAAGTAGCATGGATCAATACGGTGATGCCATATGGGCTAATCCCTCTTATCTCACCTATGTAACCTTTATTCAATTGCGCATTTGGATCCTGCTTATTCCCCACTACCACTACATTGTGCCCCATCACATTCGATGGACTTTTCGGTGGCGCCAGATCAATGGAGTGTTTTTCTGTCAGCGTCGCTACCAGGTTACTATTCCTAAGTGATCGGGGGTAGGCCTCTGCCACTGTATGCAGAAATTGATCCAACGCATACTTTTTCTTTTTCTGATTCGCCTTTTCCGTTCCCTTATCCTGTACAAAATCCCATAACGCATGCGTATTATCAAAACCATCCGTGACATACTCACTGATATTTGTAGCCTCCCTCCTCACCAACGATGGAGGGAAGTAATTGAGTCCGCTTGTATCAAACATCCCTAACAGGTGATCTGTGATAATTTTTGTTTTATTACCCAGTTCGTCTGTACTGAAAACCGCATCTCCATCCGTCTCGTACCTTTTCAGGAACTGCCGGTGCTGTCCTTCCCTGCGACCTCCCGGCACACCTCCTTTAGCAATAGTGGCAAGAGGGGTCACATTCAGCAAATTGAGATAAGTGGCAATGAAGTTTTCCAGGAAAGCAGTTTTTACGCCTACATTCTGCTTAAAATTCTCTCCCACCTTTCCTACAAATTTCCTGGCCTCATTAAAGGCCGCTACCAGGAAGATCTGGTGCTTTTCATCTATCACTCCGGCAAATTCCAGCTGTGGGCTTTTCATCGCCTCCTGTGTCATTAATGACAGTTGGAGGATGGCACTTGAAAGCGGCAGCCCTGTAAGGGTATTAATGACAGCATCCTGGTGAACGGCCCAGGCAGTAGTATGAGCGCCCATCGTACCGCTAAAAGGACTTTTGGTGCGACCGGTGGTAATAATATCGCCAATATTATCCAGGTCGTTCAATAATACTGTCACCTGGAAACCTGATCCGCCACCTGCAATATCTGAATCACCATAAGCAGATCCACGTACCTCTGATTCATTCAGTTGATGCGATCCACTGAGCTTAGACTTTACTTTATCCCTGTCATCCTCATCTTTAAAATTATAGCTCCCCGCAATATTGATAAATGTCTCTTCGCCATTCACCAGTTTCACGATATGGGCTACATTCAACGTGGGTATCTTGAGTGTTACATCGTTAGTGAGTAATGCCATATCATTCATTTTACAGAAATCGTATGCAAAAGGATAAGCGACCCTGATGGTACGCAGGAAATTCTGTAGTGTCAAGGCCCATATTTCTTCTTTTACTTCCTTCCTTTGTGTGTTTTCGTGACCTTGTGCAAATACCTCCGGCGTTTCTTCTGCGAACATTGTCCAGAGTGTAGCCCGGATGTGCTTTTTATACAATGCCAGCTCCCCCTCTTTTAAGTCTCCTTTTAATAGCTTTCGCAATTCGGTATCCATGCCGGTAAAGTCTGTAGTATTCAGGTCTTTTTCATCCAGCGGGGTATAGGTTTCCAGAAGGCCGGTATTAGAAGGCGTTCCCTCCTCTTTCTGAAATTTCTGCGAAGCAGCGAATTCGAAATAGTTAATTTCTCCCCTTGCTACGCCTTCTCCATGGCCGGAAGGGTCTCCACCGGCTACTGTAGAGGTTGGGAGGAGGTTGATGTAGGTCAGGTACGCGTTGATGGCAATGCGTAACACCTGTAGCACGTTATGATAATTTTGCGCAGTGATTTTTGCTGATACACTCACGAGATTATCGCGGGATACTTTTAGCTGATAGGTCGCAAAGTCGAGTTTTGCCCATTGCTCTTTGCCGATATAGCCATCCAGCTTGCGCAAGGGGGAGTCCAGGTCCTCATTGATGGTACCTAAAAACCAGTCGATCCCAACACTCATAGTAGTGCCTACCAGGTGCCTTCTGATGGCGTCGATATGTGCTACCCAGGCAGTAGAATGGGCACCCATTGTATTGCTGAATGGGGAGAGAGTGCGGCCGCCAATGATTACATCGTATATGTCGTAGTTATCGGTATTCCATTCTCCTACAATTTTTGTCAATGCTTGTCGCTGTATGACAGCAGTTTTCTGAACTACCGCTGGCTGAGAAATACCGGTAAAGGAGGAACGGTTTGCAGCAGCGCGGCTGGAAGGCTGAATGACAGAAATGTTTTTATTGTGCTGAAGCATAATATTGAGGGAATTGAAATAGGGTGGCGGAATTATATAGTAATATACAAATTTTCGGGGGTTTGGACAATTCCACACATCAAATTACCTCGTACATCCACTCATGTTCATCCTGATCTTATCTTTCATTTCTTCTTCTAATTTCCTCAAATACCTCTCAGGGTCAAGGCTTTCTGAAAATTCCATTCTATTACTTTTTGTAATCAGGATCCTGATCCGATAAGACTGTCGATTAATTTTCAGTTCGTAATACCTACTTTCAGAAGACATTTGAAATGGATAATATCCCAACCGGAATTTCAAAAACTCATCTACCTCATATTTGACTTCCAGTTCTCTTCTCTTTATTATTATGCTGTTATTTTCCTGAGACAACCAGATCTCGTAATCATTAAAAGATACCGAATATGCGATCCAAATTGTTAAAGAAAAAACGATGACATCCACAAGGATGGATGTTACACTAAAGTTCCTGGAACAAATATTTGCCAGTACAAATAATAATGGCCAGCAATATAAAATAAAGGTAATGTACCTTGCTTCCTTTGTACCGTTGGTAATCGGGATCATATCTATGCTTCTAATGATGTAAATGTAGCTTGCAGAAATTGCCAGGGCCGGCTCTCTTTTTTATCCGTTAGCACAAGTTCCATTTTTGCTTCGGTAAGGGAATCATCCTATTCAAATGTAATTTCTATCGGGCTACAATCAGCAATAATGGATTATCCATTCTATTACAACCTATTTGAAATTTGTCAGGGTCTAATATAATATATTCAACCCCCGCCGATTGCTGGACTTGCAGTAACTTCAGCTCCTCCGCTTTAAAATAAGGTACCCCATTGATAACAATGATATCAAACTCCTTCCCTGTCGCTACCCGAATCTCATTCACCAGCTCTTCCCCCGTCTTAAATTTCGCATTTACAGATGTTGGATAAATACTGATCCTCCTCCTCACATAATTCTTTTTCACCCGTGTGATACTGTCCTTATTTAAAATGATATTTTTAAACGCTACAGGGTGTCCATTGTATACTACCTGGTATCCCCTCTTCTCACTTTTAAAAACAGCCTTCTCAGAATACCTGATCGTCGTACAACTGGCGAGTCCCGTTAAAACAAACAAATACCGCCACATGTTATTGATTTTTATTGAATAGCATTATAGGAATACTAATTGTCGTTCGCACAGTTTGAAATAATATACAGACCAAAGATACTGCTAATATCACCACAGCCGGAAAAATAAAGAACCATCCCCCCTATCATTGTTGTAAAAACAGATAGTAATAACAAGGTATAGGTAACCATCCGTTATTTTTCTTTATAAACCAACAACCGCAACGCATTCAACACCACTACCAAAGTAGAACCTTCATGACCAATCACCGCTGGTCCCATACTCGCAATACCCAATAAAGTTAAGGGTATTAGCACCGCCACCATACCCAAACTGATCACCAGATTTTGTTTGATAATACGATTCGCCTGCTGACTTAACGCTATCGCAAACGGCAGGTGCATCAACTGATCGCCCATCAACGCGATATCCGCCGTTTCCAGCGCTACATCAGAACCGGCAGCACCCATAGCGATACCTACCGTACTATTAGCCATGGCAGGTGCATCGTTGACACCATCACCCACCATAGCCACTTTATGTTCCGTAGCCTTTAGTTTATTAATCGCTTCGACTTTTTGTTCAGGCAACAAGTTCCCCCATGCATCTGTAAGACCCGTCGCTTTTGCAATCGCATCTGCTACTAACTGGTTATCGCCGGATAGCATGACCATCTTTTTAATCCCCGCTGCTTTGAGTGCATCCAGTGCCTGTTTAGCCTCGGGACGAGGGGTATCCATAACGGTGATCATGCCCGCATACTGGTTGTCTTTTAACACTAGCATAGCCGTATGCCCGGCGGTGGATTTTTCATCCAACAGCGCAAGCACCTCCTCCGAAACACTGGTGACCAACGCCTTATTACCAATAACAATGTCATGCCCCTGCCATTGTGCTTTAATACCTTTACCGGTAACAGATGAAAGGTTCTCTGCAGGCTTGACATTCTTTAGTTGCGCATCGGCAACAATGGCTTTTGCCAATGGATGATCGCTGAGTGATTCCACAGCTACCACCATTTCCAGTAGCTCCTCTTTAGTGATACCAGCCGCAGGAATAATGCCGGTAAGTGTTGGCTTGCCTGCCGTGAGGGTGCCTGTCTTATCAAAAGCAATGGCTTTGAGTGTACCGAGGTCTTCCAGTGGACGACCACCTTTGATAAGGATACCCGCACGTGCAGCACGGGCTACCCCACTCAACACAGCACTGGGCGTAGCAATGGCCAATGCACATGGACTGGCCGCCACCACCACACCCATAGCGCGATAAAAGCTGGCACTGAATGGTTCGTCAATCACCAGAAATGCGAGACATAGCAACCCTACAAAGATGATGACAGCAGGTACGTAAAACTTCTGCAACCTGTCAGTAAAACGCTGTGTAGGCGACTGCTGTGACTGCGCTTCATTCACGAGTTGAATCAGTTTTGATAAGGTAGAGTCTTTGGATGGTTTGGTCACTTTTACTTCCAATACACCACTGCCATTCAAAGTACCCGCATATACATTGTGGTCAACCTGTTTATCAACCGGCATACTTTCGCCGGTAACAGCCGCCTGGTTAACTGCACTGTTACCTTTTATGATAATGCCATCGGCTGGAATCGTGGCATCAGGTTTTACTACGACAATATCGTTTATTTGTAAGGTTTCGATTTTCACTTCCTGCAGGTCATTGCCCTTTTTCAGCCAAGCAGTTTTAGGTGCTAGCTTTGCCAATGCACTGATAGCGTTTTTTGCTTTTTTCATGGCATAGTGCTCTAATGAATGGCCCAGGCTAAACAGGAAAAGTAATAGCGCGCCTTCGGCCCAGTCTCCCAGGACAGCGGCACCAGCGGCAGCGACGATCATGAGAGAGTCGATGTCGAAAGAACCTGCTCTAATGTTTTCGATGGCTTCTTTGACAGTAAAAAAGCCACCTGCGATATATGCCAGTATATATAACGATAAAGGAAGTACGGGAGGAATACCTTTGACAAAAGATAAACCAAAGCCAATCGCCAGTGCTGTGCCACAGGTAAGGCTGCAGATGATCTCTATGTATTTCATCCAACCATGTCCGTGATCATGATCATGTTCGTGATGGTGTTCATGCTCGTTCATGTGTTTGAAGATACGAAACCAATGGGAAATTACAGCTGCATTCGACAGCAATTCTACTTCACCTCCTATCCTGCTATCAATACCTTCCCACACCCTATATGCTTCACACTTTCCACCAGGGCATCACTCACCACCATACCCATCTCCACTCCTACAGCTACAACCATACACTGATACTCGCTGAATTTATTATTACTTAATTGCAAAGTAACCGTCTGTGCCTCCACGGCCTGCTGAGAGGAATACCACTCAGTATTATAAGAAACCGGCGGCTCTTGAGAACGATAATTTCCGGCTACCCCCAAACTGATGATAAACCGAAACAAGGGGCGCTGCCAGGGAAGTACCAGGTTCACATCAGGCTGTAATGCAGGAAACCGAATCTCCGCAGTAGCAGTATCATGATCTAAAGTGGCGGATACCGGGTTCCGCACCACGCTATCAAACAAATGATTTTTATTCAGGTTGACCCCACTCATCAGGTACCCAAATTCTGAAAAAAACACCATTCGTTCACCCCGCTTATTCTTCTTATCCTGCTTGAGCATATGCCTGCACAAAGATGTAAACTGGGAGGCCAAATTTATATCAGCCAAATGGCTGACAGGTCTGATGGCCATCCGGACAGCCTTCGCAGCTGCAGAACTGGTTCCAAATTCATGATTGTTTTGCCGTACCAACTCACAGGAAGGTAGTTTTTCAATTTGTTTCCTGGTAGGACCTCCATTCGTTCGGAGAATATATCCCTCGGATTCATCCCTGTTCTTAGGCAGGTAAGCATTCATTCCTTCCAGTTTCCCTTCAAATTTGAATATTGATTTAATAATAGCCATAAGATATGGTTCTGCTGTTAACAATTAATGGTAACCGATAACCCTATAATGTACCTATGCCGTAAGTAACAGGTATATAACCCGTAGATATCCCGTATCTATATAGATGCGGCTTATGGGCGGGATAAGAGCGGGTTATAGGCGGATTATAGGCGGGTTATCTCTATTTTCATAAAGGTATTAATATTAACTGTACATGAGTTCGCAGTAAAATAAATTTGGAGAATTATACCAATCGGTATATTTTTACACCGTCTTAATCGTTTTGATATGAGCAAAGCAGAAAAAACCAGGCAGTATATAGTGGAGAAAACCGCTCCTATCTTCAATACCAAGGGTTTTGCCGGCACCTCTCTCACTGATATGACCGAGGCAACCGGACTGACCAAAGGCTCCATCTATGGCAACTTTGCCAACAAAGATGAAGTGGCCCTCGCCTGCTTTGACTTCAATTTCAAAAAAGTAGTCGGCATCATCAACAGCGCCATCGAAAAGGAAAAGACCTACAGGGGCAAACTCCTGGTCTATACCAGGATCTATGACAATTTTCTGCACTCACCTTTCCCTACCGGCGGTTGCCCCGTGCTGAATACCGCCGTGGAATCGGATGATACTCACCCGGAACTGAGGGCGAAATCTGCCGCTGCCATCGGAAACTGGAAAGACAAACTCGCTGATATTCTCAATAAAGGCATTGAAGTGGGAGAATTCAAGCCAGGAATGAATATAGAGCAAACCGCACTCACACTCATCGCCACCATCGAAGGAGCTATCATGATCACCAAAGCAACTGGTAAACTCAATTACCGCTCTGCTATCATGAACGCCATCGAAAACATGATCAACGCATTCTAAATATTTTTTTGCACAATAATATACCGATCGGTATATTTAAAAACAAACAAGATGAACACAAGTAACAATACCGTACTTATCACCGGCGGAAGTGCCGGTATCGGTTTCGAAATCGCACAGCAATTAAGCGCACAGGGCAACCAGGTTATCATCACAGGTCGTAATCCTGAAAGATTGAAAACAGCGGCCGCGCAATTAAAAAATACCACCGCGATTGTATCTGATGTCACCAGCGAAGACGATATCAACCAGCTCGTCGCTCAACTCAATGAACAATTCCCTGCTTTAAATATTGTGATCAATAACGCAGGGGCCGCGTCCTCTCCTTACAGATTTCTCCCAGGGGCAAATGCATATGAAAAGGCCAGTGCCGAAATGCAAACCAATTACCTCTCCGTACTTCGCCTGAATGAAAAGTTGCTGCCTTTATTAAGTAAACAACCCTATGCTGCCATCGTGAATGTATCCAGTATTGTATCTTTTGCGCCAAGTATCAATATTCCTGGTTATAGTGTCAGCAAGGCTGCTTTGCATGCTTATAGCAGGGTATTACGCCTTACTTTGAAAGATACCCCTGTACGTGTTTTCGAACTCATGCCCCCATTAGTCAATACAGAATTTTCTAAAGAAATAGGCGGGGAAAAAGGTATTCCACCTGCACAAGTCGCTGCCGGATTGATAGAAGGTCTTCAAAATGATTTATATGAAATACATGTAGGCGATACTGCCGGCATATACCAACTCTACCTCTCCTCTCCTGAAAATGCACTGCAGGCACTCAACGCCGGCATTTAATTCTTTGCCTTAATATATACCGATCGGTATGAAGAAAGAAACCATTCTGTTGGTTACCGTCATCGCTGCGGCCGTGATGGAACTAATCGATACCTCCATCGTCAATGTCGCGCTCTCTCATATGAGCGGGAACCTGGGAGCTACGCTGGAAGATACTTCGTGGGTCATTACGGCTTATGCCATTGCGAATGTGATCATCATTCCTATCACGAGTTTTTTAGTCTTAAAACTGGGCAGAAGGAATTACTATATCGGCTCTGTCATCGCCTTTACCTTCTTCTCTTTTATGTGCGGACAGGCGTCGAATATCTGGACTCTCGTGGCTTTCCGTTTCCTTCAGGGTATAGGTGGCGGGGCATTGCTCTCCGTATCACAAGCCATCGTGTTTGAGATCTTTCCGAAAGAAAAACGGAATGTAGCCAGTGCGCTCTTTGGAATCGGCGTGTTTGTAGGCCCCACTATCGGGCCTACACTGGGCGGGTATATCACCGAGTTCTACGACTGGCCATGGATCTTTTATATCAACGTACCGATCGGTATAACTGTTGCGGTTATATGTTATGTGCTATTAAAAGAACCACCTACCAAACAGGTAGCTGGAAAAGTAGACTGGCTGGGAATCTTCCTCTTAGCAATTGGCGTAGGATCTTTGCAAACAGTATTGGAAAGAGGCGAAACGGACGATTGGTTCGAAGCAAATTATATCATCCTTTTGAGCGTGACCGCCTTCTTTGGATTATTACTTTTTATCTGGTGGGAACTCAAAACCAACAACCCGGTGGTGAACCTGAAAGTATTGAGGAGTAAGAACCTTACCTTAGCGGCTGTGCTTACTTTCATTTCAGGAGTCGGACTATTCAGTTCTGTATTTCTGACACCTGTTTTTGCGCAACGACTATTAGGATTCACGCCTACGCAAACAGGACTATTGTTGCTACCGGGTGCCTTATTAGCCATCGGCGGATTGATGATCTCTGCTACGCTGTTACAAAAAGGCGTTTCTCCTATTGTGATGATTACAATCGGGATGTTGCTCTTTGTTCTCTTCAGCTGGCAGATGTCGCATTTAAGTCTGAATGCAAGTGCAAATCTGATCACGACCAGTTTGATATGGCGTGCCGTTGGACTGGCTGTAGTGACGGTGCCATTGACCACGTTGGCAGTGTCATCGCTGGAGCCACAGGATATTCCACAGGGAGCAGCGTTGAATAATATGATGCGGCAACTGGGCGGTAGTTTTGGGTTGGCGATGGTGAATACGTACCTGACTAATAGAAATGCAGTACACAGAACCGATCTTGTTAGCAATATTACTGTTGATAATCCAGAGGCTGTAAAGAGAATATCAGATTATACGGGATATTTTATGCAACATGGGTTTGGGGTGTTGGAGGCAAAGCAGAAGGCATTAAAGGTAGTGGATGCTGTGATTACGAAACAGTCGAATCTGATGAGTTATGATGATGCTTACCTGATGGTAGGAATAGTGTTTTTGTTTGCATTGCCATTGTTGTTACTGGCCAGGAAGCGGAAGGCGGGGATGCAGGTGAAGGTGGTGCTGTCGGATCATTGATGAATATGTCTTACATTTAGGTTGCACCATGCAACAGACTAAAAACAATTACGACATCGTCGCCTCGCAATATGACTGGCTGAGCAAAGTGGTATTTTACCGCTCGCTGGAAAATGCACAGGTGAGTTTATTGAAATATATCCCAGCCGGTAGCCAGGTCCTCATCGTAGGCGGGGGTACCGGCTGGATTTTAGAAAGACTGGCGCAATTACACCACCATGGGTTACGCATCACCTATGTGGAGCTCTCAGGGAATATGATCACCCTTTCTCAAAAGCGCGACTATAAAGAAAATACAGTTGATTTTGTCAACCTCCCTATCGAAGATTTTACCCCCGACCTTGACTACGATGTCATCATCACCCCTTTCTTATTTGACAATTTCGTCCCTGAACGGGCACAATCTGTCTTCTGGCAGTTACATAATTCTTTGAAAAAAGACGGTTTGTGGTTATTCGCAGATTTCTATTATGACAAAGAAAAAAGCCGTTGGTGGCATAAATTGCTACTAAAAATCATGTATTCCTTCTTCAGATTGTTCTGTAATATAGAAGCAAACTCCCTCTTTAACATGGCTACCTGCTTTGAACAGGGAAAATACGAGGTACTTCATAAGCGTTTCTTCTATTTTGACTTCATTCAGTCAATTGCTTATAGAAAACCGGTATAATTACTATTTTAGTCCCCTGATGTACGCAGCTGAAAATTCTCTCTTACTCCGTGTAGCCAATGGTGACCAAAAGGCTTTTCGTATGCTTTTTGACCAATATTGGGATGGCATGTATGCCAATGCGTTGCATTTTACAAAATCGCCGGAATTAGCCCAGGACCTTGCACAGGAGATATTTACTAAGGTGTGGGTCATGCGCGATAAACTTCCCGGAATTGAGCGATTCGATGCCTGGCTGTACAAGGTAGCGAAAAATATGATCCTGGATGAGCTGCGCCGGTTACAACAAAGTCCGGATTATGCTGAGTTTATAGATGCCTATTTTCTGGCTGGCGATCAGGATGCACACCAACCGGCAACGACAAAAGACATTGAGAAACAACTACATGCAGCTATAGATCAATTACCCGCGCAAATGCAGACTGCTTTTAAACTGAGCAGGTTTGAGGGACTTACCCACGACCAGATTGCACAAAGGATGAACATATCCAAAGTAACCTCCCAGAATTACATAGCACGATCACTGGTAGCTATCAAAAAATACCTTGCAGGGAAGCAAATTGAATTGGGACTGCTTTTACTTTTAATGATAAGGCACTAGTATATAACTAGTTATAACTTTTCTGAAAAAATTTTCCTCACCGACGGATTACCCCGTCCATTTTTTTCGTCTTTATACATATGAAGGAATTATTGGAAAAATTCTTGTCCGACAGCATGACCAAAGAAGAACAGGAGGAATTCCGGGCTTTACTTGCCCGCGAAGACCTGCGTGAAGAGTGGGCTGCGTACATTGAAAAGATCCTGGCAGAGAAACGTTACGATGATGCGCCAGTCGCTGACCGTAATGCCATCTTTCAGCAAATGATGTCCAAATCACCTGTTTATCCATATCCTATATCAACTTTGCACAGGTACGGCTGGTGGGCCGCTGCGGCGGTCCTCCTGCTCCTGTTGGGGGCAGGCACTTTGTGGTTGCAGAAACCTGTGCCTCCACCGGCAAATCTGGTTGTTGCGGATGTTGCACCAGGTACTACAAAAGCAGTGCTTACGCTGGCAAACGGGCAAACGGTGCCATTGGATAGTGCCGGCGTAGGATCATGGGTGCAGGGCAATACCAGTGTGCATCAATCTGGTGGGTTGCTGGCCTATTCGGGGGCTGCTACCTATAATGCGATAAGTTATAATACCCTGACCACTCCACACGGAGGTACTTTTAGGGTGACCCTGCCAGATGGCAGTAATGTATGGCTGAATGCTGCTTCTTCGCTGCGTTATCCTACTTCTTTCAAAAGCTCATCGGAACGACTCGTAGAATTACAGGGCGAAGCTTATTTTGAAATCGCACAAAATGCGCAACAACCTTTTAAAGTAAAGGTCAATGATCAAACCACGATTGTCGTACTCGGTACAAGTTTTAACATAAATGCCTATGCCAATGAAGGTGGTATTGCCACTACATTGTTTACCGGCGCTGTTCGTATGAACCACGGGAATGAGCAGGCTACGCTGCATCCCGGGCAGCAGGCGCGCACGGGGCTGACAACTATTGAGACGATTCAGAATGTAGATACCGCACAGGTACTGGCATGGAAAAACGGGCTCTTTGATTTCCATAATGCCACGCTGCCGGAGGTAATGAGACAATTGACAAGGTGGTATGATATTGACGTCGTATATGAAGGGAATATACCAGCCATCACGTTTGATGGGAAGATGGATAGACATTTACAATTATCTCAAATTATCAAAATCTTTTCTTACATGAAGTTGAATTGTAGGCTGGAAGCGAATAAGCGCCTGGTAGTACTGCCATAATTTTCTCAGAAATTTCATTTCATTATTTACCTGAAGCGGCTGACTAAAGCTTCAGGGTGGAATGCCTGTGCCTGAAAAAAAGTTACGGACTGCAATTCGTAAAGGGTATGGACTATAATTACTATGGTGGAAGAAACCGCCACGGACTGTAATTCGTAGCGCATAAATCAATAGTGCTTTATTTCCAAATGCATACTATGCCTGAAGCAACCGCCACGGACTGCAATCCCTGACAGCATCATCCGGCATAGCCTTAAAATGCTGAATGTACACGCTGCCACACAAAAAACCGCTACAGACTGCAATCCGTAGCGGCATAAATCAGTATGGCCTTTTAATTCTGAATGTATCCCGACTAAAAGAAACATTTCATTAATCAACCAAACCTCTTCAAATTTATGCAATTCGTTGCTTATTACGAAGCCCTGCGTGAACCAGGGCCCTGGACCAAAATCTTTCGCACTATGCGATTCATCGCCTACTTATTGTTCGTATGCTGCCTGCATGTCAGCGCCAAAAGCGTTTCGCAGTCCATCACCTTCACCGGCCGCAATGTGCCAATGAAAACAGTACTGGACGCTATCGAAAAGCAAACCGGGTACGTCTGTTTCTCTAACGGCAGTGTACTCGCCAACGCAAAACCTGTGAATGTAGATGCAAAACATCTCGACCTTTCCGTATTCCTGGATCTGGTACTCCATGACCAACCACTGGAATATACGATTGAAAGCAAAACGATTATCATCAGGAAGAAAGCACCCCTCCCCTACGCCCTCCCTGTCATGGATGCACAACCCCTGACCATCAAAGTCACGGGTATCATCACAGATGATAAAGGCGTAGCCCTCCCCGGTGTATCAGTAAGAGTCAAAAACAGCAAGGACGGCACTGTGACAGATGCCCATGGCCTATACTCCCTCGAAAATGTAGATGAAAATGCACTACTCGTTTTTACCTTCATCGGTTACACAACGCAGGAAATCCCCGTTAGAGGAAAACGTATTATCTCCATCAGTCTCACCCCAGCTTTGAACAAACTGGATGAGACAGTCGTGCAGGCTTATGGCGCTACTTCCAAACGCTACAACACGGGCAATATCGACAAGGTCTCTGCCGAAGAACTCATGCTTCAGCCCGTAGAAAACCCGCTGGCAGCGCTGGAAGGCAGGGTACCCGGTATGATCGTCACCCAAAGTTCCGGTATTCCTGGTTCTACTTTCAAAGTGGAGATCAGGGGTCGCATGGCATTTGACAAAAACCTCTCTGACGACCAACCTCTCTTCATTGTAGATGGTGTACCTATGGCGGCCAATAATGGCAAGATCAATAAACTCACTTCTGCTGCAGGTGTACTGCTAAACTCTGGTATCAGCCCTTTCAACAGTATCAATATGAACGATATCGCCAGCATTGAAGTACTGAAAGATGCTGATGCGACCGCTATCTATGGCAGTCGTGGTGCGAATGGCGTAATATTGATCACCACCAAAAGAGGGAAACCCGGAAAAACCAGACTGGACGTAGGTCTGAGTCATGGCATCAGCAAGGTAACCCGCACCGTACCCATGATGAATACACAGGAATACCTGCAAATGCGTCGTGAGGCATTCACCAACTCCAACACCGCCATGACGAATGCCAATGCCTATGACCTGCTCGCTTATGATACCACCCGATATACTGACCTGACTAAACTCTTCATTGGCAATACCGCTACAACAACGGATGCACAGGCTTCTATAGCAGGTGGTACTGTCAATACTCAATACATCCTTGGCACCGGGTATCATTACCAGACCACCGTATACCCCGGCGATAGCCACGAGCAAAGAGGTTCTATGCACATTGGCATCACCAGCAGATCTGATGATAAAAGGTTCAACCTGAACTTTAGTGGCGGTTATTCTGTAGACCAGAATAATATCCCTGCCACTGATATCTCTTCTGTGATGCAGTTGCCGCCCAACTTCCAGATCTATGATTCACTGGGGAATTATGCATGGAATGAAGGAGGGATCACCGCGAAAGATAATCCGCTGGCTTTGTACCTGAACCAAAATTACCGCATCAATACCAGCAATCTGCAAGGGAATTTATTGTTAGGCTATAGAATCCTGCCTAACTTAGAACTCCGCACCAGCCTGGGTTACAACAGCACCATTGCCGATGAGCAAAAGAAACTGCCACGTGCTGCACAGAACCCATCCAAAGGTTCGGCTACCGGCTCATTACAGTTAGGTAATAATCAGTTTAAGAGCTGGATTGTAGAACCACAGATTGAATACAACACGCATATCTCCAAAGGGAAACTTACTTTATTGGGCGGCGCCACCTTCAATGCGATCAGGAATAATAGTTTAATGATTATTGCGACTGGCTATACCAGCGATGAGTTATTAGGCTCACTGGCAGCAGCAGGTACCAACAGCATTTCAACTACCAATAGTAATAACGACTACCGCTACCAGGCTTTCTTTGCAAGGGCCAATTACAATTATGACAACAAGTACCTGATCAACTTCACAGGTAGAAGAGATGGTTCCAGCCGCTTTGGTCCACAATATCGCTTTTCGAATTTTGGATCATTGGCAGGTGCCTGGTTATTTACCAATGAACAATTCCTTTCTAAACAGCAAGTACTGAGTTATGGTAAGATCAGGGCCAGTTATGGATTGACGGGCAATGATAAAATTGGTGATTATAAATACCTGGATAGCTGGAAAGCGACGAGCTATAACTATACTGATTCGGCATCCCTCTACCCTACTATCCTGTATAATCCCAATCTCCACTGGGAAAAGAATATCAAGACGGAAGTGGCGATGGAACTGGGTTTCCTGAAGGATAAGCTGCTGACTACTGTTGCCCTGTACCGCAATATATCTTCCGATCCGCTGGTGGGGTATCCCTTACCCTATGCAACAGGATTCTCATCGATTACGGCGAATCTGAATGGGGTATTGATTGAAAACAGGGGCATTGAAATCTCTATCAATACTACGAATGTTCAAACAAAAACATTTAGCTGGAATAGTTATCTGAATGTGACAATTCCGCAGAACAGGCTTGTTAAATATCCGAATCTGGCTACCTCTACTTATGCAAATCAGTATAAGTTGGGCGAGTCGTTGAATCTGATTTACGGTAGTGTTTATACAGGTCTTGATTCCAATGGTTTGTACAGCATCAAAGATGTAAATAAAGATGGATTGGGAAATGCCAGTGATTATGGAGTACATGGAAAAACGGATCAGCGGTTGTATGGCGGCCTGTCTAATACTATTTCGTACAAAGGATTTCAGCTGGATTTCCTGTTTCAGTTTGTAAAACAGACAGGCATGAATTTCAGATCGAATGGATTGTATAACCCTCCCGGTACGATGTACAACCAGCCTAAATTATTGCTGGATCGCTGGCAGAAACCCGGGGATCAAAGTGCGAATCAGAAGTATACTTTATCCGCAGGGTCAATTACGGGAACGAGTGGATATTATGCGATGATGTTCTCGGATTACAGGTATGGCGACGCTTCTTATATCCGGTTGAAGAATGTGTCCCTGGCATATACCATTCCGCAGGAGGTGCTCAAAAGGCTACGTATTCTTTCCTGCAGGGTATATGTGCAGGCGCAGAATCTGCTGACGATTACTGGTTATCAGGGAGGCGATCCGGAAACACAGAATTATTTGTACATGCCCCCGTTGAGGACGATTGTGGGTGGAATACAACTGAATCTCTGATCTGTGAAAAATTGATAAGATCCTTTACATGCCGCCATTAGTAATTCTCCAGGCTTAAAAACTAAATTACATGTTCCGTCGATATTTATTTTTAATCACACTTACACTCGCTGGTTGTACCAAATTCGTAGAAGTAGCGGAGCCAATAGACCAGATCCCATCCAATGTGGTATTTGATGACGACACCAAAGCTGCTGCTGCCGTAAGAGGCTTATACAGTGTAATGATTTCCGCCTTATACGCACCATTTGGGGGGAGCCTGAGCGTATGCCCGGGATTGGCTTCTGATGAACTCATTACCACGTCTACCCTGGTCGATTTTACAGACTTCCAGAATAATGCCATCAGCACTTCCAATTCTAAAAGCGGTTCCAGCATTTGGGGGAATTTATACACCACCATTTATCAGGCAAATGCCGTTCTGCAGGGATTGGAGAATTCTCCCAATGTAACACCTGCAGCGAAGTTATGGATTGGCGGCGAAGCACACTTTTGCCGTGCATTGTATTATTTCTATTTAGTGAATTTGTATGGACCTGTGCCTATGCCACTGACCACTGATTATACCACGAATACTTACCTGCCCCGCACTTCCATAGATTCTGTTTATAATTTAATCATTTCCGATTTACAAACAGCGCAAGGTAGTCTGGATAATAATTACACGGCCACTGGCAATAGAGTAAGACCCAATAAATGGGCGGCCACTGCCTTATTAGCCCGCGTGTACCTGTATCGCCAGCAATGGCAGGCAGCGATTGAACAATCTACTGCGGTGATCAACTCCGGTTATTATGCATTAGAGCCACTGAACAATGTATTTCTCAATGCCGGCAAGGAGAATATTTTACAACTCGTATCGCCGGGTACCAACCTGTATACATGGGATGCTTATGTATTTGTGAACCTGAAAGCACACCTCGCTTCTAACTCGCTCCTGAACAGTTTCGAAGAAGGTGATAACAGGAAAACAAGCTGGCTCTCGAAAGTGACGATTAGTAATGCCACCTACTATGCACCTTATAAGTACAAAGTATCTCTCGGAACCGGTACTGCAAAAACAGAAAATACCACCTTATTAAGATTGGGTGAACAATACCTGATCCGTGCCGAAGCTTATGCCCATGCAGGAAATATCGCATCCGCCAGCGCTGATTTAGATTCAATCAGGCACAGAGCTGGCCTGCCACTCATGATGGAAGGTATTACACAACAGGCATTATTAGACACCATTCTGCACGAAAGAAGGATTGAATTATTCTCAGAACTGGGCCACAGATGGTTGGATGTAAAAAGAAGCGGAAAAGCAGATGCGATCTTCGGTGCAGTGAAATCAGGCTGGACATCGACGGATATCTTATTTCCTCTTCCATTGACTGATATACAGCGTGATCCGAATTTAACTCAAAACGAAGGTTATAATTAAAAAATCATTCTGCCGTCTGTAAAGATCCACTGTGATTCGAACTTAAATCCAAACAAAGGGTATGATTACACTATTCCCTATCACCCTGCGTGATCCGAATTTAACTCAAAACGAAGGTTATAATTTAACAAAAGCTACTACCATGCGATTATTATTCACACTATTACTCCTTCCTGCATTTGCATTTGCGCAAAAAGGTGATTACAAAGTAGAAGGTAAAATGTCCAACTGGAAAGGAATTGATTCCCTCACCTATTTTGTTGACAACAAGCATGATACCATTGTGGCGCACGATGGTAAATTTTCCCTCAGATTCAACCTGGAACAGCCAGCATTGATGTACATCCGGAAGCTCGATTTCACACATGAAAAACAGGTACCGGATGTTATCAAAATTTATGTAGAGAAAGGTACGGTCAGGGTGACTGGTACTGATTCTTTAAAGTACGCAAAAATAAAAGGCGGACCAGTGAATACGGTGTATGAAGAGCGATCTAATGTGATCATTCCTTTGAACAAGCATATGATGGAGCTGCGCCTGGCGATTGAAAAATACCCCAAAGGTCCGCAGCGTGATTCATTTGCAAAAACAGTAAAGGATGATTATGCAGCTACGCAGGATTCCATCACAAATTATTTATTGAGTTTTGTAAAAGCACATCCGCATTCATTTATTGCATTGCAAACCATTAGTGATATGGCAGGGGCGGCAGTAGACTATACGAAATACAATCCGCTATTTGAGGGAATTGATGAGTGGTTGCGTAAAACACCTTTAGGGATTGCCTTCGGCGAAAGACTCTCCATTGCCCGCAACCTGGCTCCCGGAGCGAAAGCGCCGGCGTTTACTTCTACGGACTTGAAAGGGGATAGTCTGGCACTATATACGGTGTTAAAACAAGGTAAGGTAACATTGGTGGATTTCTGGGCGAGTTGGTGTGGACCTTGCAGAGCAGAGAATCCGAATGTGGTGAAGGCGTATCAGGCATATCATGAGAAAGGGTTTAATATTCTTAGTGTATCGCTGGATAGCAAGCACGAAAAGTGGGAGGCGGCGATTGAAAAAGATGGTATGCCATGGTATCATGTAAGTAGTTTGAAAGGCTGGGAAGAGCCGGTGGCGACGTTGTATGATATTCATGCCGTGCCGGATAACTTGCTGCTGGATAGCAATGGGAAGGTAATAGCGAGAGGATTGAGAGGTGCCAGGCTGGAAGAGAAGCTGGCGGAGTTGTTAAAATAAAAATGTAAAACAGCCGGGATAAGAATATCCCGGCTTACTACGTAAACCTACAACTGTTATATACGCTTATTGTTACACTTTTTTTAAAGCAGCATAAAATTGCCTGATCATGATTGAACCAACAAACGGAATTCCCTGAACCAGACAAATCGACTTCTGAAGTAGAAAAATCCCCTTACGAACATCACCCTCATTCTTGACCGCTATCATGTAAAAACGCTCACGTCGGTAATACCTTTGTTAAAACCAGTTATACTATGGAAAAGATTCTCTTTGTAACCGACGCACAGCAACTAAGCAACAAAGCAATGGATTTTGCCGGTTTTATCTGTCAGTTATCTAAATCAAAACTGACGGGTATTTTCCTGCAAAATAGTGCTGCCAGCGGTTTTAAAAAGGCATGTGATGCGAGGAGTATAGTAGGAGCGCTGCACCCTCATACGGTGATTACAAGTGCCGGTGTGGTTGCAGAAAGCCGTTTTGCAGACCTGGTACTGCTACAACCCGATGGTATAGCGCTGCATGGTGCAGCATGTCCTGTTGTGGTAATGCCCTCACATTTTGAAGGATTAGACCAGCTGGTATTCATCTACGACGGTGAAGCTGCCAGTATTAACGCTATCAAACAATTTACTTACCTGTTCCCGGATCTGAAAGATCTGCCGGTAAACGTAGTGTGCTTAACTGCACATGAGGAGGAACTGGGAAAATGGTTTACCAGCCATTACAGAGATGTGACCTTTACACATCATACACTGCCCGAGTTGAGAGAGTACCTGGGATGTAAGGAAAGGGCATTTATTGTAGTGAACAATGAGCTGCCATCTCAGCGGATGTCCAGCCAGGCATTGTTTGTCTGCAATAACTAACACATTCATTACCTATATCACACTATACCTATGACTAAATCTTAACAACGACGACGACGAGCAATGTTAACCCAAAATCCATCGTAACAAGGTGCAATCCCGATGCAGGGCTGGTCTCTAAAAAGATCAGCCCCTTTCGTTTTACTGAAAAGGGGCTGAGTGGTTTGTACTTACTGTTCAGCCCTTGCCATGGCTGCAGGGGGGCTGCCCACTCTTTGATACAGCGATTTTATGAGTTGATTCGTTTTTGATTTTTTCTGCATATAGAAGCCTATTCTTCAGTTTATAGGTTCCTATATTTCAGCACTTTAACCTATTTGTGGTAATAGCAGGCTGGTACCTGATTTCAGACCAAAAGGTCCTTATAGTACCCCAGCTCCCATCTCATCCTGTATCTTAAGTGTCAGGTGATCGGTACGTGTGGTGAGCAGCCAGTTAAGACCGCTCTGACGCAGCACTTGCACAGACAGGCCTATTTGTCTGTAAAAATTCTTTTCCAGTTCAGCTACGGTTCGATCTTCACTGATGTCGATCCAGCCAAAGCTGTGGATCATACGAATATCTTCGATGGGGGTATTCAATGGCCACTTCTCATTGCGGGGACATCCTTCCCCTGCTTCATGGGGGTGCTTATAGAATTCCAGTCTGAGATGAGGATATGCTTCCTGAAACTTGTCCTGGATATTTTGCAGCACGTCTTCTTCGCTGATATAAATTTCCATGGTGCACGTATTTAACTGTGATAAAAGCATAGTAGTCGCTTTAATGAGTTCGTAATTTTCGTAAATGGCGTCGGTCGTAAAGGGCTGGTTACTCGTCTTTAGGAGATAAATTTAGGACGGCTGTCATTGGTCAGCAATGATAGTAATCAGGGGGCAGGATGCTTAAGATCAGTCAGTAGGGGGAATGGGGCATTGCCAGGTAAACCGGGGGTATTTGAAGCAAAAGGCAAAAGATAAGAGGTAGGGAAATAAACCGGGATAAACTGGCGTAAATGCTAAACGGAGAAAATTCGAAAACAAACAAACCTAAAATAAAACAAACTTCTATACCTAACGACCGGCTCGCGAAAAGATGGCTTACCGGGCCATACATCTATAAATATCAATCAATTATGTGATCTCAACGTAATCCGGAACTCCGTCCCATTATCCAACTCACTAATACACTCAATCCTCCCATTCATCAACTCCGTATACTTCGCCACTATATGCAATCCCAACCCAGTCCCCTGTATATTCGACACATTCTCCCCTCTAAAAAACCTTTCAAACAAATGTTGCTGATCCTCCTTCGAAATCCCCACCCCATGATCCTTCACAGACAGCACCAACTCATCCCCTACATACGTGGTCGTCAACACCACCGGCTTTTCACCTAGCGAGAACTTTATCGCATTAGACAATAAATTGATAATAATATGCTTAATTAAAACCGGGTCAAGCGTCAGTATCGTCTTCCCTATATGGTCATATTCTATTTCCTGCCCTGGTCTGAGCAGTCCAACGAGTTCGCTGATAATATTCTCTATGTGCGCCCTGATATCAAATTCCGAATACCGTACCTGTATCGCTCCTTCTTCTATCTTCCCTACCGATAGGAAATCATTCAGAATATCCGTCAACATATTCACGGCCGATTTGATCCGCTCTATGTGCTTATACCGCTTGGGCTGCTCCTCCGTAGTCTCATACCTGGCAATCAGGAAGATCGAAGAAAGGATCGTACTCAGTGGGGTTCTGAATTCATGCGACGCCATGGTTACGAACCGCGACTTCAATTCATTCAGCCCTTTCTCCTTCTCCAACATCTCACTAAGCGCCTTGGTACGTTCATCTACCTTCGCTTCCAGCTCTGCATTGAGGTTAATGAGTGCCTGCTCTGAAGCCTTGCGGGCAGAAATATCGCTCACAAAGGCGATCACAAAGTGGCCGCCATCGGTAACATAGTTACCAAGACTCACCTCCACAGCAAACTCACTCCCATCCTTACGACGGCCAAAAAGTTCCAGACCGGCGCCCATAGGACGATTCCGGGGATGCTTATTGAAACCATCTCTGTGGTGAACATGCTGGTGCTGAAAACGGGTAGGTACAAGAAGCTCTATGAGCTGGCCCAGCACCTCATCTTCTTTATAGCCAAATTGGTTGAGCAGGAAAGGATTTGCGAGTATAATCCTACCCTTTTCATCTGTTACAATAATACCAATCGTGGCATTATTGAATAATACGTCGAAGCCTATTTTACTAATCATTGCTGGGAGTAAAATTAATAAAAGACACTTACTAAAAAAATGGTAAATTAGTTACCAGTACCAAACATACCGTTAATATAGGAAATAGACACCTCCAAAAAAGTAAATCTTTAATTGGCCATAATATCCGCATATCGGCCATGCTACCTATCGTTCAGGTACCTACGATTCCCTCTTACCGGCAATCTGAATATAGAACACCCTTACAATTTATAAACACTGACAGCTGTAAAATTTACAATCCATGGAAACTTTTTCTAAATTGATGAATTAGGCAGCCCCTGCTATAAGGGAATATGCTATATTTAGAAAAAAGGGTAGTTTCACCGTACTGATGGGGTCCCGATACATACTTTGTGGAAGTTAGGTCACACATTCTTTCCCAAATCACCCTCCAGAACTGCTTTTCTTCTCCGGCATTATTTTAGATTCATATACCATGACAATACATTTACTCATTATAAAATCTTAAAGTTATGTTACGCTGGACAATTACATTCTTAATTATCGCTTTAGTCGCTGCTTTGTTTGGTTTTGGTGGAATCGCAGCCAGTGCAGCAGGCATTGCAAAGATTATTTTCTTCATCTTCCTGATCCTGCTGGTTATTTCACTGGTTATGGGCAGAAGAAGCCGCATATAATTAATAAGAACGCTTCTGCTGTTGAATAGCAGAAGCGTTCTTATTGTTATAAATTGAATATACAGTTTACGCCATATACATCTGGCCTGTAACTGGTCAACCCCTTCATATAAGTGAACTTGATTTCCAGGTTATGCCGGCGGCGATGCCCCATACCTATACGGAAACCCGCATTACCAGTCACTCCCAGTGTACTGTTGTCCGAAGTTTTGTAATTTCCATTGTCATCATAATACTCACTATATTCATCGGTAGACAGGTGATATCCATAACCCGCACCTGCAAAGAACCCCCATTTCTTATGGCCACCTTTCACCGCACCCGCTCCATAGTTGAAGTTCAGGATCACAGGAATATCCAGCATAAATCCAATGCTGCTGGTATTATTATAATAATAGCCATCATAGGAATCTGACGAATACCCCTCGTTCACGCCCACGCTAATAGGAATACCGACAGAAAAAGAGGTATTCTCCTGCTCAGCAAAAAACAAAGCCGGTGAATAGGTAAAGGTAAAATTAACTTTGGTATCCATGTACTGAGCATCTTCTACTGAGATACCCGCACCAAAACCATTCTTAAAATGTTGGGCAAAAGACGATTGCATGGACAATAAGGCTACTGCAGCCAGGAGTAAAACTTTTTTCATCTTTGGGTGTAAAGTATTGATTTAAAATAAGTAAGAAATTGTCCCGCCACGCACATCCGGCTTTTCATGGGTCATACCTTTTGCATAATATACCCGGAGTTCCACGTTATAAAACCTGCACCTTCATTTACGATGGCGCCTGTGCTTTGATATGTAACATTTTTAAACGTCCCTGTATAGCCATTCTCTGTGGAATAGGCCCCCCCTATATAACTCCCCGGATTAAAACGGTTGGCCCCCATGGGCACAATGGAAATTTCACTTTCATTGGCGCCACTAGCGCCCACTCCAAACGTATACTGCTGGGCCACAATGTGTTGCAAAAACAATATGCCTAAAGCAAGTAATAGCAATGTAGCTTTCATATATAGGTATTAGGGTAAAACGGGCCTAAAGATATCAATTTTCTTAATCCAGATTAATGGTTTACTCAAGTAAAAAGTTCGATATTTGTTCCAACAAATGAAACATACAATGGCAAAAACAATTCTTCATACAGCAACTACCAGAGGACATGCCGCACACGGCTGGCTCGATAGTCATCATACATTTAGTTTCGCAGGTTATTACAATCCTGACAGAATGAGTTTCGGTGCCCTCAGGGTATTGAACGACGATATCGTAGCTGGTGGACGTGGTTTTGACACCCACCCGCACGACAATATGGAAATCATCAGTATTCCCATCGAAGGCGATCTGGAGCACAAGGATAACCTGGGTAACAAAATCATCATCAAACAGGGTGACATCCAGGTGATGAGCACCGGCACCGGGGTATTCCACAGTGAATACAACGCTAACGCCGACCGGCCAGCCAAGTTTCTTCAGATCTGGGTATTTCCAAACCAGCTGAATGTGACACCAAGGTATGACCAGATCACACCCGATCTGACACAAAAGAACCAGTTGCACCAGATCCTCAGCCCTTATCCTGACGATGCAGGTACCTGGATTTACCAGGCTGCATGGTTCAACTTAGGTCGCTTCGATAAGGACTTTTCTACTACCTACCACATTCAAAAACCAGGCAATGGCGTATATGCATTCGTGATTAAAGGTCGCTTCAACATAAACGGACAGGCACTGGATGCGAGAGATGGCTTTGGTATATGGGATACAGACAGTTTTTTGCTGACGGCTTTAGAAAGCGATGCGGAAATATTGCTGATGGATGTACCTTTAAAACCGTAAATTATACAAATACTAATCAGCCCCGCTAATAATGTGGGCTATAACTTTGCAAAATTCTCTTTTATGTCATCATCAGTTAAGATCGCACAGACATCACACAAGGTATTGGATTTAATCAAAGAACGCTGGAGCCCCCGCTCCTACTCTGGTACACCAGTGACGGAAGAAGAAGTACTGACCATCCTGGAAGGTGCCAGCTGGGCACCAAGTGCGAACAACTCACAACCATGGCGATACGTATACGCATTAGCAGGTACACCGGGTTTTGACAAACTGTATTCTGCACTGATGCCGGGCAACCAGCCATGGGCAAAGAATGCAGCAGCACTGGTACTGAGCATAGGTATCAAAGAACTGCCTGACCTGGAACAGAAGAATCACTACTATGCACACGACACTGGTATGAGCAACGCGTTCCTGCTGTTACAGGCAGATAGCATGGGCATCAATGGTCACGTGATGGCAGGTTTCCACAAACAGCAAATTGCTGAATCACTGGAACTGCTGGCGACTGAAGAACCACTGGTGATCATCAGCCTGGGTCGCAGAGACGATGCAGAGAAACTTGAAGAACCTTACAAATCAAGAGAGCTGGCGCCAAGAACACGGAAGCCACTGTCTGAATTTACCAAACTGGTTTAAAAACATTGCACTATGACAACCGGGCATACTAACATACTCGCAATCGGACGCAATGAAGAGATCATGACAGTGATGCAGCGATTGCTGAATGCTCCTGAAGACTGGTCCGGACAGGCCGTGACAACAGATGAAGCAGCGTACGAGGCCTTGCTAAACGCACCATACGACATCATTCTATTGTGTGCAGGAATTTCTCCTGAAGAGGAGACAGCGCTGAGGGAACGGTTGTCAGCCCTTGCCCCTGCTGCCATCATCACCAGACATTATGGTGGTGGCAGCGGGTTGCTGAGGAACGAGATTTTATATCTTTTGGATCAGAGATAAATGAGATGATGGCAGGAAGTTGCTGAGAGCGAAATTTTATATCTTTTAGATCAGAGATAAATGAGATCATGGCAGGAAGTTGCTGAGGAGCGAAATTTTATATCTTTTAGATCAATGATAATTTATGAAAAAGGACATTACCCATATCCTGGATGGCAGGAGCAAAAACATCACTGCTACGCAGACGGTGTTACAACCCTTGCCACATGCGGATTTCCGGTTTGCAAGCCCCTTTATCGTATTGCACCATGGCGGTCCTGATGTGATTCCAAAAGGATCTGACAGCCGTATTCATCCGCATCCGCACAGAGGTTTTGCGCCTGTTACTTTTCAGCTACAGGGACAGGCACACCACAAAGATAGTTTTGGCAATGATCAGTTGCTGAATGCAGGCGATGCACAGTGGATGTTTGCCGGGAAAGGGATCCTTCACAGCGAAGGCCCTTCAGAACAGGAACACCGTAATGGTGGTGTGGAGGAGATTTTACAGTTATGGGTGAATGTGCCTGCAGCGAATAAATGGGATGATCCTAAATACCAGTTTGCGCATAAATCAGCAATGCCAATCGTATTGGATTATTTGAGATTGGTGAGTGGTAATTTTGATGGAAAAACCGGTCCGGTAAATATTTCTTATACACCGGTTATATCCGCTGTGGGCGAGGTGCCAGCTGGCAAAACCTTAACATTTAATGTAGTCGCAAATTATTGGACGCTCGTATATATCGCGCATGGAAGTGTGAAAGTGAATGAGGTGACTGAAGTAGCAGAACATCATTTAATTGTATTCGATAAAACAGGTGATGAATTTACCATCACCACTACGGAAGATACGCAGCTGCTCTTCCTTTCCGGCGAAGTCATAGACGAGCCAGTAGCAGCAAAAGATAACTTTGTAATGAGCACAATGGCAGATGTAGACCAGGCCATTGAAGATTATAAAAATGGTTTATTCGGCACCCTGAATTACTAGCCCTACCTTATTGGCCGAAGGTTACAACATATTCAACTTTTAAAAATCGACATTTATGGAAGATAGAATCTTAGGATTGCACCACATTACTGCAATCGCGGACAACGCTAAGCGGAATCTTGACTTTTATACCAATATACTGGGAGTACGGTTTGTAAAAAAGACCGTGAACTTCGACGATCCGGGTACTTACCATTTCTATTTTGGTAATGAAACAGGTACACCCGGCACTATTCTTACTTTCTTCCCATGGGAGGGCATTGGCAAAGGTACTACCGGTACCGGTATGGCTACTGAAATCGGGTATGCTGTACCTGAAGGTAGCCTTGAGTTCTGGGCAGCACGCTTTAAAGAAAAAGGTGTGAAGCATGGTGAAATTGCAGAACGCTTTGGTGAATTGTACCTTCCGCTGGAAGATCCGGATGGACTGAAACTGAACCTGATCGTACCTAAGCATGTGGATGATCGTAAAGCATGGGAAACTGCGGATGTAAAGGCTGCACAAGCAACAAAAGGTTTTCACAATGTGACTTTAAATTTGCGTAGCATTGGCCCCACAGCGACTGTGTTGACAGAGATTTTAGGTTATCAGCCACAGGGTGTGGAAGGCAACAGACATCGCTTTGTAACGGATGCAATTGGTAACGCGAATATCGTAGATCTGATTGAATCTCCAAAAGAAGCGGCAGGTAGAAATGCAGCAGGTACCAATCACCACGTGGCCTTCCGTGTGGAGAATGATGAGATCCTGATGAAGTTCCGTGAGAAAGTGATGAAGAAAGGATTGAACATCACACCGAAGATTGACAGGGATTATTTCTTCTCTCTTTACTTCAGAGAGCCAGGTGGCGTGTTGTTTGAATTAGCAACAGATAATCCAGGTTTTACTGTGGATGAGCCGCTGGCAGAACTGGGGCAGGATTTGAAATTGCCTGCACAGTACAGGGCGATGAAAGATGAAATTGAGAAGGTATTACCCGCTTTAAAATAAATAATATTGGCAGGGGATAGTTGTTGATCAGGTAATCCTTTATTATTGGAAGGTACTACCTGATTAGCAAATATTCCCTCCTTTTAAACAATATTTATGGAGGAAGTTGTAATCAGACTTAACCAGAAAAATCATGGTGCTTTTTACCTGATGCTGGATAACGAACAGGTAGGTGAGATGATGATTGGGATTGATGGAGAAGTGCTTACTGCCTTTCACACTGAAATACATCATACACAGGAAGGTAAAGGACTGGCCAAACACCTGCTGAATGCGATGGTAGCTTATGCGAGGGAGCATAAACTGAAGGTAAGGCCTTTGTGTATGTATGTACAGGCACAGTTCAAAAGGCATCCGGAAGAATACGCAGATATCTGGTTGCAGCAATAAAGAACAGTTATGAAAAAGGATACCCTTTTTCAGCAAAAAAGGAGATAATAATGACGCATCAGAAAAATATAGTGACGGCAGGAGTGCCGCTCACTCAGGCAAAGAAGGCCCTGATCATGATACATGGACGTGGGGCGAGTGCACAGGACATCATTTCCCTGGCTACTTATCTGAATGTAGGCGATTATGCATTGCTTGCCCCTCAGGCAAGTGGGCATACCTGGTATCCTTATTCATTTATGGCGCCGGTGGCGCAGAATGAACCGGGATTGAGCAGTGCTATTACGGTGTTGGAATCTATTGTAGCCGATGTAATTGCCGCAGGCATTCCGGCAACCAACATCTACTTTATGGGCTTTTCACAAGGGGCCTGTCTTACGCTGGAATACGTAACCCGTCATGCACAGCAGTATGGTGGCGTGGTGGCTTTCACCGGTGGTCTGATTGGCGCTTCGCTAGAGATGTCTAATTATAACGGAGACTTTGCCGGCACACCAGTGTTCATCGGCAGCAGCGATCCGGATATGCATGTACCGGTGACAAGGGTTCGTGAGAGTGAAACGATCATGAAAACAATGGGCGCGGATATTACTGTAAAAGTGTATCCGGGTATGGGCCACACCGTGAGTCAGGATGAGGTGGAAACCGCGAATGCATTGGTATTTAAGTAAGCCCGGGAGCCACTTGTACAGGTTCCTCCTGGTATTAAGTAAGCGACATGATATACCCTGGTATTTAAATCCTCCTTTACGGTTTTTTATACATCGTGCTCCTTACCTTACTGAGAAACTCTGGTGATACACCAATATATCGCGCTATCTGGTGTTGTGGTACCCGCTGTACGACTTGAGGGTATTTGTCAATAAAAGCCAGATAGCGCTCTTCTGCAGTCTGGGTAAGAGTTGCATAAAAGCGTTGTTGCATTACACCCAGTGAGCGCTGTACCAATATACGAAACACCTTTTCAAAGGCAGGGATCACATCAAATAGAATCTTCTTATTTTCAAAATTGATGACGAGCAGCTCACTATCTTCCAGCGTTTCTATGTTCTGTGAGGAAGGTTGTTGTTCCGAAAAAGAGCTGAGGTCACTGACCCACCACCCTTCTACAGCAAAGTTCAATATCGTCTCTGTACCGCTTTTATCTACATAATAGGTACGGATACATCCTTTCAGGATGAATGCTTCAAACTGACAGATCTCCCCTTCTCTAAGCAGGAATTGTTTCTTCTTTACCTTTTTGAATTCCAAAAGGGAATGAAAGATTTCAGTTTCCTCGGAAGTGAGTTTTATGTATTTCGAGACGAACTGGTCAAGTGCTTCAAACATGAGGCAAATTTAAACCACCCCGGCCAGATTACGCATATATTCAGTAGGAGTTTGTCCGGTAATCTTTTTAAAGTACGGGTGAAAATTTAAATACCCTTTAAAAAAGTATTCGCCTTTGGGTGAATGCTTTTTTTTCGTGTGTGGATGGCCTGCGGCAGGCCAAAAGAGATTAATTTTACTCATTATATAAATTATTTATTTTACTAATAAAAACCAATCCTGTAATTATTCGTCCATTTAAAAACATCATCTTAGTATATTTATCACATATTATTGATATTGCAGTGTAATAAATAAGTTCCGCATGGCCTCTATAACGAATAGAAAGTACACCCGGTTAAAATGGATCATCCCAGCCTGTGTGATTGGAATTTGCTCGATTTTCGCCAGTCTGCCGATAGATGGGCTGCCTGAAAAGGTAATGAAAGCGCTGGAAGAATTTGCCAAACGTAATCCGCAGGAGAAAGTCTATCTGCATGTAGATAGAGATTATTATGCTACCGGAGAAACCATCTGGTTCAAAGCATATGTGATGTTGCAGAACCAGCCTTCCCTGACCGCGACCAACCTGTACGTGGAATTACTGGATAAGAAAGGAAGTATCGCAATGAAAAAACTGCTGCCTGTGGGTGGCGCTGGTGCATCCGGCAATTTTGTGCTACCGGACACCCTTCCTGCAGGTAACTACCAGCTCCGTGCCTACACCGCCTGGATGCTCAACTATGACACAGATTACCTGTTTTATAAAAATATTGCCATCTACGATAGCCGCAAACGTAATGCTTTGCAGAAACTGGATACTAGTACCGCGATCGTAAGCAACGACTTCTCTGTACAGTTCTTCCCCGAAGGTGGTAGCCTGATGAACGGTGTAAGCAGCACCGTGGCATTCAAAGCCCTCAAGGCAGATGGCTATCCTGCAGAGGTAGATGGTAAGATCGTAGATAGTAAAGGTAAAGTAGTGGCACAGATCAAATCAGAACACGATGGCATGGGTAGTTTTGACCTGGAACCTGCCAAGGGACTAACTTACAAAGCACAGATGCAGAGTGCGGACGGCAGCAGCAAGGAATTTACCCTGCCAGCGGCCAGTGGCAAAGGCGCCATGCTGAAAGTGTTCAACCGGGGGGCGCGCATTTTTTACCAGACCACCCTCGCCAATACCCTGGATACTGCGTACGATGAACTCATGGTCTTTGCACAAATGCAGCACCAGATGGTATACCGGGCCATGCTGAAAGTATCTGAAGGCCGTATCAGCGGTTTTATCCCTACCAACCAGCTGCCTAGTGGCATCCTGCAGATCACCCTCTTCAACAGTCAGGGGGTACCATTGTCTGAAAGACTGGTATTTGTTCGCAAGAACGATCAGCTGGACCTAAGTCTGCAAAATGCTAACATCGGAAGGGAAGAAAGAGAAAAGAGCACCATTGAGCTGCTGGTACCTGAGAGAATGGCCACCAGCCTCTCCGTTTCTATCACAGATGCCGATAAGGTTCACCCGGCAATTGACGAGAACAACATCGTCTCCAACATTCTGCTTACATCTGACCTGAAAGGATATATTTATAATCCTTCCTGGTATTTCAAAGATACTTCCGCCACTACCCTGCATGCACTGGACCTGGTGATGCTGACCCATGGATGGAGAAGGTTCGTATGGAACAAGATCCTGAACGATACCATGCCGAATATCCGCTATCCTTATGAGCAGGGTATCCGTCTGAAAGGTAGTGCGTATGCCAATAATGGTAGCATTGTAATGGCAAATGGAAAGGTAGATTTCATTATCAAGAACCCGCTGGATAGCACCACCTCTTTTGCATCTGCACCTACAGATAATAAAGGGGACTTTGTGCTGGATGGTTTACAGTTCATGGATACAGTGAACATCTTCTACCAGGGTAATGATAAAATGAAACGATATAGCAATGTGATTGTGAAATTCAATAACCACTTCTTTGACAACAGTGTACCGGTGAAGACCCCGTATGCAACGAAGAACCCAGTGGTAATGGATGCCAATATGCTGAGCGCTTACCTGAATACGGCGTATGAGAATGGTCGTATCGCCAAGTCAATCGCCAGCCGTTCTATATTGCTGAAAGAATTTAATGTAACAGAGCGTAAGGTAACACAGGTACAGACCACAGAGAGTCGCTATGTATCAGGTATGTTCACGTCTGACAATGGATATAGCTTTGACCTGACAAAAGAAACGCCGACTGCGCTGAACGTATTCCAATATTTACAGTCAAGAGTAGCGGGATTGCAGATCACAGGGGATTATAACAATCCAAGTATGACGTGGAGAGGTGGTACGCCTACCCTTTACCTGAATGAAATGCCAACAGATAAGAGTATGCTGGCCACGATCAATATCAATGATATTGCGCTGGTAAAAGTATTCAGACCTCCGTTTATGGGCGGTGTCGGTGGCGGCTCTAATGGTGCGATTGCGATTTACACCAAAAAAGGTGGTGATAATCAGGGTGCAGATGGTGTGAAAGGATTTGAGCTGTACAGAAAAGCAGGTTATAGCATTGTGAAAGAGTTCTATGCTCCTGATTACAGCCAGCGTAAGGAAATTTACAGTCTGCCTGATAAACGACTCACACTGTACTGGAATCCGAATGTAGCGATAGATTCTATTACGCATACGGCGACATTGACTTTCTACAATAATGATATTCCTTCTTCACATTTTAGAGTAGTGGTAGAAGGGATTGGAGAAGATGGAAGAGTGGGAAGAGTTGAACAGACTTACTAAGGTTTGATATCTTTTTAAATAGTAAAAACCCTTTGCATTTCGCAGAGGGTTTTTCTTTTAAATTAGGATATGAAATACAATTTACTGGGCCATACCGGCCTTAAGGTATCAGAGCTTTGTTTAGGTACTATGACCTTTGGTGGCAAGGACAAAGGCATATGGACGGCTATCGGGCAAGTGGAGCAGGATGGGGTGAATGAGTTGATAAAAAGCGCGGTAGATGCGGGAATCAATTTTATTGATACTGCAAATGTATATTCAGAAGGGCTGTCTGAAGAGCTGACAGGAAAGGCGATCAGGCAGCTGGGGTTGGATAGGGATGAATTGGTGATAGCAACGAAAGTGAGAGGGAGAATGGGGCCTGGACCGAATCAGGTAGGGTTGACGAGGAAGCATATTTTGCAGCAGGTGGATCAGAGCTTGCAAAGGTTGCAGATGGATTATATAGACCTTTACCAGATACATGGCTTTGATCCGGTGACGCCATTAGAAGAGACGCTGAGTGCACTGGATACGCTGGTAAAGAGTGGTAAGGTGCGCTATATCGGTGCGAGTAACCTGGCAGCGTGGCAATTGATGAAAGCGTTATCTTATTCCCAATATAAAGAGGTAGCTCGTTTTGTTTCTTTACAGGCGTATTATACCATTGCGGGAAGGGATCTGGAAAGGGAGATCGTGCCTTTGTTATTAGATCAGCAGGTAGGATTGATGGTGTGGAGTCCGCTGGCGGGAGGGTTATTGAGTGGGAAGTATAAGCGGGATCAGCAGGGGCCGGAGGGGTCGAGGAGAGTGGCATTTGATTTTCCACCGGTGAATAAGGAGAAGGCGTTTGATATATTGGATGTGATGCAGGAGATAGCGGATAGTAAGCAGGTTTCTGTGGCGAGATTGGCATTGGCGTGGTTGCTGCATCAGAAGGTAGTAACGACGGTGATAATCGGGGCGAAGCGTCCGGATCAGTTGGCCGATAATATAGCAGCGGTGGATGTGGTGCTGAGTGAGGAAGAGTTGAAGCAATTGGATGAGGTGAGTAAGTTGGCGGCGGAGTATCCGGGGTGGATGTTGGAGCGACAGGGAGCGAATAGATAAAGGACCAAATAGATAAGTGAGCGAATAGATAATAAGGAATGATCGGATTAATCCGTAATACGATCATTCTTTCCAGCCCCGAACAAATGTCGGCTTCGTTGACATTTGTTCGGGGCATTGTTATTGTACTCCTTTCTTAAAAATATTACCACCATGATGAATGAACAACAATACCAGGAATGCATCAATGCATGTATGGAATGTGCCAACACATGTGATTATTGCGCTTCATCCTGTTTGAATGAGGCGAATGTAATAAATTTGCGCCGCTGTATCCGCTTAGATTTAGAGTGTGCAGCTATATGCCGAATGGCGGCAGAGGTGATGAGTTTGAATGGACAGTTTAGTGAGCAGGTTTGTAATTTATGTGCGGAGGTATGTCATGCTTGTGCGGACGAGTGCCAGCGACATGCGGATATGGGTATGGAGCATTGCAGGGAGTGTGCGGAAGCGTGTAGGAAGTGTGCTGCTGCGTGTGAAGAGATGGCCCACCATGCAGTTAGACAGGTAAGATAGCTTTAAATATTTTTTGTTTTACCATCGCCCAATAACGCCCATGATGGCTGATTGACACAGGTTGATTATCTATCATGGGCATACCATTCTCATCTTTATAGTATTTAATCGTGGGATCTTTACACACCTCTAATTGTGGAAATAATTCAGGATTTGCGACAGCAATGGTGTGGATGAATTCGTCAGTAATTTCACTTTTAATAAAAAACTTCTCCCCTTCATACTTAAATATATTTTCAGAGAACCAGGTAATAGACAATGGCGCATAGCGGCGTTGTAAAGTAGCCCTGTTTATAATTTTGTACACTGATTCTTTAGCGCTCCATAACCACCAGACTGTTTTGTCATCTTTGATTAAAGATTGCTCTTCCGGGGTAAAAATTTTGGAGAGGTAATTGGGTCTTCGCCAATTACTCTCCACAGCGGCAGTGCGCAGGTCTATAATATCATTACCGATTAAGGGGATCTTGATATTATTTATGATCAGGTTATCTGTGATACCTGTGCTGATTATGCCAGGTTTGATATCACTTACAATCAGGTTATCTGTGACACCAGACCCCATCATGCCAGCTTTGATATCACTTACAATCCTGTTATCCGTGACACCAGCCCCCATCATGCCAGCTTCGTTTCTATGATTTCTATGGCGGATTTTACATTCACCATTTTCTCCATAGATTCATTATCAATCACAATATTATACTTCTCCTCCACATCCAATATCACATCCACCAGATTGGCAGAATTAATTTTCAGATCATTAATAAAATCTGTATTCTCATTAATATTCGCCAGTGCTTCTTCGTCTTTTGCATAAGGCTTTACAATAGCTTTCAGCTCGGCAATTAAGGTTTCTTTATCCATTGATATATTTTTTCAAGATTACACAGGCATTGACATCTCCAAATCCAAAACTTGCCTTGGCGATGATATTTAAATTTACATTTATTAATTCACGGGGAACGCAGGCTTCATCAATAATAGCACTGATTTCAGGATGCAGGTCTTCACAATTGATATTCGGGAAAAGGAAGCCTTCTTTCAGTTGCAACACAGCAGCGACCAGTTCTATACTCCCGGCCCCACTCAGACAATGTCCTATCATTCCTTTCAGGGCATTGATATAAGGGAACTCTTTTCCTGCACGACCCAGCGCCTTACTCCAATTTTCAATTTCCAGCGAGTCCTTGCTGGTAGCGGTCAGGTGACCATTAATAGCGTCTATATCACTACTTGTAATACCTGCCTGGGCCATGGCCTGGGTAATGCAACGTTGCACGGCTACGCTGTTAGGAGCTGTCATAGTGCCATCGCCTCTTTGTCCGCCGGAATTGACATGACCACCTAATATTTCTGCATAGATGGCAGCCCCTCTTTCCAGAGCGCTATCCAGAGATTCTAATAATAACGCTCCGGCCCCACTGCCTGGTACAAACCCGCTGGCAGAAGCGCTCATGGGTCGTGAACCCTGGGTAGGAGTATCGTTATGTTTATAGGTACATACTTTCAGTGCATCAAATCCACCCCAGATATAAGGTCCGGCATCGCTGGTACTACCTGCGATCATTCTTTTTGCCTGCCCGTTTTTGATACGTTCAAATGCCATGAGCACAGATTCAGCACCGGTGGTACAGGCAGAGGAATTTGTCGTGACCTGGTTACCGAGGCCCAGTTTACCTCCCAGCCAGGCGCTGATGCCACTGGCCATGGTTTGTAGTACAACGGTGCTGCCGAGTCTTCTTACCTGTAAGGCATCTACTTTATAGATGGCTTCTCTTAGTTTATCCAGGCCGGAGGAGCCGGCGCCAAAGATGATGCCGCTGTCCCAATCAGGGTCGGGACCTTCGGTTGGTTGGAGGCCTGCATCTCTCCATGCATCGATGCCAGCTATCAGCCCATATAAGATACCGTTGCTATTAAAATTCCGGAGCTCAAGCGGATCAAGGTATTGTAATTGCAATTCATCAGATACTTCCGGCTTACCGGCTATCTGACAGGAAAATTGTAATTCAGCCAGTTGAGGATCATAGCGGATGCCAGAGGTGCCGGTTCTAAGGGCTTCTGTAAAAGCTGGTATGCCTACTCCGTTTGGAGCGGCTACGCCTAAACCCGTGATGACAACTCTATTGCTCATAATTTGTTTTATTGCTGTTATTCAGCGAATGGCTTTGCAATCAACATCCCGGAAATAACCCCTGCACACACTTCCCTCCCAGCCTCATTCCGCATACTCACCTTACACTTCAATTTCCCAAACCGGAAATACTGCTTCTCAGAAGTCACCGTTACCTTCTCTCCCGGAAACACTGGATGCATAAACTCGATTTCTGTAGCCGTCAACCCAAACGCCATACCAGAGCCTTCAGGAACACCACCTTTGATATAAATACCAAGGCATACCAGGCCAATCTGTGCCATCGTCTCGGTAAGTACAACCCCTGGGGTAACCGGAAATCCTTTAAAGTGTCCTTTATAAAAATCCATGTCTGCATGGTACGTAAAATGCCCAACCACCTTATCACAATCAATATAATCCAACCCATCCACAAATAGGAATGGCGGAGAATAAGGCAGGAAATGAAGTATCTCGTGTGTAGTCATGATCTAACATATATGTGCGCCTCCGTCCACTGGAATGATAGCGCCATTGATCCAGGCAGCTTCATCTTTACATAAAAGGTAAACAACATTAGCTACATCTTCGGGGGTCGTGAGCCGCTGGAAAGGACTGCGGGCTTCGCTCCAGGCGATCAATTGATCGCTACCGGGTATAAGTTGCAGGGAACGGGTATTAGTAGTACCTGCCTGGATACAATTTGCACGAATGCCAAGGGGCGCGAATTCCAGGGCAATATTCCGGCTGATGGCTTCCAGTGCCGCTTTGGCGGCAGATACGGCAGCGTAATGCTTCCATGCACGGTGACTACCTTCGCTGGTGAAGGATAGTACACGGGCGTCAGTAGCAAACAGGTTCCTGAGAGACACATCTTTTACCCAATCATAGAGGCTGTAGGCCATACTATCGAGGGTAATGCGAAAATCATCTGTATTGAGGGTCGCTCCGCTGGCAGGAGGCATGGCTTTGATCTTATCACTGTCAATGCTGGATGCAGTGCCATTATCAAGGACCCTAACGTTGAGACGATCACTGCTACTCACACCTGCCGTCACCATCGCCTTCAGCGTCCCTCTCGCAATACTATGCACCAAACATCTTACTTTCCCCTCTTCTCCCATACTACTCTCCAAACGCTCCAATATCTGCATACGCTTATCTGCGCGGGTCACATCTGCATTAAAAGTAATCACCTGCACCCCCATCTCTCTTATCCCTTCAAACCCGGCATTCACCTTTTCCATCTCTACCCCGGGATCACGATGAATAATACACAGATTCATACCATGAGCAGCAAGTTTTTGAGCAGCTGCAAGGCCAAGGCCCGAACTACCACCAAGAATGATCGCCCAATAATGATGATCGCTGAATTCGTTTGCCATTATACTAGTACTGAAATACTTCCTTTATTGCTAAAATAATGATTTTAAACAATAGCCTTACCATTGCAACAAAATCCGCTGCGCCGAGAACCCCGGTCCAAAACTCAACATCAACCCTTTCTCCCCTTCCGACACCTTCCTGTCCATAAACCTTTCCAACACATACAACACCGTCGCACTCGACATATTCCCATACGCCCTTAACACCTCCTTCGTATCATCTATATTCTTCCCCAGATCCTTAAACAACTCCTCCACCGTCTGTATAATCTTCTTTCCCCCGGGATGAAATATAAAATGCTGGATCTCATCTATCGTAAACCCATTCCTTGCCAAAAAAGGATGTATGATCTCAGGAAAATGCGCCGCTATCTGATTTGGTACTTCCACATCCAACACCATTTGCAAACCCGTATTCGTCAAACGAAATCCCATCAGGTGTTCTGCCTCATAAAAATGATACATCTCCTCCCCTAATATCTCCGGCCCCTCATCATCAGGATGAGAAGACAATATCACACAAGCCGCCCCATCTCCAAAGATCGCCGCACTCACAATATTCGGCATGGAAAAATCTTCCAGCTGAAAAGTAGCCGTAGGCGACTCTACCGCAATAACCGCCGCACGCTTACCCGGATTTGCCTGCAAAAATTTCTTGGCGTAAATCATTCCGGAGATCCCTGCCGCACAACCCATTTCCGTTACGGGAAGTCGTATAATATCCTGTTTTAATTGCAACGCATTGATCAGGTAAGCATCCAGCGAAGGAATCATGATACCCGTACAACTCACTGTAATAATGTAATCCAATGACTGAGGCGATAAACCCGCCTTAGCCAGCGCCCCTTCCAGACATTCCTTTCCCAGTTTGATCACTTCTCTGACATACAGATCATTCTTCTCCTCAAAACTGGTTTTGCTAAACACATCTTCCGGCCCCATAATAGAATATCGCCTCTCCACCGCCGCATTCTCAAAGATCTTCTTCACCTTCCTGGCAAAGCGCTCCTCCTGTCCGGACAACCAAATATCCAGGAAAGGCATAATTTCTTCTGTAGTACGGGTATATGGTGGCAAAGCCTTTGCTACCGACTGAATTTTTACACTCATAATTTTGATATTATCCACTGGTAGCGGTAAGCCCATTTCCACCTGAGGGTATATTGAACGATATTTAACGATGTTGCCAGCGCGATCAGCTCCTTTCTTTTAAAACCACGCAGTATAGAAATGCGTCCATCCTCCTTTGCCATCGGCCCCAATCCCCACACAAAACTAAACAGACAAAACAGGTAATAAGCTACTTTACTACGATGCAGGTCATTGATCACTATCCCTATCCTTGCATTGCGCTGTAACAGTTGCAATAAGTTTTTTATTGCTGCCTCGCTAAAATGATGTAAGGTCAATGTGCACAATACAATATCATATTCACTGTAAGTAAATTCTTCAGAAAAGATATCTGTACAATGATAACTAATTTCAGGATAACCTGCGGACAATGTAATGGCATGTTCGATGGTAAAACAGTTTGCATCGATCCCCCTCAGCTGTACAGAGCGCCCTTTTTTGCGCGCCCAATCTGCCAGTATACGCAACATATCTCCATTCCCACAACCTACATCTGCTATACTAACGGTATTGCTTATAGGAATGGATTGCAGTAACTGATTTACGCCCTGAACTGTAATACGGTTACCTCCAAGTAACTGGTTGATCCGTGCTATTTCATCAAGTGTTTGTCGCAGGCTGTCTCCTTCCATCTGGAAGTCGTCCATGCTCTCAGGTGCGGATGTTCTTTGACTGGTATTGATCATTAATTTTTTATACTACACTGTTAACGGCTTTCCATGCGTTTGCCTGATGATGAATGGCAATAATGCAGGCATTGCAACCACTGTTCTCATGCTCATTCCGGAAAGCCATGGATGCGTGAATATAGATGAAAGCAAGCTACCGGCCTTCATACGTTTAGCGAACTGCTGATTCCACTGCCGCGTATATTCTCTTTCCAATATCGCCCTCGGCTGCCCCTGTAAAATTTGCTGAGCCGCCAGCTGGGCACTACTTATCGCCATCGCCATACCATTGCCACAAAGCGGATGAATTAAACCAGCGGTATCACCCGTCATCAATATATGCCGATCTACTTTTTCCTTTTCTGAAAAAGAGATCTGGCTGATCGTCAATGGCCGCTCAAAGAGCGGTTCACTATTGGAAAAGATCTCTTTTAAATAGGGATTTTCGTATAGTACTTCCCGGCGGTGGTCGTCGATATTCTTATAATTTTTGAAGGTCTCATAACTTGCGAGGTAGCAGATATTGATAATGTTATCTTCTATTTTTGATACCCCACAATAACCACCTCTGAAATTATGCAATGCCACCAGTCCGTCGGGGAAAGGACCCTGATAATGCGCTTTGACTGCCAGCCAGGGAGATTTCCGGGAAATGAAATCCCTGTTCAGCTGTTGGTCGAGGGCGGCCCGCTTGCCATAAGCGCCGATTACATGTGCGGCAAACAATGTACCGTTTGCTACCGTTTCGATTGCAAACTGTTCATTTACAAAAGAAATGTTAATGACCGTATCCTGTAGAAGGTTGACACCATTGTTCACTGCCTTTCCCATTAGAAATGCATCCAATGCGTAACGGCTGATACCGACCCCCCCGAGAGGAAGACGGGTCTCCACCTTTTTGCCGGAAACTGTGGAAATACATACCCTTTCAATCAGGGCAGGCAACAGTTCAGCAGGGTCGGCACCCAGCCATTGTAAATAAGGTAATACTTCGTTTGAGATGTACTCACCACATACTTTGTGCCTGGGGTAGGAATGCTTCTCGATGACAGTTACATGCAACCCTGCTTTTGACAGATGAATAGCGGAGGTAAGGCCTGCCAGTCCACCACCTATGATAATGACTTCGCGAACTGGTTGCATAGTTTAGAATTCTGAAGCAAGTGTACACATTTTTTTTTACAAGCGAAAAAATCGCTTTCGGCAAATGCGATTTTGCAAGGCGGTAATCACCTGCGAGGGGCATAGAAGGTATTATTTCCAGGAGAAATAAATTATTTTTTTCACCTAAGGCAACCTTTTGAATTCAATTACCGTATTACATTTTCGGAGTGCACATCCATATTTAATCATTTAACCGTAAAAAGATGAAATCTAAAACATCTATCCTGATCGCTGTAGCAGCAATATCGTGTGCATTCCTCACAGCTTGTAGTAAGGATGACAACAACACAACTACTCCTCCTGAAACACCTGTAGCAAAAGTACAGGTGTCTGCAGATGCGACTTTAGGAAAAGTGCTGACAGACAGTGCAGGCAGAACCCTGTATTTTTATACGAAAGATGCAGGCGATACCTCTACCTGCACAGGTGGCTGTCTGGCTGTATGGCCGGTTTTTTACAATGCTAATCTGAGCCTGACTGATACAAGTCTGCACACCTCAGATTTCGCTACAATCGTAAGACGTGATGGTTTAAAACAAACTACTTACAAAGGATGGCCATTGTATTATTATGTAAAAGATACTTTGCCAAAGCTAACGCTGGGTGAAAAAATTGGTAACATCTGGTATGTGGCAAAACCTGATTACAGCGTGATGCTGGTGAATGCACAGCTGGTAGGTAATGATGGTGTAAACTATACCAGCGCGTATGTAGCAGGTGATGCAGTCACCCAATACATTACTGATGCTTATGGCAGAACACTGTATGCATTCTCGCCGGATAAGTTTAACACAAACACATTTACAAAGTCAGATTGGTCTAATAACGCTACCTGGCCGGTGTATGAGTCTGATGCTTTTAAATTCGCACCTTCACTGCTGACGAAAAGTGATTTTGACACCATACATATTTATGGACATGTACAGTTGACTTACAAAGGATGGCCGCTGTACTACTTTGGTGCAGATGCAATGACAAGAGGAAAGAACAAGGGGGTGAGCGTACCAGGTCCGGGTGTATGGCCAATAACGAATAGCAATAGTGTGGTTGCATCGCAACCATAATTCCGGGCCCTCTGTCGTCTGAATCTATTATTCCCGGATTATAAGAGGGATGAGCTGGCTGGTCTTTTCAGGCCAGCTTTTTCTCTTTTTCAGGAGGTATTCATTGAGAGAGATGAATGGGGAGGTGATTAATACCGAAATACCAACAGGGGATTATCTGACGTGATATGGTAGAAAAGATCAGGTTAAGCAGCGATAACCTTACGAGACTTATAAGAAATGATAAGAGTAATACTTACTCCTACAGACCTAACCCTAGCTGATTTGCCTGAATGTCAGACTCATTCTTCCATTCAGTGTATCCGTAGGTGGTATTCTCATCTGAGAATAATTATAAGCCTTCCCATAACTAACGGTTTTGCGGGCCAACATGCTTGTATCCCAGTCAGCATGATCATGCAGGAACTGATACAGCTCCCCTGCATGATTAATAAATTCGGGTATAAACGTTATTCCATTCATTATTACACAAATAAGATTTCTATAGGATCAACCGGAGATCAGCAGTACAACAATAATATATCTATTCTATGCGCCTGCACAATCTGACCACACAGCATCTATAACTACAACAATAATATATCTATTCTATGCGCCTGCACAATCTGATCCAACAGCATCTATAACTACAACAATAATATATCTATTCTATGCGCCTGCACAATCTGACCATGCAGCATCTATTACTACAACAATAATATATCTATTCCATGCGCCTGCACAATCTGACCACGCAGCATCTATAACTACAACAATAATATATCTATTCTATGCGCCTGCACAATCTGACCACACAGCATCTATAACTACAACAATAATATATCTATTCTATGCGCCTGCACAATCTGATCCAACGGAGACCATGAGAATACTGTAAAGTACCCATCCTGCGAAGCCACCAGCGCCAGCGCATCCCGCTGATCATGAATAAACTGTGCCGCTGAAAAATGCCGCGTCCCTCCAATATTCGAAGGATGCATTAACTTAGGCGTTCCATCCGTCACCGGCTCTATATACAACACCTGGTCCACCGTCGTACCATCACTGGCACGCGCTATCTTAGACCCAAAAGTCAGCAGCTCATGCTTGTCATTGATCACCGTCGCACCATCTACAGCAGTGAGTCCTGAGATATTCTCAACCTCTCTCCGCAACGCATTTTGCCAGTATAACTCAGTTACTTTACCACAATTTTGTCTTAATAGATCCGCTACACCAGAAAAAGGCGGCGCCACCGGATACTGTAAAGGATGTATGATCGAATTCTTCCAGTTATCATGCTCCGCAGGTACCACCAATAATATACCTCCCCGGCGATGTGCACGCATAGAAACTGCAATCTGGATCAATACATTGACAGGGTCATTCCATACACCAGAAGAATCCTGGCCCAAAAGTGAAGTAAGTATAGCCGGCGTATCAATTCTCCGTGCGCAGTTTTCATCTACGATCTTTACCTGGTCTCCTTTTAACATCGCCACATTGGCAAATTTGCCCATCCCGATTATCCGGCGGTGTTTCACCACCAGCAACCCCGGTTCCGAAACATCCAGTACAAAACAATAATTGGGGAGTTTCATGGTAGTTCCCCATATATACAACTCCTCACCTTCGTACCACACCCCAATATGAATCCCTGCTCTTTCCACACCGGGAGCCAACTTTGTCAGCACTCTCGGATCCAATGGCATCGGTTGTTCAAACAACAAAGGTTTCCCCGCCTGCGAGGGTGGCAAAAATGCAAGAGAGATCCGGATCGGTGCCCCTTCTTCTCTGCGGAGACTGGCCCAGAATGCCACGTCAATTATTTTTTCAATCACGCCCGCCTCAGGCGCATGCGCCAAATCCTCCTCCCCGTTTTCGCTGGCCAGATTTAAATGGTGTAAGAAATGGGTTGCTATTGTGCCGGCAACTTTCGACGCTGCCTGATATGTAGATTCAAATGAAGTTACTTCCATATACCAAAGATAATAAATTGCATAACTCGTATAATCCCCTCCAATTGCCAACAAAATCCGCCTCCTACCCCCCAGCTCACAACAAACCTGAAATTGCATAACCCGTAAATCTCCTCATAATGCCGACAAAATCCGCCTCCTATCCCCAACTCACAACAAACCTGAAATTGCATAACCCGTAAATCCCCTCATAATGCCGACAAAATCCGCCTCCTATCCCCAACTCACAACAAACCTGAAATTGCATAACTCGTATAATTCCCTCTTATTGTTGACAAAATCCACACACTACCCCCTGCTGGCAACAAATTTGCGTCCCTAATAAAAACTTAAAATACATGGCAAAGACAATAGCAGCCCAACTCGTTGCACAGCTTGCAAAGGCCGGTGTAAAGCGTGTACATGGCGTAGTAGGCGATAGTCTGAACGGCTTCGTCGATGAAATCAGGAAACAGGGAAATATAGAATGGATCCATTACCGACACGAAGAAGCAGCAGCATTTGCGGCAGGTGCCGAAGCACAATTGACAGGTACCCTCGCCGTTTGTGCCGGAAGTTGTGGCCCCGGCAATCTGCACCTCATCAATGGGTTGTACGATTGTCATAGAAGCATGGCCCCGGTGTTGGCCATCGCCGCACATATTCCAAGCATGGAAATAGGTACAGGGTACTTTCAGGAAACCCACCCCGAACTGCTGTTCAAAGAATGTAGCCACTACTGCGAAACGATTTCTTCAGCCCGGCAAATGCCAAGGGTATTGCAGATCGCGATGCAAAATGCCGTTGGCCAACGAGGCGTGGCTGTCATTGCAATCTCAGGTGATGTAGCGCTGGAAGAAATAGAAGACGATTCCCTGGAACACACGCTCATGCAACGTTTACCGGCTGTCCGCCCTCATGACGCAGACCTGGATCTGCTGGCAGGCATGATCAATACTGCGAAGAAAATTACCTTATTATGTGGAAGCGGTTGCGCAGGTGCCCATGATGAACTGATCAACTTTGGAGCGAAGACCTTATCGCCCATGGTACATGCACTTAGGGGTAAAGAACACGTGGCCTACGATAACCCCTATGATGTAGGTATGACCGGGTTGATTGGATTTGCCTCCGGCTATCATGCCATGGAAGATAGCGACCTTTTATTATTACTGGGTACTGACTTCCCATATACCAACTGGTACCCTACAAAATCTAAAATAGTACAGATAGACCTGCGTCCTGAGAGATTGGGCCGGCGTTGTAAACTGGACCTTGGCCTCGTTGGCACAATAAAAGAAACCCTCGCCGCCCTGCTGCCACTGATTGAGCAAAAAGATGACCGCAGCCACCTGGAACAATCTCTCAATAATTATATAAATAGTAAAAAGGAGTTGTCGACACATGCCAGCAGTACCAATACCCCCATTCATCCGGAATACCTGACCACGGTACTGAGTGCCGCAGCAGATCCGGATGCCATTTTTACATGTGATGTAGGGGAACCTACCGTGTGGGCAGCGAGATATGTTGATATGACAAAGGATCGCAGACTCATTGGCTCTTTTAATCATGGGTCTATGGCGAGTGCGATGCCACAGGCAATTGGTGCCCAATTAGAATACCCCGGAAGACAGGTCATCTCTATGTCCGGCGATGGAGGATTTGCGATGCTCATGGGCGATATCCTCACCATTCTTCAATATAACCTGCCTGTGAAGATTGTTATCTATAATAATAGCTCACTGGGATTTGTAGCCATGGAAATGAAAGTGGCAGGCATGCCCCCATACGCCACCGACCTGAAGAACCCCAACTTTGCAAAAATGGCTGCTGCCATTGGCATGAAAGGGATCAGGGTCGAAGATCCTGCAGCACTACCGGGAGCTATTGACGAGGCCCTTATGCATGATGGCCCCGTACTGGTGGATGTGGTCGTTAATTCTTCCGCACTGGTCATGCCACCGAAGATAGATGTAAAGCAGGCGAAAGGGTTCGGCATCTATATGATGAAACAGGTTTGGAACGGAAAAGGAGGTGAAGTCTGGGATACATTGAAAACAAACTTCTTACAAAAAGAATAACAAACATCTTATAAAAGGATAAAGAGGTGACTACTTAAGTAGTCACCTCTTTGCATTAAAATAAATTATATACAACATATCAATCAGCATTATATCCATTTTTAAAGCCCAAAACCTCAAAAAAACTTGCATAAACCAAACTAAATATTAATTTTATACTTAAGTAATACCGAAAATTCAACCAAACATCTACTTAAGTGTAATATTAATTTTATAAAAATGTGTTTATGAAATTCTTCCCTACCACTTTGCTAATTATCTTCATTGTATGTGCTCATGTTGCCCGAGCGGAAGAAAACCCACCCAGGAAGAAGAGGAAGAGTCAGCTGCTAAAGGAACTACCTGCATCTATTAACAAGGACACAGCTAACGAAGTAACCGGCAGTGAAACTGCCCCTTTCAAGCCCAGTATCCAGGTGGGCGCCATTGTGCACATGTTCGCCGGCGCAGAGCAGGATGGATTTGGTAGCCCAACCGCCGATCCGGCTGCCAAAGACTGGAGCAAAAGCTTCACCCTGTATCGCGCCCGTGTACTCGTAGGCGGACAACTCTCTAAAAAAGGGAGCTTTTTTATGGAAACAGACCTGCCATCAGCCATTGGGGTACAGCTGACGACCGGCAACAAAAATGTAAAAGTATCCCCTATCCTGCTGGATTGCCAGTATGAGTACGATTTCTCAAATGCCTTTCAGCTGGTGGCTGGTATGCAACTGGTCTCCAACAACAGGAATGGGTTACAGGGCGCTGCCGGTTTGATGGCGAACGATTTCACCTTCTTCCAGTACCCTTACAACCTCTTTGCCACCAGTCCACTGAGCGGGAACTTTGGCCGTGACCTTGGTGTCAATGCCCGCGGATTCCTCGCTAAAGACAAACTGGAATACCGCCTTGGGGTATTCACAGGCAGGAATACAGATGGCAAAGCTCCTTTGCGTACAGTTGGCAGAGTAGCTTATAGTTTTCTGGAACCGGACAAGGATTATTATTATGCCGGCACAAAATTAGGAAACGGCAAAACATTTACCTGGGGTGCGGGGTTTGATGCACAAGGATCTTATTACAACCTAAGCACCGATGTATTTGTAGACAAACCATTGGGACAGGCAGGCTCCCTGACACTCAATGCCGCTTTTCAATACATGACGGGAGGTACGGACACGATTTCGAAATATTCATTTGCCAGAATGATTCCGAGACAAACCGTACAATTTCTCGAATTAGGGTATTATTTTAAGGAGCCGAAACTACAACCATGGGTGAGATTTGAAAATCAACACATCATTTCTCAGCAAGTGCAAACAAGCGGCGCCACAACGTATGATTTCGACCAAACTAATTCTAGCTATGTTTTAGGCGGAGGACTCAATTACTTCTATAATGGTACGGGCACCAACCTACGTTTATCGTATACCACCCGCTCCTACAATGTATTGGAATCCACCGGCTATGCTAATAAGACATTCGGACAGGTATGGCTGCAGGTGCAGTTCTTTATATTCTGATCCACTTTATTTACCCTACATGTAATTACACATATGAAAACAACGCGCTTCTTATTCTTTTGTTTCTTATTGGCCGCATTTGCTTCCTGTCATAACAATGCGACCAAAACCAGTGAAAATACAAGTGACAATGGTGAGACGGTGAAGATCGGGGTATTGCATTCGCTGAGTGGCACCATGGCTATTTCTGAGGTATCGCTGCGCGATGCCGTGCAGATGGCAGTGGACGAGATCAATGCTACTGGTGGTGTGCTGGGTAAAAAGATCGAACCAGTGATCGTAGATCCGGCTTCTGACTGGGACCTCTTTGCTGAAAAAGCAAAGGAACTATTGATCGATAAAAAAGTATCTGCGGTGTTTGGTTGCTGGACCTCTGTGTCCCGTAAATCAGTACTACCGGTGTTTGAAGAAAATAATGGATTGCTTTTTTACCCTGTGCAGTATGAGGGAGAAGAGTGTTCTAATAATGTGATCTATACCGGAGCTACGCCCAATCAGCAATTGATCCCTGCGGCAGAATACCTGATGAGTGAGAAAGGTGGCGGATATAAGAAATTTTATCTCTTAGGAACAGACTATGTATTTCCCCGTACGGCCAATAAAATTCTGAAAGCTTATTTGTTGTCTAAAGGCGTACCTAAAGAAAATATCATTGAAGAATACACTCCCTTCCATCACCAGGATTATCAGACCATCGTATCTAAGATCAAACGCTTTGCGGCAGATGGAAAGGCCTGTGTGTTGTCTACAATCAATGGCGATAGCAACGTGCCTTTTTATAAGGAGTTTGCCAATCAGGGATTGTCTTCAGCCACTTGCCCGATAATGGCATTTTCTGTAGCGGAAGATGAACTACGTTCCATGGATACTGAGTTCTTAGTAGGTCATCTGGCAGCGTGGAATTACTTCCAGTCAAACGATTCACCTGAGAATAAAAAATTCGTAGACGCATTCAAAGCTTTTTGTGAGAAAAAAGGCCTGCCTGGCGGAAATAAAAGAGTAACTGATGATCCTATTTGCTGGGCGTATACTGGTGTGTATCTGTGGGCAAGAGCGGCAGAGAAAGCAGGATCTTTTGATGTCAGTAAAGTAAGAGCTGCCTTGTCAGGATTGGAGTTTGATTCTCCTGATGGAAAAGTAAAAATGGATGCAGGCAATCACCATCTGGCAAAGCCGGTTATGATTGGAGAGATCAAACCGGATGGACAGTTCGATATTATTTCAAAGACGGACAATCTGGTAAGCCCGCAACCATGGTCGCCCTTGACATCTCCTGATAAAGATTGTGACTGGGTGAACCATAAGGGAACTTATACCAAATAGTAGATCGTATTTAACAACCGGAATCATGAAAAAATTGCTCATAGCAGCCCTTGTGTTTTGGACGCAGTGGGCGATGGCTGCTACCGATAGCACGACCATATTCGTATCACAGATATTACACGATACACAAAAGACCTACGCAATCAATCAGATTATTGCCAGGCAGGACCCGGCAACGTTTCCCCTGCTGAGTGCGATTAACAATAAAAAATTGTATCTATTAAATAATCAGGCCGTAACCACCGGAGAAAAAACGGCGTCTGCGACCTACGAAATATATTCTTTATATCCGAAAAACGAATTGTTGGTCAACACGAATGGTCAACCGCTTCACACCTCCATTGATGCGTTAACGGTAGTAGAGATCAACCGCTCTGACAGGCTGTTGCTCAACGGTATACTACCCATGCTGGAAATTTTCAACCCTGAGCCTGCGAAAAGAATGCTCGCATATGGCCAGCTGAAAGACAGTCATGCCCCCAACCGTTTAGATTTGTTACGGATGGCACTTGCACGGGAAAGCAATAAAGATGCCTTACGCGCAGGTAAAGACATCTTGTACTACCTTGAATTGAATACGACTGCTGATGCCAGTATTGCCAAATTATACATTGACAGTCTGGCAGAAAACTGGGGCGATAATGCCCCGGTTTTCCTTTCCGAATATGCAAAAACCAACAAACCACAGGCTGCTTATGCTGCTAAAAAAGCAGTAGAATTAGAACGCAGGTATGACTACCTGCAAAAAGTACAAAACCTCTTTAGTGGATTAAGTTTGGGAAGTATCCTGATCCTTATCGCCCTTGGCTTATCGATTGTCTATGGCCTTGCCGGCATTATCAATATGGCCCATGGAGAGTTCCTTATGATTGGCGCCTATACCACTTATTGTATTCAAACATTATTTACAGACGTACTGAAGGTACCTTACACTGACCTGCTCTTTATCATTTCCCTCCCCCTGTCTTTCCTGGTAGCAGGTCTTTTGGGGCTTTTACTGGAAAGACTGGTGGTGAGGCATCTCTACGCACGGCCCCTGGAAAGTCTCCTGGCTACATGGGGCGTGAGTTTGATTTTAATTCAAACAGCAAGATCCCTGTTTGGTGATTTGACAGCAGTGAAAACACCTGCTTTTTTATCAGGAGGATTGGCCGTATCACCTCATCTTGTATTACCATATAACCGCATTTTCATTATCGGTTTGACTACTCTGATTGTGGCGCTCACTTATTTTATGCTATACAAAACCAGACTGGGACTACAGATCAGAGCGGTGACACAAAACAGGGGTATGAGTGCATGCCTTGGTATTGATACAAAAAGAGTAGCCGCACTGACCTTCTTCTTTGGCTCAGGGCTAGCCGGTATAGCCGGTTGTGCGATGACGTTGATTGGAAATGTAGTACCTGATATGGGGCAAACGTATATCGTAGATTCATTCCTCGTGGTAGTGACGGGTGGTGTTGGCAAAATTGTAGGAACGATTGTGTCAGGGTTAGGAATTGGATTCTTTACGAAAATATTAGAAGCCTTTTTCCAGGCAGTGTATGGAAAGGTATGCATCCTCTTGTTCATCATGTTGTTTATGCAGTACAAACCGAAAGGCCTGTTTCCTTATAAAGGGAGATTGGCAGAGGATTGAAATGGCTTTATCAGAAGAATAATTTTATGGAAAAGAAAATTTATTACCTGCTCTTCATCGCTATCTTCGCCCTGCTTTTGCCGGCAGGACACCTGATGGGACTGGTTTCTATCAATACAATATCATTGTGGGGCCGGTATTTTTGTTTTGCCATTGCAGCATTGGGCATTGACCTGATCTGGGGCTATACCGGTATTCTATCTATGTGTCAGGCATTGTTTTTTTGTTTAGGTAGTTATGGCATTGCGATGCATATGCTATTGAAAACTGCCGGTGCTTCTCTACCAGAATTTATGGTATGGAACAAGGTAGAATCACTTCCTTTCTTTTGGGTACCGTTTCAGTCTTTGGGACTGACATTGATCTTATGTCTGATCATCCCCTCTCTCTTTGCTTTCATCACAGGGTATGTATTGTTCCGTAGCAGGATCAAAGGCGTATACATGGCCATCATTACACAGGCATTGGCATTGGCTATGTGGTTGTTATTCCTGCGCAATGAAACAGGTTTGGGAGGTACGAATGGATTGACTGATTTCAGAACTTTGATAGGATTACCGCTATCCAGCCCTTATGTAAAACTGGGATTATACTTAGTATCCTTACTGCTTTTATGCGTCGCCTATTTTGCCTGTAATAAAATGACCCAATCCAAATTCGGAAAGGTATTACAAGCTATCCGCGACAGTGAATCCAGGGTAAGTTTTACAGCATACAAAGTCATGGATTATAAACTGGCGGTCTTCGTCATCGCTGCACTGCTGGCGGCTGTGGGTGGTATGCTCTATGCCCCTCAAACGGGTATTATCACCCCCGGTCGCATGGATGTAAAAGCATCTGTAGAGATGGTAATGTGGGTAGCCCTCGGTGGCCGTGGCAAACTGAAAGGCGCTATAGCCGGTGCTTTACTTGTAAATTTCCTGTATAGCATCTGTACCAGTTTATTCCCCGATTCATGGTTATATATACTGGGCTTCCTGTTTGTGATCACGGTATTATTCTTTGACAAAGGCTTTGTAGGATTGATCGATACCCTGACTAAAAGAAAAGAACCATGCTATTAAGTGTAAATAACCTGGCAGTATCCTTTGGTGGTGTGCATGCTTTATCACTCAGCCAGTTTAGTCTGCGGGACAAAGAATTACGTGTGATCATCGGCCCTAACGGCGCTGGCAAAAGTACCTTTCTGGATATTCTTTGTGGCAGAACAAAACCAGATACAGGCGAAGTTTTGTTCAATCACAAACCCATTGCAGGCATGACAGAAGTAAGCATCGCCAGACTGGGCATAGGCCGTAAATTCCAGCAGCCATCGATATTTCCGGGACTCACGGTTTACGACAATTTATTGCTGGCGGCAAAAATGAAGAAGGATATTCTTTCTTCTTTGTTTTTCAGACCATCGCAGCTCTTGAAAGCACGCATTCATGAAGTAGCAGAAAAGATCGGGCTTACAAAAGTACTTTCTTCCATCGCCGGCGCATTGTCTCACGGACAAAAGCAATGGCTGGAAATCGGTATCGTGGTCCTGCAGGATCCAAAGTTATTACTGATTGACGAACCTGCTGCAGGCATGAGTGATGAAGAAACTTACAAAACAGGCGAACTACTACTCGAGCTCTCTAACAATCACGGCATCATCGTGATAGAACATGATATGAAATTCGTTCAACAGATTGCCCGGGAAAGGGTAACAGTATTGGAAAGAGGGAAGTTGCTGGTAGAAGGGAGTTTTAACGACATCAGAAATGATCAGCGTGTAATAGACTGCTACCTGGGGCGTAACAATACTCAACTTGAAAATCTATGAGTCAGATCTTACAGGTACAAAGCGTAGTGGCCGCTTATGGTCAGAGTACCATCTTGTGGGGTACCAGTCTGGATGTAAAGGCTGGTGCGGTAACGACGGTAATGGGCAGAAATGGCGTGGGTAAAACCACTCTCTTAAAAACAATTATGGGTGTGATCACTGCCCGTGAAGGTCGCATTATCTTTAAAGACAGGGACCTTACTCCCCTCGGACCTGCCGGCAAAGCCAAAGCAGGGATCGCCTACGTACCACAAGGAAGGGAAATCATCCCAAAACTCACCGTATACGAAAATCTTTTACTAGGTCTTGAAGCAGCCCCCGATCGAAAAGCAGGTATCCAGGAGGAAGAAATTTACCACCTCTTCCCTATCCTGAAAGATTTCAGGAAGAGAGCTGGCGGGAACCTAAGTGGAGGGCAACAGCAACAGCTGGCCATTGCCAGGGCACTGGTAAGCCGGCCTTCCCTCCTGCTGCTGGATGAACCGACTGAGGGCATACAACCCAGTATAGCACAGGAAATCGGGCATATTCTGCAACGACTGGTACAGGAAAAAGGGATCTCCGTACTATTGGTGGAGCAGAAGATTGACTTCGCCAGACAGGTGAGCGACTATTATTATTTTATGGACAGAGGCAAAATGATAAATCATGGCAGTGCGGAGGAAATGGACTTTGCTTCACTGGAAAGGCATATCGCGGTATAATAAAAGTCTACCAGGCAGGACAGAATTTTGCTATCTTCATAGCTATATGCATCGTATCTCAGAAGACCGCCGGGTATTTAAATTTTTCACTGCTATGTATGCGGTAGCGCTCACTACGCTGGCCGTGCTCTCCATCGTGAGCCAGATCGGAATTCAGCAGGCATTGAGCCACCAGATGCACGATTCACACGTGATCAACTTTGCCGCACGACTACGTACCTACAGTCAGACGCTGAGCAAACTGGCACTCCTGATCGAATCAGGGCAGGATATTGAAACGAACCGCAAGGAGTTTACCAATACCTTCATGCAATGGCAGAAGTCGCACGAAGGGCTGCAAAGTGGTAGTAATTTCCTGAATTTGCCTGCTAATGACCAGGATGAGCTGAAACAGATGTTCGACATCATCCGGACGCCGCACCAGGAGATCTGGAAGGCGGCTTCAGCAATGAGCTTGATATTGAGCAGCGATAAACCTGTGGATACGGCGGTGATCCATCCTTATGTACAGACTATTCTGGCATATGAAAAGTCCTATTTACTGGGGATGGAGCTGATTGTATTTGACTATGACCGGTTTTCGAAAGAGCGGGTACGGAAGTTAAAACAGGTGGAATTCCTGATGCTGACATTGGTATTGTGCACACTGCTGATAGAGGCGGCGGTGATCTTTTACCCGCTATCCATGCGGATCCGGAAAGTGATTAAGGGGTTGATCGCATCCGAAGAAACTTCCAAACAACTTGCGGATCAGCTACAGGAGGCCAATAAGCTGATGGAGCAATCCCATAATGAGTTGCGGGAAGTGACGTATGCATTGGACAGGGCGACCTATCTTGTAAAAACAGACCATGAAGGGCATATAATTTATGCCAATGATAAATACTGCCATGTAACACGATATAGTATGTCGGAGTTGCGTGGCAAACCGCTTTTTCACCATTACTTCGATCACCTGAATGACCCCGCCCGCAAGATGGAAGTATGGCAGGGAGAGATCTTTGACCATGCCGCTGATGGTACGGGATTCTGGCTGGATGTAACGATGATACCAGTCTTTGACAACACAGGCAGATTATATCAGTATATGGTAATTTGCAGTGACATTACCAAACGTAAAAATACAGAGCGGGAAATCCACCAGCTGACAGAAGAGAAACTACGCAGGCATGATATGGAGCAAAAGATCCGTAGTTATGCCATGATCAGCGGACAGGAGAAAGAACGGAAACGGGTAGCGGCAGAGATCCATGATGGGATTGGTCAGATGCTGACCAGTCTGCGCATGAAGATGGAACAGGTGGAAGATAAACTGCCAGCACCCAATGCGGAGATCACCAAAGTGAATGGGTTGCTGTTTAGTATTATTACGGAGACAAAAAGGATCTGTTCTGACCTCCTGCCTAGTGTGCTGGAGGACTTCGGACTACGTGCAGCGATAGAAGAACTGATAAAAACCTGTAGAGAAACGGCACGCAATGTGGTGTTTAGTCTGGAAGAATGTAACCTGTCACAACCTTTGCCAAGAGAAGTGGAGATTGGCGTATATCGCATCTTGCAGGAGGCGCTGAACAATGCGATAAAACATGCGCATGCTACGCAGGTGGATGTGCATATAGACAGGGAAGAGAATTTCCTGAACCTGATGATCCATGATGATGGAAAAGGGTTTTATTATGACAGTCAGCATTTCTTTTCGAGAGAGCAGGTGAAGAAAATAAATGGGTTGCGGAATATGAAGGAGCGGGCAGACTTGCTGGGAGGAACCCTTAGCATCCAATCACAACCCGGAAAGGGCACAAATATACAGCTGGAAATCTCATTTTAAGGTTGAAGGACTTTTCGCCTGAGCGCGATTAAACAATTAGAAATCTCATTTTACACCCATGGATAAAATCTCGGTATTTTTAGTAGACGATCATGAAATCTTCAGGAATGGCTTGAAACAATTGATAAACAGTGAGCCGGATATGGAGGTATCAGGAGAAGCCAGTACTGGCGAAGATGCTTTGCATGCACTGAGCAGTACACAACCTGATGTCGTGATTATGGATATCCGTATGCCGGGTATCAATGGTCTGGAAACGAGTACGGCATTGTTGAAGGCGAGTCCGCGCACGCATATCCTGTTCTTTAGTTTATTTGATGAACCGGATTATGTAGCGGCGGCGCTGGAGATGGGGGCGAGTGGGTATATTTTGAAAGATACGAGCAATAAGATCTTTTTGAATGCGATCCGGACGATACATAATGGGAAGTACTATTTTATTGGAGAGGTAAGTGATGTATTGGTCAAGAAATACCAGGCGGCGAGGCTGAGTGCAGCACAACCCGGGCCGCAGGCAGCGGATATATCATTGTCCAGAAGGGAGGAGCAGATCATCAGAATGGTGAATAATGGGCTGAACAATAAAGATATAGCAGAGAGCCTGGGATTGAGTATTAGAACGATAGAGGCGCATAGAATGAATATACTGAGGAAGTTTCAGGTGAATAGTATAGAAGAGGTGATTGAGTATTGCAGAAATGCGAATTTGTTGAAGGAGGAGTAGGTGTCTGGTTCACGGACCTTATAGTCTTATAGGTTTATAACCTTATGACCTCATGACCTTGCGGCCTTTTGATCTTATAACCTTATTGCCTTTTCATTTTATAGCTACAAGATCTTATAGCCTTTTCCCCTGCATTTATTTGACCTTTTTCCTGAAAATGGTTTCCATCCCCCGTTGGTGAATTCCCCCTTTCATGAATATTTTTGCTGAAAATGGTTTTCATCCCCCGTTGATGAATTCCCCCTTTCATGAATGTTTTTTCTGAAAATGGTTTTCATCCCACGTTGGTGAATTCCCTCTTTCATGAATGTTTTTTTCTGAAAATGGTTTTCATCCCACGTTGGTGAATTCCCTCTTTCATGAATGTTTTATTTCCTTTTAATAAAACCGGTAGAGAATTCAGTTTTGCATCCTGCAATATTGAATTCTCTACCGGTTTTGAGCTTTTTAGGATAGTTAGGATCAATTTGTACAATTTTTTCCGTGTTTTGTGCATTGTCCCCCTTGCCTATCCTTCCTATTTTTGTGTTACTAAATTGATCATCATCATATTAAAAATAAACAGTTACAAAACAGTGTAACAGTTGTAGGTTTAAGAAATGGCCGGAATACTCATATTCCGGCTTTTGTCATTTGGTCAGGTTTTTATAGCGAACCGGACTTTCCGTCACCTGCATCCATTCCGGACTGACTTTTGTTATAACTATCACAAGAGAACAAATATTACATATGGCTTTTATAGATTATTATAAAGTACTGGGACTGGCAAAGACAGCTTCAGCAGATGATATCAAGAAAGCGTACCGTAAGCTGGCGAGGAAGCTACACCCCGACATGAATCCGAATGACAAGGATGCGAACCTGAAATTTCAACAGCTCAACGAAGCGAACGAGGTGTTAAGCGACCCTGAAAAGCGTAAGAAATACGACGAGTACGGCGAAAACTGGCGTCATGCGGAGCAGTTTGAACATGCGAAGCAGCAACAACAGCAACAGGGCTACACCTATGGTGGTCAAACGGGTTTTGAAGGCTTTGGCGGAAATTTCTCAGAAGAGCATTTCTCAGATTTCTTTGAATCACTTTTTGGTCGCGGTGGCGGCGCAGGTGCTGGTGGTCGTACACGTGGTAAATATCGTGGACAGGATTACCAGGCTGAGTTACATCTTGGTTTAAGGGAAGCAGCGACTACGCATCAGCACACCCTGAAAGTAAATGACCAGAACGTGCGCATTACTATTCCTGCGGGTATAGCGAATGGCCAGGTCATCAAACTGAAAGGACATGGTGCACCGGGTGGTAATGGTGGTCCCGCCGGGGATCTTTATATCACCTTTATAGTGGAGGATGATGAAAACTTTAAACGCTCTGGTGATGACCTGTATGCTACAGTAGATGTAGATCTTTATACAGCATTGCTGGGTGGTGATATCACATTTGATACCTTGAATGGAAAAGTAAAACTGAAGGTAAAACCTGAAACGCAGAGTGGCACGAAGGTGAGACTGAAAGGTAAAGGGTTCCCTATTTACAAGAAGGACGGGGAATCTGGTGATCTTATCATCACGTACAATGTGAAATTACCTACTGGACTGAGTGAGAAAGAGAAAGAACTGATCCGTGAGTTGGCTAATATTTCATCCAAAAACTAGTATCATGATTTCCATTACGCATTATTGCACGATTCATAATATCGATACATCTTTTATACATGCATTAGCAGATGAGGGATTAATTGTACTCACCATTGCAACTGACGGACCTTTTATAGAAGAAGAGCAGTTGCCTGATCTGGAAAGTTATACACGCTGGCATTATGAGATGGGCGTGAATACGGAAGGAATTGATGTGATCAGGCATTTGTTGGGGAGAGTGCGTGACATGCAGCAGGAGATGCATAATCTCAGGATGCGGTTACGGTTGTATGAAGATGGGGATTGAAATAGAAAAAGCTACCGGGGTGCCCGGTAGCTTTTTCTATTTCAGTTATTTACCTTTTTTATAGTCACGCAGTCTTCCTTAGGCTCAAGCCAGTTTTATGGACGGCCCTTTACTCTTCCATTAGCCATGCTGTTTTCTTCGTACCCAACTCATAAGTAAGCACCCCATTTCTCATCCCCACATATACCTTACCCTGATATACCACCAATGACCGCGGAAACAAATACCCTTTCCAAAACCCTTTCTCTATCAACGAATGCGATACGCCATTCTTATCAATTGACAACAATGACTTTTCTGTAATGACAATAATATTACCTGCTTCATCTAAGTCTGCCGCCAGTGGCATAGCAGAAAGCTTTTTAAACGGCTTTACTTTCCCTTTTGATATTTTCACAATACCATGTGTAGTGTCAGCAACAACGCCATAGGTGTGATTTTCCCCTTCCAGCAATTTAATAACCGGTAGTTCGGCTAATTTGTTTTTGCTTTTGCCATTCGGGGCAAACCTATACAGACTCCCTCCTCCTGCTGCCCTGTAAAAAGCCACCAAGTAGCCATCATCGGTTTTCAAAACAGAACGATTACCTGTCAGTTTACCTGAATCTTCTGGCGTAGGCGTGATTAAAAAAGGTAATAATTGATTAGCACCAATCAAATCTTTTGTGGCATACACCTCTCCGTATTTCATGTAAACGACATAGTCGACAGCACTCTTTTCATACTTTGACAAAGTAGTAGAGTCCTTCGGGATAGGTTGTGACTTCCAGTTTCGCAGGAGTAAACCTCCATCCTGAAAAGAAGCCACGCATAGGGATAGTAATAACAATAAACGCATGGTCGCAATTTTTTCCAATCATTGTAGCTCAGTAATGCATCCATATGGTTGCTACTGGCCAGGTTATCATCAATCAGCACTTAGCCGCTGGCATCAATACTTTTTCCATTCAATACCTGCCAGCCTCGCATCCATAAAGATGTCCTGCCTGTGCTATAATCAGCATTCAGCCGCAGGCATCACTGCTTTTTCCATTCAATACCTGCCAGCCTCGCATCCACAAAGATGTCCTACCCGTACTATAATCAGCATTCAGCCTTAGCAATCACCGCATTTACCATTAAATCACAACCATCC
>NZ_MTKN01000230.1 GCF_001975825.1 [Flexibacter] sp. ATCC 35208
ACAAAAATCCTTAATTCCTGGGACTTCCTTTTTTTCCTTCAAAAAGTGTAAACAACTTCATTATCTTGGTTAAGACCTATCTCTTTTTTTGTGTTTAATAATTCTTGTTCAATATTATTTCTTGTAGTTTTAAAACTCTCCAGTTTCTGATTTAGATCAATTATTAATGAATTCAGATATGCAATTAATTGCTCAGCGGATTTATTTTCTAATTGAATTTTTTTCTTAATAATACTCGCTTCAGTAGTTTTGATAAGCTCGTTAATCCCAACCAATTGAATATCTAAATTCTGTAGTAATGCATGATTGTTGCTGTAAATCAATGTTATAGTACTATGTTGGCCAGTAAGAAACCTTAAAAGCTGCTCCTTATTTTTATTTATTTTTTCTCTTATGGATTCAATTTCTTGAATTAGAGAAGATTTCTGGGATAATGAGAGCAGGATATTATCTTCGATTGTTTTGTTCGTAGTTACTTTGATTAATAGTTCAGAATGAGAACTATAAGTTTGGTTACATAGAGGGCAGTGATTTAATTGGCTGTCATTTATAAGTTCTAAGCCTGTCTGGAGTAGTTCTTTCAAGGTGTAATCGGCAGATAACA
>NZ_MTKN01000231.1 GCF_001975825.1 [Flexibacter] sp. ATCC 35208
AGCTTTACCCTTAGCTTGTACGTCCCGTTTTGATATTAAAAACGATTCTTCTGCCAGTTTTTAACCCGATATATTTTACCACAAAAAAGAGGGATGTGCGACTTTTTTCGCTATCCCTCCCCATTTCACTGTTTTTTCGTAATGTATTTTTGCTTTAATGCATTATGCTCTTCTAATGTTTTCGCATAATACACTTCACCACTTGGTGCAGCTAAGAAATAATAATAATCTGTTTGCGCAGGTTCTAACGCAGCTTCCACTGAATGTTTACCAGAGTTTGCGATCGGCCCTACCGGCAATCCTTTTACAACATACGTATTATACGGTGAGTTGACCTTTAAATCTTCGTATAATACACGTTGTTTATGCTTTCCAAGTGCATATAATACCGTTGGATCCGTTTGAAGTGGCATACCTTTTGTTAAACGATTATAAAAGACACTAGAGATCTTTTGACGATCTGTAAAACCAGTTGCCTCTTCTTCAATAAGTGAAGATAATGTTAAAAGCTGATGAACATCCCAATTCTTCGCTTTCATTTTCGCCTCATTTTGAACAATGATTGCATTTGTTTTCTCAAGCATTGGAATTACAATGTCTTCT
>NZ_MTKN01000232.1 GCF_001975825.1 [Flexibacter] sp. ATCC 35208
TTAAGGAACTGAGATATTTTACATAATGAGTTTATAGTGAAAGGCGAAGCGTACCGGAACGGCTTGCACTATAATGACTTGTTATGTAACATAGCTTTGGTGTGGTTTATCTATTGGTCTAGAAAAATAAATACGTAAAGTCTATCGATAAGGCATAAAAAAAACCTCGCATTTTCTGCGAGGTCTTGTGTTTTATATAATGCGAGATTATCACGAAGATAATCCAATAAAAGCAACTCTTTTACGGGAAACTTTTTATTGTTTATGGAATTGCAATTAATAAGAAATAGTAAAAGCTCCCTTATTAACTTCATGTTTCTCTGTCGTCAGAAAAGATTTAAAAGAAGCACTAAAAGTTCCGCTAATTGTTTTTTTAGTAGTATCGTGACTTAAAATAACAATAGTTCCGGAGTCTGCATTAAAAACCCCTTTTTCAGTAGCATTCTTGATATACATTAAGCTATAATCATATGACTTTTCAATACTAATATCATAGGTACCTGGTTTAACAGTACCCGGTAAATTCACTATAATGCTTTCAACACCTCCTCTTATAGCAGCAATAGCTATTTTTCCCATAATTGAACTAGAAGTTACATTG
>NZ_MTKN01000233.1 GCF_001975825.1 [Flexibacter] sp. ATCC 35208
GACTCATTTTATGTTTAAATCTAACACCATGAGAAACAACTTCTTCTGTCGTACCAGCGCCAATATCGAAAGATAATATTGTTTTGTCAACAAAGTCTATTTCTGTAGTTTTGCCTTCTGTAGCTTCTACTTTTCTTTTGATGGTTTTACCTTTTTCATCATAAACGATTCCCCATGAACCCGCCGCACCTTCTGGTAAACACTTGCAAAATTCAATTTGGATATTAACTACTACTTCACGTCCGCTTGGGTGATGGAATTTTACCGTATGATGATTCATATAACGCTCTACAAATTCTTGTGCTGTTTGAGGCGTAATTGTTGCTACAGGTAATGCAACAGAAAGATCATAAGTAACATCAATTTTATTTTTATTTGGTTGTTTTTTCATAGCTGTAATTGCTAAACCAGCTAATGTAACAAGTAGCACAAGATCATCTTTCGATTTATCCGATTTCTTTTCCATTTCAATACCTTTAATGTTTTCATCAATCACTTTTTGACCAATAATGTAACGCAGATTGTTTGCTTTTAAGGTAGGTGATGAAATTGTAACATCAATGTTGTTTTCTAAATCTTCAACAGAAATATCCTCATCACT
>NZ_MTKN01000234.1 GCF_001975825.1 [Flexibacter] sp. ATCC 35208
GGAATAAAATCAATTGATTCTATGCTAACAATTGGTATCGGTCAAAAGATTGGTATTTTTGCTGGGTCAGGTGTTGGTAAATCTACTTTACTTGGAATGATAGCAAAAAATGCAAAAGCTGATATAAACGTTATTAGTTTAGTAGGAGAACGTGGCCGGGAAGTAAAAGACTTTATTCGAAAAGAGTTAGGCGAGGAAGGTATGCGAAAAAGCGTCGTTGTTGTAGCGACGTCAGATGAAAGTCATCTTATGCAACTTCGTGCAGCGAAACTCGCAACGTCTATTGCTGAATACTTCCGTGATCAAGGTAATAACGTATTACTTATGATGGACTCTGTTACTCGTTTTGCCGATGCACGAAGAAGTGTTGATATTGCTGTTAAAGAGTTACCGATTGGTGGTAAAACACTATTAATGGAAAGTTATATGAAGAAGCTGTTAGAGCGGTCCGGTAAAACACAAAAGGGATCTATAACAGGTATTTATACGGTGCTTGTTGATGGGGACGATTTAAATGGTCCTGTACCAGATTTAGCACGTGGTATTTTAGATGGACATATCGTATTAAAGCGTGAGCTTGCAACGCTTAGTCATTAT
>NZ_MTKN01000235.1 GCF_001975825.1 [Flexibacter] sp. ATCC 35208
GGAAATCATAACCTGCTTCAATCTCATATAATGACTTGAAATCAAATTTTGCATTCGTTGCATTCGTTAAATCAAACAACGGTGTTTCCATCTTCGTATGAAGATCGTCACCTTTTGTGCTGTAATAATATTGTTTACCAAATGCTGGCTCAATTGTTTTAACATCTTTATCTGGTAAGTTAACACGGATCATACCTGGTCTTGCTGATTTCGTAACACTTTGATCCAAATATGTCGCTAGACCGATACCTTTATTTAATTTCTCGTAATCTACTTCTACGATATTTGCCCAGTTACCACCGATTGTTTTTTGGAAAAACTCTTTATTTTGTGGTGAGAAACTCGTTGGCGTCGTTCCTGCGATTTTACCAGCCCAGCTTCCGCCACTCATAATAGACCAAGCTTCAATCGGCTCGCCTTGACCACTATATTGTGTATCGTACTCATCTGGAAGACCTAAATCGTGACCATATTCATGTGCGAATACACCAACCGCTCCATCTTCTGGTTCAATTGTGTAGTCGAATGCTGCCATCTTTCCGCCCCAATATGGTACTTTCGCTTGTGTACCTTCAATTGGGAATGGC
>NZ_MTKN01000236.1 GCF_001975825.1 [Flexibacter] sp. ATCC 35208
AAAACTACCCCCATTTTGAGAGGGATCAGGCCAATTTCCTGTTTGAAAAAAAGCGCTTGTAGTATTTTCATAAACATAAGAAAGCGATGCTCCACTTGCTGTTAAAGGTGAATTAGGATTTACATAAGTATTTGTAACAGGATTAAAACTTGATGAAGCACCATTCCAAAGAGATAAATTATCATCTGTAGTATTTGTAATTGTTACTTTTATGGTAGCTGTAGAAGTACCACTTGGTCCTGTAATTGTATAGTTAAAAGAAGATGAACCTGTAAATCCCTGTGCAGGATTAAAAGTTATAGTTTTATCCGGATTAATTATAGCAGTTCCCTCAGATGTTGCTGGATTAGAAATTGTTAAAGTAGTAACAGTTTCTTTTTTAACATCATTACTTAAAGGATTGATATTCACCGCCAACTCTTTTGTAGTGCTCACATAATCATTGATCGCTAATATTTTAGAAGAGTCAAAACTTGTGATAGTTCCTCTGATAAGAGGTACAACATTATTGGTATCAGTTCCCGTTTTTACTTCAAAAGTATTGTAAGTGCTATAAGAATAGACTCTTACATAAACGGTTTCAG
>NZ_MTKN01000237.1 GCF_001975825.1 [Flexibacter] sp. ATCC 35208
AGAGATAGGATTTTGACTTGGAAGAGAAACGACAGTAGCTTGGAAAGTTACTATACGAGAAGCACCATTATTAATTGTTCCAAGAGATATACCAGCCGCAGGATTTGCATTTGTTTGTGGTACGTTATCTACTGTTACAGTGCCGGGTATAAAAGAAGTACCGTTAGGGAGACTATCTATAAAAATAGCGTTATTGGCAGGAAGAAGCCCGGTGTTAGGGATAGTAACTGTATAAGTGAGAATATCTCCAATTGCAGCAACACTTTTATTTACGCTTTTCGTTGCTTGTATATTTGGGGAGTTTATATTAATTTGTAAGCCGACTGTATTTAACATATATGCATCTCCGTTAGTAGTTAAACGGATTGCAGCGGATACTTGTGAGTTTGTTAAATAAGGAGAAATATCAATAGAAGTAATATCCCAGCCCTGTCTTCCTGCTGAGATGTTTGTACTTGTAGAAGCACTTTGATTTCGCGTTCCAAATGTCCCTGTTGTATCTAAGTTTCCTGCAGCATTATTAACTTGAGAACCGAAAAAATTATTTATAGCATTGTTTGGTCCAGATAAAGCATTTAATGA
>NZ_MTKN01000238.1 GCF_001975825.1 [Flexibacter] sp. ATCC 35208
CAAATTGTACAGTATGCAAAAGTATATCGTTTTGCTACAAAGAAAGAACATGCTTCATATTATCAAAAATTAATAGATACACCAACAGCTGCTTCACTCTCACAAGCTGCCCTCGAAACGTTAGCGATTGTTGCATATCGCCAACCAATCACAAGGACTGAAATGGAAGAGATTAGAGGAGTTAAAACTGATAAGGCGTTACAAACGTTGGTTTCACATTTACTTATAAAAGAAATGGGAAGAGCAGAAGGACCAGGGCGTCCTATTTTATACGGAACAACAAAAGAATTTTTAGACACATTTGGATTGAAAACATTAGATGATTTACCACCGCTTTCTGAAGAGAATGAACAAATGAATGAAGCAGATTTATTCTTCGGTTCCTTACAAGAGATATCGAAATAAAAGCTTAGCATTTTGCTAAGCTTTTTTTGTATATCAATTATTTACAGTGCCATACTAAATGAAAAAAGGAGACGAGTTATGAGAGGTATGCGGATTATTTTATTATTAGTTTCCGTTTTATTATGTTTTTCTTTAAATAGCGCATCAGCTAAAAGGTATATGATGTCCATTCATA
>NZ_MTKN01000025.1 GCF_001975825.1 [Flexibacter] sp. ATCC 35208
GCTTTCTTCCTACTCGATTTGATTGTATTTTTAGTTGTGTATTACTCTCCTGACTCTAACGTAAATCCAAACGTACTACCAATTTCCGGCTTACTGCGGATGTTGATTGTTTGTCCATGGGCTTCTATAATATGCTTCACAATTGCTAATCCAAGGCCGGTACCTCCAATATCTCTTGACCGTGCTCTATCCGTACGATAGAACCTTTCAAACACACGTGGTAAATGCTCTTCAGCAATCCCGATACCATCATCAGAAATCTCTACCAGCACGCGCTTATCATCCATAATGTAGATGCTTGCTACCGTATGGCCATCTGTACGACCGTATTTGATTGAGTTGTCAATTAAGTTAATCAGCACCTGTCTTACTTTCTCTTTATCTGCCAATACATGTATTGGTGCTTCACAGCCTTTCTTCACATTGAACTTAATTCCTTTGGTATTCGCCTTTAGTGAAAGGGTGTCGAATACATCCCTGATCAGTTCCTGTATCACAAAGTTCTCTGCATTGATCGTCATCTCTCCACTTTCCAGTTTAGAGATCTCATCCAGGTCATCTATCAAGCGACAGAGGCGTTCAATATTCTTGGTAGAATTCTTCAGGAACAGTTTATTCACTTTCGGATCATCCATGGCACCATCCAGCAGTGTGTGAATGTACCCCTGTACCGCGAAGATCGGTGTCTTCAGCTCATGGCTCAGGTTCAACAGGAACTCTTTTCGATACGCCTCGTTTCTACGCAGGCTATCCAACTCTTCTTTCTTTTGACTGGCCCACTTCTCCACATCTTCACTCACCTCTTCAATCGTCTTTAGGGGAAGAATATTCTTGTTGAAGAACTCTTCTCTCTTAGACGCTTTGGTCTGATAAATGAATTTATAAATCAGCTTGATCTTTCTGTAGATAAAGTTCTGTAAGGTATACAGATAGAGATAGTAAGACGTGAGGAAGGTGAGCACGAATGCTGTGACAATGATCTTCCAGTCACTATCAATTAATACAGACCCCAACGTGATGACCGTTGCGAGAATCAGTGCGGTAAAACCCGCTAATTTTTGCGGGGAAAGGTTTTTGGCTTTGAACATACTCCACAATGAGTAATGATTATAATACCGGGAAATTAATCCAATTTTTTCACTTGCCATACAAAGGAATTCCTCCGGATAACTGTTGCAACCTATGATTGCATCAGCTATCCGGCCAGGTTCGGCCTGCTGCCGTTATCAACACAATTTACATTTCGAACTTATAGCCAACGCCTTTTACAGTGGTAATGAGATCGATCCCAATTTTCTGGCGGATCTTACGGATATGCACATCTATGGTACGGTCGCCCACGATGACTTCTGTACCCCATACCTGATTAAGGATCTCGTTGCGAAGGAATACGCGGCCTGGTTTAGAAGCCAGCAGTTGCAGTAATTCAAATTCTTTCTTAGCCAGGATGATCTCCTGTCCTTTGTATGTCACTGTAAACTTCTCTCTGTCGATGATCAGGTCGCCCAGATGTACCTGCATTTCTTCAGTCTTGTGCAGACGGCGGAACAATGCATTGATACGGCTTACGAGCAACTTTGGCTTGATTGGTTTTGCAATATAGTCGTCGGCACCCATGTTCAGTCCATCTACCTCCGATTTTTCATCATTGAGGGCAGTCAGAAAGAGCACCATGGTATCTTTAAATTCAGGAATTTTTCTGATCTCCCGACAAGTGTCGATACCGTTTTTATTGGGCATCATAATGTCCAGCATAATCAGGTCCGGACGGAACACTTTCGCCTTCTGAATCGCCTCGATACCGTCTTTGGCAGTTACTGTATCATATCCTGCAGACTTAAGATTATAACTGATAATCTCAAGGATATCGAGCTCATCATCCACCACTAAAATCTTACCTGCTACCGCTTGGTCCATCATATAGTTTGACATTTTTAGACGGCACAAAATTATATCGCCGGCCCCGCTATTAATGAAAAGTTAATATTATCTAATTGTTAATTCGGACGTATGGCACACCCATAGCCGGTATACGGGAAAATTAAGACATATGAATTTACATCATTTTCAGGGGATTCAGATGATAGCTATTCTGTTTTTTTGTTATTGCCATTTATTTCCCTGTGATTACCATTCCCTTCGCCACCGAGTTTTTTGATTGCCTGCGACATTTCGGACAGCATTTCGATCTGAGTTTGTTGCATTTCCATCATATCCTGCTGCTGATGAATGATGAGGTGATCGATTTTTTCATGTAAGATCCTGACTTCCAGCTCGGACTTCAGGTTGATCATATAGTCATTTTTTGCCCTGATCCTGTCCTTTTCTTCCGTACGGTTCTGGCTCATCATGATGACAGGGGCCTGTAAGGCTGCCAGGCAGGAGAGGATGAGGTTGAGGAGGATAAAAGGGTAGGGGTCAAAGCCTTTGTTGAAAAGCCAGAAGACGTTGAACGCCATCCAGAGGAGGATAAAGACGAGAAATGAGATGATAAAGGTCCAGCTTCCGCCGAATTCGGCAATTTTATCGGCTATCCGCTGACCGAAGGTGAGTTGTGAGCCATCACCGTCCTCCAGTTTGTCTGTAAGTGTATCATGGTCCCGAAGCTTTTCGATCACGGTTTTCTCCATTTCGGTGAGTTCTCCGATTTCCTTGGCGAAGAGGTGCTCGAAATAGTGTTGCCTGTATTTGTTGAGCTCAGAGAGCGAGATCTTTGATTTAATGCTGAGGTTGGGATGGTCCTTGCGGATCAGGTCGAGAACGGACTTACGAACATTACGGCAGTGGATCTTTTCATTGGCGGGGAATTCGTTGCCTGAAAGATCGCTGATGAAGTTTTGCATAAATAAAGCGGATTTCCGGGATGAAGGTACTAAAATTACAATAGCATCCTCCGCCGGGGGGACTTCCTGCCCCTGAGATACGATTGCCGGGGGCAGAAGTATCTCAGGGGCGATTGGTGGCCCGATCCGTGGGGCGCCAATGAGCAGAACTCCCTTATTGTAGGAAATTGGTAGTAAATTTGCTATACTAGCCTTTATTAAGCATAGTTGTATTAATGAAAAAAATTATAATAGTCCTGTTAATGATTGTCTTTCAGGACAGTCTGGTTCATGCACAAAGTACTCAGAAGATAGACATCCCTATCGGGCGTATCGGATTCCATGATAATATCGACAAAGAACAGGCAGCAGCACTAAAATTTGATGGCAAGGCGGACGACCTGGTAAAGGTGTCGGATGATCAAACGATCAACCTACAGGTAACCAATGCCTTGATCAGGCAGGTGGATGATATGCAAACCCAGATAGAACTGGATTCTTCACTCGATCATCGTTTGAAAATCAAGTACCTGTCAGGGCTATATGTTATGCTGCACGATTATAATATGAAACGTGCTTACCATAAAATACAGGCTGAAGAAGCTCCTGTAATGGTAGAAGCTTACAGGAATATGATGGCTGCCGATATCAAAGGGCAGAGCATCAAGCCTTACCTGCAGGACCTTTCGTTCGACGCAGGCGAGAAAATGATCGAAGTATTTAAGGATAACCCTGGTTATAAAGACGCCAGGGAAATACTCTTTGGTAAATATGCCTTCAATCATCTTGAAACTGTGATGACAGAGATTTCAGGTTACCTGGAATACCCTATCACTGACTCCGTGATTGCAGCAGTAGCACGTAAATATCCTAACCAGGTATTGACTTACGCTACTTCGTACACACCGATAGCAGCCAGCATCCGTAAGAACCCGGATCCTATTGTACAGCAGATCGTAGCCATCGGCAAAACGAGCCAGCCTACACTGATCCTGCCTTTCATCGATGAACTGATGGACGGTACCACTACCGTGGATAAACTCACGACTGTAATCAGCAACGAAGACCTTTACTTCAAACAACTGGTGAAGAGCGCTATCGCTTTGCAACACCGCCGTAACAACGGAGAACACGTACTGGGTCTGAAAGCGATGATGGAGAACCTGCAAGCCAAGTCCCTCCGCTATATCCGCGAAGTGGATGACCTGCATGAAGAGCCTGCTAATGTACGCTTTGCTATCGTTAAGAACTTTACACCTGAAGAACTATATTACCTGATCGTAAACGGTCAGGAAGAGTTATATACTTCCAGTTACACCAACCATAACAACGCCGGTCTGTACGACCAGATGATGGCTCGTATGAAACCGCCGCGTGGTGATAGTTTGCTGATGCTGGTAGAATTTGACCGCTTTAAGAAATTCATCGCTATGGCGGCTGGTTATAACACCCTGGATAACTTCCTGAAATCCATGGATCCGGCAAATGCCAACTACCTGATGAAGAAATATGTGAGCAGCCTGGAGAAAACAGAAGACCTGGAAGATGCAGTAGATGTGGCTAACTCATTCGGTAGTATCAGAGATACAAAGCTGCTGGCTTTCCTGCGGGAAGAGGTTGCTAAGAACTATGCTTACCTGTCTAAGAAAAAAGATAGAAGAGGGATGGTGATCTATGAACTGCTGGGTAGCCTGTTCGACACTGAAACAGAGAAGACCAGTGATTCTTCCAAAGCCACTGAAATGGCGACCAAGCTGAAACTGCCTCCGATCAACTTCGTGACTTATAATAGCCTGCTCAATGACAGCGGCAGAATTATACAACAGGTATTTTTCTATGGAGATAAAGATGGTCATGACTCATATGTAAGCTTTATGGGCAACTTCCCATCAAGCGAGTGGAGAGTGACTAAGGGTAAATACTGGACAGTGATCACTTCTATCAAGGGTAAGCCAATTACTATCTATGCGAACCTGCCACTGGAAGAGCCGGCGGATAAGGAAGCGATTGAGAAGCTGAGTGAGTTCCTGGATGAAAATGATATTCATCCGACCGTATTCATTCACCGTGGGCATAGTTATCACGTGAATACTACGCTGGATAATTTGCAGGCGACTGCGAAGATAGTGGTATTGGGATCTTGTGGTGGTTATCATAACCTGGCGATCGTGTTGGAGAAGTCACCAGAGGCGCATATTATTTCTTCCAAGCAGGTGGGTACCAGGTTTGTGAATGAGCCGATCATTCGTCAGTTGGATGAGACGCTGAGAGTAGGGAAGAATGTGGATTGGGTGGATATGTGGAGTGTGTTGACCAGGAAGTTTGCGGGGGATGCGAGGAATAAGGAGTTGTTTAGTGATTATGTGCCACCGCATAAGAATCTGGGGGCGATATTCATAAAGGCTTATAAGCAGATAATGAAAGACGAGAAATTATAATTGGAAATTATATGGGGCTGACTAAAAAGTAAAATGAAGGTGTTCAGAATTGCGGAAAAGCAATTTCGGCTCCATCACCTACCCGAGAGGGGGGCCCCTTTTTGGTCAGCCCCCTTTTGCGGGGCTACCATGAACGGTTCTGCTACTGCAGAACCGTTCATGGTAGCTTATTCCTTAAAAAAGCTGTAGGTTTGCTTACTGTAAAGCGATATTAGGGTGGAAAAATCAGCGGAAAAGAAGAAAGTATTCGATGTCAGCCTATTAAGGCGCATATTCAGTTTTACATTTCCTTACAGACGTTCCTTTTACATTTCAATGTTTTTGACGGTATTACTGGCAGTGATCTCGCCCATGCGACCTTACCTGATCCAGCTTACTGTCGATAAGTACATTGCCAATCAGATGATGCAAATGTTGATTACCATCTCCATCATCCAGGTTGGTTTACTGTTGCTGGAAACAGTATTTCGTTTTTACTTCTCGTACCTGACCAACTGGCTGGGACAGTCAGTAGTGAAAGATATGCGAGTAGCAGTGTACAAAAAGATCGTTCATCTCAACCTCGCCTTCTTCGACAAGACCCCCATAGGCACGCTTACCACCCGCACCATCAACGATATCGAAGCTATTAACGACGTATTTTCCGAAGGATTAATTTCCATCATCGCAGATATGCTCATGATCGTAGCCATCCTCGGTGTGATGTTCTACGAAGACTGGCGGCTCACGTTGATCAGCCTGTCTCCATTCCCGATCCTGATCATAGCCACTTATATCTTCAAGGAAAGCGTGAACAAGTCATTCTTCCGTGTTCGAAATGCAGTGGCGGCATTGAATGCATTTGTGCAGGAGCACCTGACAGGGATTGTGATAGTACAGGCATTCTCCGCAGAGAAAAGAGAATTTGCCCGTTTCAAACATATCAATAAAGAACACAGGCAGGCCAACGTAGATGCGATCTTCGCTTATTCGGTCTTCTTTCCGGTAGTAGAAATTATTCTCGCCATCTCCCTTGGATTAATGGTGTGGTGGGGTGCAAATAAGGTACTGAATTACGAAGTGACACGGGGTGTAATGATTGCATTTATTATGTACCTGAACATGCTGTTCCGTCCACTGCGTATGCTGGCAGATAAGTTCAATACTTTGCAGATGGGGATGGTGGCCAGTGAGCGTGTGTTCAAGATCATGGATAGTGACGACTATATTCCTGATACTGGACAGGAGAGTGCTGCGAAGATGCGTGGTTCGATCACGTTTGATCATGTCTATTTTGCTTACAAGGATCAGGAATATGTATTGAAGGATATCAACTTCCACGCGGAACCGGGTGAGACCATTGCCATTGTAGGGCATACGGGTTCAGGGAAGACGACCATTATCAGTATCCTGAATCGTTTGTACGAGATTCAGCAGGGAGTTATCCGAATAGACGGAACAGACATTACCAAGTATGGCTTGCAGTCGTTGCGCAGCAAGATTGGCGTAGTACTACAGGATGTATTTCTCTTTGCTGGTTCCATTTATGAAAACATTACACTCCGTAACCCCGGAATTTCAAGGGAGCAGGTAGAGCAGGCGGCCCGCCTCATCGGGATGCATGAGTTCATTATGCAGTTGCCGGGAGGGTATGATTATCAGGTGATGGAAAGGGGTAGTACCCTTTCACTGGGACAACGTCAGTTGATATCATTTGTAAGGGCTTTATTATATGACCCTGCCATTCTTATACTGGATGAAGCCACATCATCGGTAGATACAGCATCTGAAATGTTGATCCAGCGGGCTATTGATAAATTGATTTCCGACCGTACCTCCATTGTGATTGCACACCGTTTGTCTACCATTAGCAAGGCAGACAAGATCATTGTGCTGGACAAGGGAGTGGTGAAGGAAATGGGTTCACATGAAGAGTTGTTGAAGCTGGAAGGGTTTTATTTTAAGCTGCATAGTATGCAGTTTAAACAGCCGGATACGATATAAGAGTATGTGTTTTGGGGCCTGGCGGCGAACCTGGAATGAATAGAATATTAACCCTTTTTTTGTTATTTTTATTAGAATAAAACTCCCCTACCTATTTATGAGAAGTACGATGAGAGTGCTATTATGCTGTATTGCGTTCGTAGCGGTCACCACCCAAACCCATGCTGGCGATTATGAAAAAGCGTGGGAGGCACTGCACAAAAACGACAAAGTACACGCTTATGAACTGTTCCGGAAAGTACTGAAGAGTGACCCGGTCCACAAACAAAACGCTATTGCCGCCCTGATTCTGCTGGAAAGCTATGATGGGCGCGGTGATACATTCCTCAACAGGTATCCTTCGCCATTTACGGTGATCACCGACCTTAACCCGTATACCTACGCTTTATGGTTCACTGACGGTATCTTCGGCGCTTATGGCATCAAGAAGGGGAAGCAACTTGATAACCTGAACACAGTAATTACCGACAACCGCTTTAACGGTTCGCTACATGCTGCGGCTAAGTATTACAAAGGGCTCCATCACCTGATAGGCATGCAGCTAAAGGAATCCGGTAATATGTACAGCCAGATTGGCGCCTTAGGTAACTGGCAGTTCGTTGGGTCCTTTGACAACATCAGCGGTAGTGGTTTTAACAAAGACTACGGCCCGCTGAAAGAGCCTAATACCGGAAAAGGCTTTACCTCTTACAATAACACACATATAGACTGGTTCAAACCAGCGGTGACGGACAGTGCCGGCTGGCTGTTCGTAGGCACACTGTTCCCTGCTGCCAATTCAGTTGGGTATGCACAGACTTTTGTGAATTCGCCGGTAGATCAGGATGCGATCCTTTGCCTGGGTGGCAATGGTAGTCTGAAGGCCTGGCTGAATGATAAATTGCTGATTGCACAGGAGGATGAAATTGCTACAGAGCTGGATAAATTCAATGTACGTGTACACCTGAAGAAAGGTTACAACCGTGTACTGGTGCAGATAGGCTTTACGAATCCCGGTTCCAACTTTATCGTTCGTCTTACAGATGATAAGTATGAAACCCTGAAAGGGCTTACCACAACTGATAAGGTAGAAACTTACCCTGTAGATAAAACTACAGATGTACCGGAATTGCTACCACACTTTGCTGAAGCATATTTCAAAAAGCAGGTAGAGAAATATCCGAACGATCCTATCTATGCTATTCTGTTGGCTAAAGTATACAACCGTAACCAGCAATATGATAAAGCAAAAGATGCATTGTTTAAATTCTTTGAAAAGGATCCGCAGGACCCGCTGCTGGCTTATCAATACCTGGAATGCCTGTCATCCAAATACGACAGAACTGACATCTCTGCACTGGTAGAAATGCTGAAACAGATAGATCCTGAAAATACGCTTGTATTGCAGGGGCATGAGTCAGAACTGGAAGATGAAAAGAAATGGAATGATGCACTGGAAGTAGTGAACAAACTGGAAGCCCGCGAAGGACAAAGTCTCTGGACGATCTCGAAGAAAATGTACCTGCATGCAAATCTGCAACACGTAGATAGCATGGTCACCATGTTGAAGAAAGCATATGAACTGTACCCGGATGAATACGATGTGGTAAGTGGCATGTATGCATATAACCAGAAGATGGTGAGAGACCCGGCAGAAGCCATGAGAATACTGGAGAAGTACCTGGCTGGTCACAACAATACCAAAGTGCAGGAACAACTGGCAGAGGATTACTTTCAGCAGAAAGAACCTGAAAAGGGGTTGGCTGTATTACGTAATATCATCAAGACGGCGCCGTATGAACTGTATGTGTATTCACCAATTATCACGCACTTCTTTGCAGCACAGCAATATGATTCTGCTATTCATTATCTGGAAATAGAACATGCTATCAGCCCATACAATTCAAGTCCGCTGGGTACTATAGCTGCCTGTTATCTGCAAAAGGGAGATAAGGAAAAAGCATTGGATTATTACAAACAGGCACTGGCCCTCTATGCAGGTGGTACGACTTACAGAGAGAAGATCCGTGAGCTGCAGAATAAGCCGGATGTATTCAGTTACTTTCCCAAAATGGATTATTACGCAGCAATCAACAAGGACCTGAAAGCACCGCAGGATACAGCAAAGAGCTATTACTACATCTTCGATGAAGAGAATGTAGTACTCTATGCAGAAGGCGCCAGTGAACAGGTGACGAATACGGCTATCTATATCAACAAGAAAGATGCGATTGATCAGTGGAAAGAAATTTCCATTCCTTACAACAGTACTTATTCAGACCTGACCATCATCAAAGCAGAAGTGGTAAAAGCGAATGGTACCAAGATTTCTGCAGAAACCTACGACAATGATATTGTATTCACCCGTCTGGAACCAGGTGATGTGATTTACTATAATTACAAGGTGGCCAACTTTGGGATTGGTCGTTTAGGACGTGAGTACTGGGATAAGTTTTACTTCCAGGCGACAGTGCCTACCAGGCTGGCGCGATATAGCCTGATGGTGGCTGCGCCGCTCAGCATCAACTATGTGATGAAGAATGCAGATGACGTGAAACCTGTAGAAAGTCAGCATGAAGATTTCCACATGTATACCTGGGAAATCAAGAACGTGCCTGCTTTCAAAGACGAATCTTACAGTCCTTCACTGGGTGATATTGGCAAGGTATTGCATGTATCTACTGTAAAATCCTGGGATGTGATTGCGGAGTGGTACAGTGATGTGACCCGTCAGCAATCCAAAGAGAACTTCGATGTGCTAAAGACGTTGCAACGGATCTTCCCGAATGGTGAAGAAAAGAAGCTGAGCAATGATGAGAAGGCAAAACGCATTTACAACTTTATCGAGCAGAATATCAGTTATAGCTCAGTGGCTTTCAGACAGGGGGCATATATCCCACAGCGGGCAAGTAAGACCCTTGCCACCCGTTTGGGAGATTGTAAAGATGTGAGCACCCTTTTTGTATCCCTGGCCCGTAAGGTAGGGCTGGATGCCAACCTGGTGCTGGTGAGTACACGTCGCAACGGTCAGCAGGGCATGGTATTACCATCTATGGAGTTCAACCACTGTATCGCCAGATTCAAGGATGGGGAGAGTTATCGCTACCTGGAACTGACTGATAACCAGTTGCCATATCATGCACTGCCCCAGAATGACATCAGCGCGCAGATCCTGAATATTCCATTTAACTATGATACAAAGGAGACGATTAGTCTGCTGAAGCCGACTGATAAATACGATGTGAAGCTGAACCGCCAGACTAAAATAGCTGTGGGTGCTACGGACCTGAAGGTAAAGACTTCCATGACAGTGAATGGAGAGCTGGCTTCCAATATGCGTGGCCGCTTTGCGGACAAGGATGAGGAGGAGATGCGGAAAGCGCTGCAGCAGAGTGCCGCCAGCCATTACAAGAACCCGGTGACACTGGATAGTTTTGAAGTGGCGAACCTGGATAACCTGGAGGATTCCGTGACGATCAGTACGACCTATACCGTTAAGAATGAGGTGATTGGAGTAGGAGACATCAACATGATCAAGCCACCGTTCATGGATGTGGTGGCTACCAGCGATGTATTCAATAATGAGGCCCGCCAGTATCCGTTTGAATACTGGTTGTACGAAAATACAGATCGTTACACAAGTGAGATAGAGCTGAACCTGCCAGCGGGAAAAACCTTCGACCAGATACCTGCGGATGTAAAAGCGACCTTCAAGGATATGAAATATGAGCTCACTTACCACAAGGTAGCGCAGGGCAAACTGATCATAAACAGGTCGTTCATGACGAACATCATGGACAACATTCCGGCATCTGAGGTTGGTCAGATGAAAGATTTTTTCAACTTGATAGTCAACGCAGAACAAAAATATATTTCCTTTAAATAGGATAAACGGTATGACGAAAGTCGGGTAGACAATGTATTATTGCATTAATATGTAATGTGACATTGTTTTCCCGGCTTTCCTTTTTTCGTCGTCCCCTTTGTTTAATTATAATTCTGGTTATCTTTGCGCAAAATTTCAGAAAGCGGTGATTTCCTCCAAACTGTTTAAACTTAAGCTGGTAGCACTTATTGCAGTTTTCTGCATGAGTGGGTATAGTACGTTTGCAAACCCGACTGAGGGCGAGCCTCATGAAAAGAAAGGGTTTAATGCCAAAGAGGTGATCCTTGGCCACGTTAAGGATGCCCATGATTGGCATCTGTTGGACATTGCAGGCACTCCTGTAACGATCCCTTTACCTGTTATCATATATAGCAAGGAAAGAGGGTTATCCACTTTCTCGAGCTCGCAATTCCACCATGGGCATGCTTCGCACGACGGTTACCGTCTGGTAAACGAGCACTACCTGGAAGAAAAGGGTCTGGCTGCTAACAAGTACGTTCCTGGTAAAGTCATTGCAGTAGATGCAAATGACAACCCAACGAATGAAGAGATCTACGACTGGTCAATTACCAAGAACCTGACTTCTATGCTGATCGGTGCAATTCTGCTGATCTGGATTATGACGAGTGTAGCGAAAGCTTATCGTGTCAGGGGGTCCAAGCAAGCGCCAAAGGGTATGCAAAGCCTGTTGGAGCCTGTGATCATCTTTATGCGTGACGAAGTTGCCAAGCCAAATATTCCAGGTGCTTATGAAAGATATACTCCTTTCATTCTCACAATCTTCTTCTTTATCCTGATCAACAACTTGTTGGGTCTGTTACCTGGTGGTGCGAACGTAACCGGTAACCTGGCAGTAACAGCTGCGCTGGCGCTGATTAGCTTCCTGGCAACGATGTTCAGTTCTAACAAGCATTTCTGGGCTCACACCCTGAATCCTCCTGTTCCGGGATGGGTAAAACCAATCCTGGTGCCAGTTGAAATCATCGGTATCTTCACTAAGCCGGTGTCTCTGATGATTCGTCTTTTTGCGAACATCCTGGCAGGTCACATCATCATCCTGAGCATTATTTCTCTGGTATTCATCTTTGGTTCACTGCAGCCAATTGCTGGTTTCGGTTTTGCACCGATTACGATTATATTCAATATCGTAATGATGATGCTGGAATTGCTGGTAGCTTTTATCCAGGCTTTCATCTTCGCTAACCTGACAGCTGTATTCATCGGTCAGGCAATGGAAGGCGGTCATGATGATCACCACGAGGCAAAACATCACTAAGATCAAAATTCGTATTAAACAATAAATACACATTTATCATGGCTATTTTAACTGTTTTATTGCAGGCTTCTACTGAAGCAGCTGCTTCTGCTGCTGGTCTGGCAAAAGCTGGTGGTGCTGTTGGTGCTGGTATCGCTGCTATCGCAGCTGGTATTGGTGTTGGTAACATCGGTAAGAGCGCGCTGGAATCTATCGCTCGTCAGCCTGAAGCTGCAAATGACATCCGTGCTAACATGATCCTGGCAGCGGCGCTGGTAGAGGGGGTTGCCCTGTTCGGCGTTATCGCAGGTCTGCTGGCAGTAGTGCTGTAAGGCCAAAACTTATTACTGCATCCGGCGCACAGGGCAATGGATGCAGTAATCTCTATCTTTAAAAAAGATCGCTGATCTGGCAGTATACCGGTAAAAATGTTTGTGTATTGCATTGGTACACTGGCATCATCAGCAAGAAAAAAATAATGCGAACCAAATAAATTCTAATAATCATGGATCTGTTGCAGCCCGCGTTAGGCTTGTTTACCTTCTCATTAGTTATATTCATCATTCTTTTCATTATCCTGAAGAAGTTTGCATGGAAACCGATCCTCTCTATCCTGAAGGAAAGAGAAACCTCTATATCTGACTCAATCGCAGCTGCTGAAAGAGTAAAAGAGGAAATGGCTCAGATGAAAGCTGAACATGAGCACGTACTGGCAGAAGCTAAAGCTGAAAGGAGCAAAATCCTGAAAGAAGCTAAAGACGCTAAAGATCACATCATTGCTGAAGCTAAGACACAAGCTCAGGCTGAAGCTAAGAAGATCATCAGCGAAGCTTACACTGCTATCGACAACCAGAAAATGGCTGCCCTGACTGATGTTAAAAATCAGGTTGGTAAACTGGTTATTGAAGTAGCTGAGAAAGTGCTGCGTAAAGAACTGTCTGACAAAAAAGCTCAGGAAGGTTATATTAAAGAACTGGCAGGAGACATTAAATTAAACTAAGAGCTAATCGCTATATATATGCGGAATCCTCGTTTAGCATCCAGGTATGCAAAATCTTTGATAGATCTGTCCTCTGAAAAAGGACAGCTGGAGGCTGTACAGGCAGATATGCTCTTCCTGCAGCAGCTCTCAAAAACAAATCCTGATGTGGTGAATTTGCTGAAAAGTCCCATCATCAAGCCTGATAAAAAACAACAGATCCTCGCTGCCATCTTCGACAGCCGTGTGAGCGCCATGACTTCTGCTTTCATTAAGTTGCTGGTAATCAAGGGAAGGGAAAGCAATCTGCCTGAGATCGCAGGTGAATATCTGCGTCAGTACAATACACTGAAAGGTATCAGTAAGGTGAAAATCACCACTGCTGTACCAGTAGATGCAAGTGTACTGAATGTGATCAAGCAGAAAGCAGAAGCAGGTTCAGACAAGAAGATCGAACTGGAATCAGCAGTAGATGCTGCCCTGATCGGTGGTTTTGTACTGGAAACAGAGGACAAACTGTTTGATGCATCAATACTGCGTGATCTGAATGACATCAAAAAGCAATTCGCAGGTAACATCTATGTTCCTGAACTGAAATAAAACAATTTACAGCAGCCGCTGCGTACCCGCAAAGCTGTTGTCGTTATACATCAATTTATTTAACGACTCTTTCTAAAAGTATATCACTATGGTGGAGATAAAACCAGATGAAATTTCGGCGATATTACGCCAGCAACTAAGCAACTTCAATGCTGCTGCTGACCTCGAAGAGGTTGGTACCGTATTGCAGGTGGGAGATGGTATCGCACGTGTTTATGGTTTGAACAACGTTCGTTCCGGTGAACTGGTAGAATTCGAAAATGGTGTTCAGGCGATCGCGCTGAACCTGGAAGAAGATAACGTGGGTGTGGTATTGATGGGTGAATCGGGTGACATTAAAGAAGGTAACAAAGTACGTCGTACCGGTAAGATCGCCTCTATCAATGTAGGTGAAGGCATGGTAGGTCGTGTAGTAAATACCCTGGGTGCTCCTATCGATGGTAAGGGCCCAATCACTGGCGAACTGTATGAAATGCCACTGGAACGTAAAGCTCCGGGTGTATTGTTCCGTGAGCCTGTAAAAGAACCACTGCAGACTGGTATCAAAGCGATCGATGCGATGATCCCTGTAGGTCGTGGTCAGCGTGAGCTGGTGATCGGTGACCGTCAGACTGGTAAAACTGCCATCTGTATCGATACCATCATCAATCAGAAAGAATTTTACGAAGCTGGCAAGCCAGTATATTGTATTTATGTAGCGATTGGTCAGAAAGCCTCAACAATCGCAGGTGTAATGAAAACCCTGCAGGATGCAGGTGCTTTGGCTTACACTGTTATCGTAGCTGCTTCTGCTGCTGATCCTGCTCCTTTGCAGTTCTACGCGCCATTTGCTGGTGCTGCTATCGGTGAGTTCTTCCGCGATAGCGGTCGTCCTGCACTGATCGTATACGATGATCTGTCTAAACAGGCGGTTGCTTACCGTGAGGTATCTCTGCTGCTCCGTCGTCCTCCTGGACGTGAAGCTTATCCTGGTGACGTATTCTACCTGCATAGCCGTCTTCTCGAGCGTGCAGCGAAAATCATCAGCAAGGATGAAATCGCTCAGCAGATGAATGACCTGCCAGAATCAATCAGACACCTGGTTAAGGGTGGTGGTTCCCTGACGGCATTGCCAATCATCGAAACGCAGGCTGCGGATGTATCTGCATACATCCCAACCAACGTAATCTCCATCACTGACGGTCAGATCTTCCTGGAGTCTAACCTGTTCAACGCTGGTATCCGTCCGGCTATTAACGTAGGTATCTCCGTAAGCCGTGTGGGTGGTAACGCTCAGATCAAATCCATGAAGAAGGTAGCTGGTACCCTGAAACTGGACCAGGCGCAATACCGTGAAATGGAAGCGTTCTCTAAATTCGGTGGTGACCTGGATGCTGCTACCAAGCAGGTACTTGATAAAGGTGCCCGCAACGTGGAAATACTGAAACAACCTCAGTTCTCTCCGTACACTGTAGAAAAACAGGTAGCAATGATCTATCTGGGTACAAACGGTCTGCTGCGTGAAGTTCCGGTTAGGAATGTGAGGGCTTTTGAAGAGGCTTTCCTGAATGAAATGGACGTTCGTCTGCCAGATGTAATGGCTGAGTTCAAGAAAGGTAACCTGCCTGAAGAAGGTTTGAAGAAAATGGTTGCGCTGGCTAGCGAACTGAAACCAAGATTTGCATAAGCCTATCAAGGTAAGAATATAAGAGAACGGCCTCACCCAAAGGGAGAGGCCGTTCTTTTTTACCGACTGTTCACCCGCTTTTACCGGCAATACTCCCTACATTTGCCTTATATGGATTGATAGCCCCCTGGCCCCGATGTAGCTTTGTTAAAAATTCAACACCCCCTATGTGTAAGTTTTACCTAATTCTGTTTTTATCAACCATCCCGACGGCTGTTCTGCAGGCGCAAACAAAGATCAGTGGAAAGATCACCGACAAGAAAAATCATCCATTACAGGGAGTGAATATCTCCATTAAAGACGCTTACGACGGTGCTACCAGTGCCGCCGACGGTACCTTCTCTTTTACAACCGACGTCACCGGCGAACAAAGTGTTTTTTTCAGTTTAGCCACTTATCAGACACAGGAACAAAAAGTAAATCTCTCAGGTCCCGTGACACTGAATATCATTTTAAGAAATGATATCAGCCAGCTCAAAATCGTGACCATCTCCGCAGGGAGTATTGAAGCCAGCAGCGAGAAGAATAATACTGTACTGAAACCGCTGGATATTGTAACCACTGGTGGTGCGATGGCAGATATTGTGAGTGCATTAAAGACATTGCCGGGTACACAGCAAACCAATGATAAGGAAGGCCTTTTTGTACGTGGTGGTACCGGTTACGAAACACAGACATTTATAGACGGATTACTGGTGCGTAATCCTTTTTATTCAGGGTTGCCTGATATGCCGGGAAGAGGGCGTTTTTCACCGTTCCTGTTTAAAGGCACGACCTTTAGCAGTGGGGGGTATTCAGCTCAGTATGGACAGGGTTTATCTTCTGCACTGGTATTGGAATCACAGGATCTGCCGGAACGTTCTTCCTATTCACTGGGGGTATCTCCGATTGGTGTGAGTGGTGGATTGGATGAACTGGCAAAAGATAAGAAAGGCTCTTTTGGTATAGAAGCAGACTACACCAACCTGGGTCCTTATCTGAATGTGATCAAGCCTAAGTTTGAGCCGAGTGTGAATCCAGAGATCATTGGTACTTCTGCTAATTTCAGAAGGAAAACATCTGCTACAGGCATGCTCAAGTTCTATGGATATAGCAACTGGACACATATGGGGAGTATTCGTCCCAGCTTTGAATATGCAGGGGATAAGGAGTTGTTTGAAATGAAAAATCAGAATGTGTATACGAATCTAAGCTATAAGGAGTTATTAAATAATGACTGGAAGATAAATGCAGGGGTATCATTTAGTACGAATACAGATAGGATCACTTTAGATACGGTGCCGAAGAACCCCGACCCGATGAAGATCCATAACCTTTCACAACTGGCTCAGGGTAGAGTGATGCTTACAAAGAACATTGGTAATTTCTCTGCACTGCGCTTGGGTGGTGAGTATCAGTATGCCGTGGAAAACGCTGAATACAATGGATATAAGGCGAACTATACAGATAATTATTCTGCTGCATTTGCAGAAGGTGATATCTACTTCACACCACAATTTGTAGGTCGTGTAGGTGGTCGTATGGAATACTCATCGAAGATTGGTAAAATGAATCTGGCACCGCGTGTATCATTAGCGTATAAGTTAGATCAGAATAGCCAGGTGTCATTAGCTTATGGTGATTACTATCAAAAGCCGGAGCAGCAATACCTGCGATTCAAGCCAGATTTGGATTACATGAAGGCTACGCATTACATCGCCAGTTTTCAGCGGGTAGCCAATAACTATACACTGCGTGTGGAAGCGTTCTATAAAAAGTATCATAACCTTGTGAAGACAAGTCCGGATACAGTTACTAACGGTACTGGCTATGCAAAAGGCATTGAACTCTTCTGGCGTGATCGTAAGAGTGTGAAGAACCTTGACTATTGGGTATCTTATTCTTATCTCGATACCAAGCGTAACTATCTCACTTACCCATATGAAGTACAGCCGGACTTCGCTGCAAAGCATACTTTCAGCGTAGTGACCAAATACTATATTTCATCTATCACTACTAATATTGGTTTGACATACACCTTTGCTACAGGTCGTCCTTATTATAATCCGAATCTGCCTGTGAGCCAGTTTATGTCGCAAAAGACCATCGATTATAATTCAGTCGGATTGAGTGTCAGTTATCTGACATCTATTCACAAAGCCTTTACCATCCTCGTATTATCTGTGAATAACATCGGTAATTTCAAACAGGTATATGGCTATCATTATTCAACAGATGCGTTGCGCAGGGAAGCGATCACACCGAATATTCCCCGCTTTATTTACCTGGGTATGTTTATGAGCTTTGGTATAGACAGGCGTCAGGAAACGATTGATAACTTATAAAACCTAAACTTGTATATGATGAAAACTTTTGTTCTCTCCTTCTGCCTTTTAGTAACTACATTTTCTATGACTTTTGCGCAGAGCGCGCAATATGAATCAGCCATGAACAAACAGATTGCACTGCTGGATGATCCCGCCAACCGGGGGCCTGAGAAGATGCAGGAAATTGCCAACACCTTTGAGCGTATTGCTGCTGCTGAAAAGACACAATGGTTGCCTTATTACTATGCTGCTTATTGCTATGTGATGAATGCACTGATGGAGAAAGATAAGAGCAAGGTGGATATGATCGATGATAAGGCGCAGGCTGCCATTCTGCAGGCAGACGCGCTGAGTCCTAAGAATGATGAGATCTATTGCATCAGGTCATTGATCGCTACAGCACGTATTGGTGTGGATCCGCAAACAAGAGGTATGCAGTATGGTACGGAAGCTGCTACCTGGCTGGCACAGGCTGCGCAGATCAATAAAGAGAATCCACGTGTGGATATGCTGGAGGGACAGTCTTTGTATTATACACCGGAACAGTTTGGTGGCAGTAAAGCGAAAGCGAAAGAGAAGTTTACAGTAGCGCTGAAGAAGTTTGCAGCATTCAAGCCGGCAAGCGGGATTGCGCCACATTGGGGAGAGGAGTATACCAGGCAGTTATTAGCAAAATAAATAAATTTATAGTTAAATGGACCTGCATGCGCAGGTTCATTTAATTATAAATCAAGCCCAACAGGGAGGAATGGCGAAGCCATTCCTCCCTGTTGGGCTTATATCCCTGTTATTACATTTCAGTCTTTACCGTTAACTTTAAAACACACGTTAACCTAAAAACTGAACCCCATGAAAACCGTGGAAAATAAACTCTCCGTGGCTTCTTCTTCCGCCTTATTACTCTCTGTAGTAAAAAGCCTGTACATGGATGGCTGGGGGCATGCATACTTATCACACATTGATTTCAGTGCTGTAGAAAAACCGGCAGAAGAGCTGTCAAGGATCACGCCTTTATTCAGTGAGATCTTATTGCTTCGCAAACAGATGGTGCGCTACCTGATCAAACAGCTTATGATAGAACACCCCCATCAGCAGGTATGCATATTAGCAGCGGGCCTGGACCCCCTGGGGCTGCAGATTGCAGAATACTTTCCCGAACAGCTTACCAGCATTTATGAAGTGGATACCTGCCATATGCAGGAAAAACAGGCGCTCTATGCCGCCGTGTCCTACAATGACGCCCGCCTGCATACATTACATGCAGACATTACCCACACACAGCAAATGATGGAACTACTGATAGCCGCAGGCTACAGACCGCATGAACCTACCCTCATCGTATTTGAAGGTATCATGCATTATATTCCCGAAGAGCATTTTCTGAAAGTGATGCGTTGTTTTTGTTCCAGGGGGCGGAACAATGCGGTGATTATGGATTATACCATTCCTGAGGAGGAGATGCCGGCTTCTTTTATATCCCGGGCAAGGGCATTGTCAGATATTATGGAAAACAATATTGGGGCTTATACACGGGCTTATAGCCGTAAGAAGGTGATGAACCTGCTCTCATTGTTAGAAGCGGAAATAACGGGTGTTTATGACATGCAGGCAACGGAATATGTATTGCACGGGTATAACAAGTGGTTCAGGAGCAGGGGAGAGGGGTTGCTGGAAATGGCAGCATTTCATATTTAAGGAAAGCATTCCAACAATAAAATGACGGGGTATTATCAGGTGTCAGAAAAAAACTTCATGAAAGAGGGAATTCACCAACGGGGGATGAAAAGCATTTTCAAGGAAAAAGGGGATATATCATCAATAACAGGAAGGCCATGAGAATTGCATGTACGAAAATTCTCTCCATCTGGTACATAAATAGAAACCTTCATGAAAGCGGGAATTTACCAACGGGGGGATGAAAAGTATTTTCAAAAAAATGGCCGTCCCGAAGTTTTGAGACGGCCCTTTTTCTATGCTATTCAGAAGCTAATTCAATTTTCTTGAGTGGGTTCAGCGTGTTCTCGTCATACTGTTCTCTCTTCTCAATAATATCCAGACAGGAGAAGATCGCCTGGCGGAAAGAAAAGTGATCTGCCAGGTTTTTACCTGCAATATCAAATGCAGTACCATGGTCAGGAGAAGTGCGTACGATAGGCAGACCTGCCGTGAAGTTGATCCCTTCGCCGGTAGCCAGTGACTTGAATGGTATCAGGCCCTGGTCGTGGTACATAGCCAGTACGCCATCGAAGGCGGCGTGCATATTCCTTGCAAAGAAGGCATCGGCGCTATAAGGGCCAAAGCAAAGAATACCATGGTTCTTTGCATGGTCAATAGCAGGGATGATCTCTCTCAGTTCTTCGTCACCGATCAGGCCATCATCGCCGGCATGTGGGTTCAGACCCAGTACTGCAATGCGTGGCTGGTCGATACCAAAGTCTCTGATCAGGCTATCTTTCATCATGGTCAGTTTGGCCAGGATGTTTTCGCGGGTCACATATTTTGCTACATCACGGATAGGTACATGCTCGGTGAGCAATCCTACACGCATATTATCGGCAGTCATAAACATGAGCACATCTTTTGCTTCAAAGGCATCTCTGAGGTAAGGGGTGTGACCAGTGTAATTGAACTGCTCGCTCTGTATGTTCTTTTTGTGGATCGGAGCGGTCACCAGACCATCTATTTCACCGTTTTTCAGGCATTCGATGGCGACTGCGAGGGAACGGGCAGCGTATTTACCGCCTGTTTCATTCAGTATACCTGGTGTGATCTGTACTTCTTCTTCCCAGCAGTTGAATACATTCACCTGCTTGTGGTTCAGCCTGGAGAATTCTTTCAGACTCTGATAGTTGAAGTTGTTCTCATTCATCAACTTGCGATAGAAGTTGATCGTCTTGTTGGAAGCAAATATCACCGGGGTACAAAACTCCAGCATTCTGTTATCCGCAAAGGTCTTGATAATCAATTCGGCGCCAATGCTGTTAATATCACCAACGGTGATACCAATTACCGGCTTGTTTGTCTGGGCGTTGCTACTCATGCGTTTTGAGAAATAATGGGCAAATATAACAAGAATTAAGGGAGAAACTTATTCAAACTGATTTCCGTAATTTTGACACCTGAACATGTATACACTTAAAAAATCGCTTGGGCAGCACTTTCTCAAGGACGAAAACATCTGCAGAAAGATTGTTGATTCACTACCTGTAATTCCGAATCAGCAAGTGCTGGAAGTGGGGCCTGGTGCGGGCGCCATCACAAAATACCTCCTTGAACTGCCAGATACTTCATTCAAGGCTGTAGAGCTGGACACTGAAAAGGTAGCATACCTACAGAAGACATATCCGGCCATTCAGGGAAAGCTCATTAATGAGAGTTTTCTGGATGTGAAGCCGCCGTTTGAGGGGAAATTCAATGTTATTGGCAACTTCCCGTACAACATTTCTTCCCAGATCATGTTTCGCATACTGGACTGGAAGGAGCAGGTACCCTGTGTAGTCGGGATGTTCCAGAAAGAGGTGGCTTTGCGCATTGCTGCAAAGCATGGGAATAAGGACTATGGTATTTTGAGTGTGCTCATTCAGGCTTATTACAGGGTAGAATACCTGTTTGAAGTGAGTGAGACCTGTTTCAATCCGCCTCCGAAGGTGAAGTCGGCAGTGATTCGTTTGCACAGGCTGGAGGAGAATTATGATATTCAGAATGAGCGGAAATTTAAGAACCTGGTAAAAACTGCTTTTGGCCAGCGTCGTAAGCAATTGCGAAATCCGTTAAAAACATTATTTGATAAGGAAGTACTACAGGACAGCATCTTTACCAAACGGGCAGAAGAGCTGACCGTAGCAGATTTTGTAGCATTATCCCACAAGATGATATGAGCAGGAAAGTATTAATTACAGCTAAAGCGCACAATTACTTAATTGACAGGTTGGAAGAGAAGGGATTTGAAGTCAGCTACCAGCCTGCCATTACATACGAGGAGCTACTTGGAGCTATTCACGAATACGTAGGATTGATTGTAACCACCCGCATGAAGATAGACCAGCCTGTTATAAACCGTGCATCGCAATTGCAATGGATCGGGCGACTGGGTAGCGGCATGGAGCTGATCGATGTGGCGTATGCGGAGAGCAAGGGTATTCATTGTGCCAGCAGTCCGGAGGGAAACAGGGAAGCGGTTGGTGAGCAGATGGTTGGTATGCTGTTGTGTATGATGAACAATGTGCTGAAGAGTAACCTGGAATTGCGCCAGGGCATTTATGAAAGAGATGGGAACAGGGGTTTTGAAATAGGCGGCCGTACGGTAGGCATCATTGGGTATGGTAATACTGGCAGTGCTTATGCGCGTAAGCTGAGAGGCTTTGAGCCAAAGATCCTGGCTTATGATAAATATAAAACCGGTTTCAGCAACGATCATGTACAGGAAGCGACGATGGAGCAACTGTTTGCCGAAGCTGAGATTGTGAGTGTGCATCTGCCACTGACAGCGGAAACCAGACACCTGGCGAACCTTGCCTTCTTCCGTTCTTTCCACAGACCCATCTGGTTCCTGAATGCGGCGAGGGGGAAAATCGTGCACACACCGGATCTGATCCAGGCGCTGGAAGAGGGATTGCTGAGAGGGGCGGCACTGGATGTACAGGAGAATGAAAAGCTGGCTACTTATAGTCAGGAAGAGAGAGCGCAGCTGCAAAAACTGCTGAATTTTCCGAATGTAGTGATGACACCGCACATAGCGGGATATACCCATGAGGCGAGCATTAATATGGCCAGGATTGTGTTAGAGAAGTTGCATGTGATATAAGCTTGCAGGGAGAATTTATCATTAGGAATGCTTACAATTCCGGGATGGCAGATTCATGCATTAAGATTACCCTATATGTGACATTCTTTAGGGGATTCAGCATTTTTTCGTTATATTTGCTTTAATACAAATTTACAACGCTTCTGTGCAAACGGGGGCGTTGATTTTTTTTCTTTATTCTTAAACTAAATAACGTTATGTCTGGTATTAACTACGTTACCAAGGAGACCCTGGACCAGATGCGTGAAGAGCTCAATTTCCTAAAAACAAAAGGCCGGGCAGAAATTGCCAGGGCTATTTCGGAAGCCAGAGAGAAAGGTGACTTGAAGGAAAATGCGGAGTATGACGCAGCAAAAGAGGCGCAGGGTTTACATGAGGCCAAGCTGGCCACACTAGAAAATGCGATCGCTACTGCCAGAATAGTAGACGCAGAATCCATTGATACCTCCAAAGTATCTATTTTATGTAAAGTGACTATTACAAATGTAGGTACTAAGAAAACCGTGACCTATCAGTTGGTGTCGGAGAAAGAGGCGGACCTGAAAGCGAACAAGATCTCAGTGACTTCTCCCATTGGGAAGGGATTGCTGGGCAAAGTGATAGGTGATGTTGCAGAAATCTCTACTCCTAATGGTGTAATTAAACTCAAGGTAGAGGATATTACAATATAATAATCTCTCTGAAGATATCAGGGCCTTCCGTATCATGCGGAAGGCTTTTTTTTTACCTTTAAGCTTCTTTAAAAAACCGCATTATGTCATCTGTATTTACGAAAATCATCAACGGTGAAATTCCCAGCTACCGTATAGCTGAGAATGATAGTTTTTATGCTTTCCTGGATATTTTTCCATTAGTGAAGGGGCATACATTGATTGTTCCAAAGGTGGAGATAGACAAATTCTTCGATGTGACGGATGATTTGCTGGGCGAGTGGTTGTTGTTTGCTAAGCCAATTGCGCAGGCGATAGAGCATGCATTTCCATGCAATCGTGTAGGTATGAGTGTGGTTGGTTTGGAAGTACCGCATGCACATATGCATCTGATACCTATTAATTCAATTGACGATATGAACTTCCAGCGTCCTAAGCTCAAGCTGTCAGAGGCTGAGTTCAAGGCTGTTCAGGAGCAGATTACAGCTGCCCTGGCACGTTAAAGCGGAAGCCTACACCATGGAGGGTTTCCAGCTTTATAGCGGGATCTGTTCTGAAATGTTTCCTCAGCTTGGTAATGAACACGTCCATACTGCGGCCCAGGAAATAGTCATCTTTGCCCCAAACGTGGAAGAGGATCTCTTCTCTTTTCAGCGTTTTGTTAGCATTATCGCAAAGGTATTTGAGCAGGTCAGCTTCTTTTTGTGTAAGTGTGCTGGAAACCTCTCCGTTCTTTTCGCGAAGAATGAGGTCATTATAGTCAAAGGTGAGTTTGCCGATGTTATACTGCGTGCGTTTCTCTGTCGTAGTGTTTACGGCACTTTTGGTTCTTTTCAGGAATACTTCAATGCGCAGCAAGAGTTCCTGCATGCTGAATGGTTTGGTAATATAGTCGTCTGCTCCTGTTTTAAATCCTTTAATTTTATCTTCATCCATTGCTTTCGAGGTGAGAAAGAGGATAGGAATGAAGTCGTTTTTTCTCCGGATTTGTTCTGCCAGTGTGAAACCGTCTTTTTTGGGCATTACCACATCCAGTAAACATATATCAAAGGTTCGTAACTGGAACTGCTCCCAGGCCATTTGTCCGTCTGTGCTATGTACCACATCGTAGCCTGCTTCTTCTAATCGCTTCTTTGTTACCGCACCAACATTTTGATCATCTTCCACCAATAGGATTCTTGCTTTCATAGCTTGATGCTGATTATATAAAATACCATAGTTTATGGCGTATAGCTCCATGTGTCATCAGGGGGAGCTAGTTATGAAGATTTTGATTCAAAGTAAATACAATTTATTAACTTCTGGAAAACCTATACGCTAATCCCTATAATTAACCGACTATACGACCAGGATTTTTCTGTAGAAATGCGTCCCAACCCTTTGCCTTGCTGGTATCGGGCATGACGGTGGACTCCTGGAAAAAATGGCAGACAGCCACTGCGACAGCATCTGTAGCATCCAGATAATCAGGGCGTTCTGAAAATTTCAGGATCCTTTGGAGCATTTGCCAGATTTGTTCTTTATTAGCATTACCATTGCCGGTAATGGACTGTTTTATTTTTTTGGGTGAATACTCAGTCACTGGTACGCCGGCCTGCATGGCAGTAGCGATGGCCACCCCCTGTGCCCTGCCCAGTTTGAGCATACTTTGTACGTTCTTACCAAAAAAAGGGGCCTCAATTGCGCAGGAAGCCGGTTTATGCAAGCGTATCAGTTCATTTACACGGGCGTGTATCAATTGCAACCTTTCGTAGTGATCTTTGTGACGGGATAGTTTTAACACATCCATTTCCAGCAGGCTGGCTTTCGTCCCTTCCACCAGAATGAGTCCGTAGCCCATTACCAATGTACCCGGATCAATACCGAGAATTATTTTCGACTTGTTTGCCAACCACAGTTTATTTTTGCCAAAATCTTGATGTCTGAACAAAAATACCAAAATAATTCTCAATTACCTGCTGGGAGCAGTCCTTTTTACCTGGTTAGCCTGGTCCATTTATACCCAACTGCTCCACCAACCTAATTTAAAGAGTTCTCTTCAGCAAATGGTAGATACCCTTGAGCATAAAGGCGTTGTGGCCATGCTATTGGTTTTGATAGGCATGCTGGTCAACTGGGGGCTGGAAGCCCGCAAGTGGCAAATGCTGATCCAACCCCTTCAGCCCATGTCGTTTTTTCGTGCGTTCAGGGCCATTCTCTCTGGTGTCTCATTTTCCATCAATACACCTAACCGAATCGGAGAATATGGGGGGCGGGTACTCTATGTCCGTAATAATAGAAGCAAATTAAAGGCAATAGCTGCTACAATGGTGGGTAGCTTTAGCCAGCTCATAGTTACTATTATCTTTGGGTTAACTGGCTTTGTCTACTTTGTGGCTAACTTCACGCCAGTCAGGGCTGAGCATAGTACGGGCTATTCCATATGGGAAAAAATATCGTTTGGATGCCTCCTGATAATTTGTGGCTTGATCATATTGTTATATTTTCGGCTGCAGATCATCCTATCAATCTTTGAAAGAATACCATTGTTAAGGAAGGCCCGGATCTTTGTGCAAATTATTGTTCGTTACTCCGATACAGACCTCGAACACTTATTGCTCCTCTCGGCCTTACGGTATATGGTCTTCTCGGCACAGTATTTGATTTTGCTAGACACATTGGGCGTGGAAATGCTGTGGTGGCAAGGATTTTTGATGAACGCTGTCATTTATCTCGTTATGGCTATGGTTCCAACCATCGCCATCGCGGAACTGGGTCTGAGAGGCAAAATAAGCCTGTATTTCATGGGATTCCTCAGTATGAACAGTCCTGCTATCATAGCTGCAACCGTCATTATCTGGTTGGTAAACCTAGTGATACCGGCCATTTTAGGTAGTGTGCTGTTGCTGGGAATTAAGATTTTTAAGGAAAAATAGCTTCGTCAATGCGGTTCATTCTACTCACAGTTGTTTTTAGTCTGGCCATTATCCGCCCCCTGTATGCACAAAACGAATTTTGTGGTATCACGAATACCAGCTTTAAAGCAGGCGAGAGTATTACGTTCAAAGTTTTCTATACCCTGGGAAGAGTATATATTGGTGCCGGTGAAGCTACGTTTAACTGTAATCTTGAAAAGTTCAACGGCAAAGACGTCTACCACATCTCCGCAGAAGGTAAGACTTACAGAACCTACGACTGGTTCTTTAAGGTCCGCGACAAATACCAGAGTTTTATAGATACGGCCAATATGATGCCCATGAAGTTCCTCCGCGATGTAGAGGAAGGCGGGTACCGGCTACATAATGATGTAAGCTTTTATCAGGCACAGCATACCGCAGTCAGTACCAAAGGCAGTTACAAGGTGCCCCCCTGCGTGCAGGACGTGATCAGCGCTATCTACTACGCCCGTAATATTGATTTTAATAAATATAAGCCAGGTGATAAGATCCCTTTCAATATGTTCCTCGACGACAAGGTCTACAACATCTATGTACGCTATATTGGTAAGGAAATCGTAGAAACCAAGTTTGGTAAGTTCCGGGCCATCCGGTTCGCCCCCCTGCTGCTGCAAGGTTCCATGTTCGAAGGCGGGGAGAAAATGAGCGTATGGGTAAGTGACGATGGCAATAAGATCCCTCTCCGTATTGATAGTCCTATCTCCGTGGGTAGTATTAAGGTAGATATGATCGGGTACAAGAATATTCGCTATCCATTTTCCTCCCTCATCTCAAAATAATCGCAGTTGGGCTTATTTTAACTTTATGTGAACATCTGACTGACTATATTTGTTTGTACATTAATACTTTATTATATATGGAAGAACGTAAACCAAAGATATTACTGGCAGAGGATGATACCAACCTGGGTATGGTGCTCAAAAATTATCTTGAACTGAACGATTATGACGTGGAGTTGTGCCGTGATGGCATTCTGGCGCTGGCTGCCTTCAGGAGGGAGAAATTTGACATTTGCCTGCTGGATATCATGATGCCTAATATGGATGGTTTTAAACTAGCCGAGGAAATCCGGGATGTAGATCCTGATATTCCTTTATTCTTCCTCTCTGCCAAAACAATGAAAGAAGACATCATCCAGGGATATAAGCTGGGTGCTGATGACTATATTGCCAAGCCATTTGACAGTGAACTGCTCCTGTTGAAGATCAAAGCGATCCTGAAAAGAAACCAGGAACTGAACAGCAAAGAGGAAGATATACACGAATTTAAGATAGGTCGCTACGAATTCAATTCCCGACTGCGTACCCTGGCCCGCGATGGTGAAACACATACGCTCTCTCCAAAAGAGAACGAACTGTTACGCATGCTGTGCGAGCATAAGAATGACTTGCTGCCACGTGAACTGGCGCTGAAAAAGATATGGGGCAGCGATACTTATTTCAACGGTCGTAGTATGGACGTTTATATTGCCAAGCTGCGCAAATACCTGAAGGAGGATACGAATATTGAAATCGTGAACATTCACGGTAACGGTTTCCGTCTGGTGGTGAAAGATTAGACTTTAAAATAGCTCTTAGGCTGACTGAAAAGATTCGTATCTTTTCAGTCAGCCTTATTTTTGATAGCGCATGAAATTATTGTTAATAGAGGACGAACCGGCAGTTGTATCCTTCATACACCGATATCTTACTGAAGCAGGATATGATGTGACTGTAGCCATGGATGGGCCCACCGGTCTGCAAATGGCCATGGAACATCCGTTTCAGCTCATCATACTCGATGTGATGCTACCGGGCATGAGTGGAATTGCCGTGTGCAAGGAACTGCGCACCCAACAAAATAAGACCCCCATCCTGATGCTTACCGCACTGGGTTCTACGGAGAATGTAGTATCCGGACTGGATAGCGGGGCAGATGATTACCTGATCAAACCCTTTAAACAGGCGGAGCTGCTGGCCCGGATCCGCTCTTTATTAAGAAGACAACCGGACAATACTGTCGCCGTTCTTCCTGCTGCCAACCTGCTCAAACTCGCCGACCTGGAACTGAATACAGATACTAAAAGCGCCAGCCGTAGCGGGGAAAGCATCACACTTACTGCTACAGAATACCGGCTGCTGGAATATTTTCTGCGCAATCCCCGTCGTGTGTTGTCAAGAATGGAGATCCTGGAAAATGTGTGGGGCATCGACTTTAATATGAATACCAAGGTAGTGGATGTATATGTGAATTACCTCCGCAGGAAAGTAAACCGAAAAGACCTGCCAGCCCTTATCCAGACTGTGGTTGGTATGGGTTATATGCTGAAAGAAGAAGCATGAGTATACGTGTCAAAATACTGATCCTGTTTACTGCACTGACAGTTTTTATCATCACGCTGATAGCTGGGGGTGCTTACTTCCTCGCCAATCAATACTCTTTTACTGACTTTTATAAACGTCTTGAAATACGCGCCATCGTTGCCGCGCGTGCTGCCCTGATCAAAGACAGAGATAACAGTGCTACCTATACGGAAATCCGTAATGAGCACCTGGAACGTATGCCTTATGAAAAGGAATACTTCCTGAAGCTGGATAAGGAAGGGCATTTTAACCGCCCCACTTCATTGGCTGCCCTGCCTGGTTCTTTCTTTGAAATGGTACAGTTGCAGGGAAAAGCGAATCATCGTAGTGGTGATATTTTCTTTACTGGTGTTGAATTTGGCTCAGATCCTGACCGCTATATCGTGATTGTCTCTGCCCGCAATGACTTTGGCCGCCATTACATGGCGGATCTGAAGCACGTACTGACCATTTGCCTGGGTACTGCCGGCATACTGGTACTGGCAGCGGGGTTCTTCTTTTCGAGATACATTCTGCAACCCGTAAGGGTCATGACTGCCCAGGTAAAAAACATCAGGGCCCATAACCTTCACCTGCGGCTGGATTCGCCTGATAGTAACGATGAGATGTTCGAACTGGCACAGACGTTCAATAACATGCTGGACAGGCTGGAAACGGCTTTCGAAACACAGAACAACTTTGTAAGTAATGCCTCTCATGAACTGGGAACACCGCTCACCGCTATCATTGGCGAAGCGGAACTGGCATTGAATAAGCAACGCTCAGATGCGGAATACAGGCAGTCCATACAAGTGATACTGGGAGAAGCCGAACGCCTGGAACACATCACAAAGAGCTTGCTGCGCCTTGCCCAGACAGGGTTTGGTGGTAAGGGCCAACAACGTGAACGGATACGGGTGGATGAGCTGATCTTCTCCGTAAAAGATACCATTGACCAGATCAATCCTGATAATAAAGTAGAAATAGATTATTCCATGTTGCCGGAAGATGAGGCAAAGCTCTTCATTCTGGGAGATGCGCAGTTATTGCACCTGGCATTCAGCAATATTGTACAGAATGCCTGCAAGTATTCTGATAACCACCCGGTGAGTGTGGCTTTGGCCGCTACTGATACCAATATTATCCTGTTGATCCAGGATCAGGGGATTGGTATTCCTGCATCTGAATTGCCATTTATCTATGATCCTTTCTTCCGCGCTTCTAATACAAGTGGTTATAAAGGATATGGTATCGGGTTGCCATTATCCCGTAATATCATCCGTCTGCACGGGGGCAATATCATTGTAAACAGCCAGCAGGGCAAGGGAACAGAGATAAGGATCACCCTGCCGGTAGCGTAGTTCTTACCGGATTCTTACCCCATTTTACCGGATTCTTACCACATTTTTAATCTTCTTTTATCTCCTGCTTACGGGTTCTTAATCTCGTGGAAATAGTTTTGTGTTATAAATCAAAGCACATGAAACATATTTTGATCCCTACAGATTTTTCCATCAGGTCTCTTCGTGTAGTTCATCATGTTGTAGATCGCTTTGGGGCTGGTGAACCCTTGAATATTGTGATGATGCATGCATTGCAGATGCCGGGTTCTATCATGGATCTGATGATGTTGTCAAGGAGGTCATCACACTATGATCTGATCACCGAAGATTATAAGGAGGCCAGTGAAATATTAAAGAATAAATATGGCTCAGCCATCCGGTCGCTGAAAACCGAGTTTCTGATGGGCCGCAGCAATGGGGTGTTCCGCAACTTTTTGTTGTACCACAATATTGATGCGATTGTATGTCCTGCTGAATTTAATTTCCGCAAGGCATCACCCAACAGTTATGATCCGGCAGCACTGATCAGGAAGAGCAACCTACCCGTACACCATGTATCGCTGAAGAAGAAAGAGCGGATGCTGGTGTCGGCAATGTCAGAACTATTTGAAATATAGATGTGTCTGTTTGAGTAGTGCTCTTTCCCTTTAAGGAGGGGGGAGCGCTATTTGTAAATCACTCTAAAACTACAGGTCTTATGCTACTCAAGAAAAATATACCCTTTAGATATGTGTTTGGGAAGATAAAATATGAAATCGCGTTGGTTGTATTATATACTCTTGTAATAGTGTTATTACATGACCGGTTCAATCTGAAAGAAACTATCAACATCCCATTGAGTGTACCAATGATTATGGGTACAGTAATATCACTGCTGCTCGCGTTCCGGTCTAACCAGGCGTATGATCGCTGGTGGGAGGCACGTACAGTGTGGGGCGCCATCGTGAACGATTCCCGCTCTTTTACAAGAGAAGTACTCACTTTTATACATAGTAATGAATTTCCGGAAGAGGCAGAACGGTTGCGTGAAAGAATGATACGCAGACAGATGGCATGGTGTTATTCACTGGGTCAGCAACTGAGAGGATTGTCTGCAACAGAAGGGCTGGAGCGACTGATCCCTAAGAGAGAAGTAGCGTATGTAGCACGCTTTGCGAATGTGCCGATGGCATTGCTGGAGCTGCATGCAAAGGATTTGCAGATAGCGCTGCAACGTGACTGGATCAATGCTTATCAGCAGGTGCAGATAGATTCTACATTGAATAAGTTCAGTGATAGCATGGGTAAGTGTGAGCGTATTAAGAATACTGTATTTCCTTCAACCTACAGCTTGTATATACATTTTGCATTGAACTTCTTTATCATGTTATTACCGTTTGGAGTGATAGAGTTTTTTGGTTACGCAGCAGTGCCGCTGGTAGGTGCGATCGCATCGTCTTTCCTGTTGATTGAGAAGATGGCGATACACCTGCAGGATCCGTTTGACAACAAACCAACTGATACGCCAATGACGGCTATTGCGCGTACTATTGAAAGGGATCTGCGGCAGATGCTGAATGACAATCATGTACCGGAAACACCGCCCGTGTACTCTTATTATGTGATGTAGTAGTTATATATATTGGTAAAGATTGATTGGTACGAAGGGGGAGTAAATTATAAGAAGAAAAGTTTGGTTAAAGATTAAACAAACTCCCTGATCACCGTTTTGAGGAGGAAGGGCTGACCAGCGATACAATGGTCAGCCCTTTAGTATTTTAATTAAAATAGTAAGCCACCGCTGGCACCACTTCTGGGTGTTTTACCGAGGTGTACATATGCTTTCTCTGTTACTTCCCTTCCACGTGGGGTACGCTTGATAAACCCTTCCTGTATGAGGAATGGTTCATACACTTCTTCCAGTGTGCCGGCTTCTTCGCCTACAGCTGTAGCGATGGTGGTTATACCCACCGGACCACCTTTAAAGTTTTCGATAATAACCTGCAGGATACGGTTATCCATTTCGTCCAGCCCATATTCATCTACGTTCAGTGCTTTCAGGCTGAATTTAGCAATATCCATATCGATAGTACCATTGCCCACTACCTGTGCAAAGTCTCTTACCCTTCTCAGTAAGCCGTTGGCAATACGAGGGGTACCTCTCGATCTCCGCGCTATTTCCATTGCAGCCTCGCTGGTGATCTTTGTTTCGAGCAGGCCGGCGGCACGCCAGATGATCTTTTGCAGGGTAGCGGAGTTATAGTATTCCAGCCTTGACTTGATACCAAAGCGGGAGAGCAGGGGAGCAGTGAGTAACCCTGAACGGGTAGTAGCCCCTATGAGAGTAAACGGATGTAATGAGATCTGGATGGCACGGGCGCTTGGACCTGTATCGATCATGATATCGATGCGGTAGTCTTCCATGGCAGAATAGAGGTATTCTTCCACCACGGTACTGAGCCGGTGAATTTCATCTATGAACAGCACATCCTTTGGCTCGAGGTTGGTGAGCAGACCGGCCAGATCACCGGGTTTCTCGATCACAGGGCCGGAGGTTTCACGGATGTTGACCCCCATTTCGTTGGAGACAATGCGTGACAGCGTTGTTTTACCCAATCCGGGAGGGCCGTGAAAAAGCACATGGTCCAGCGCTTCGCCTCTCAGTTTGGCGGCCTTGATAAAGATCTTGAGGTTCTCAATAATCTGCTCCTGTCCCGAGAAATCGACGATTTCTTTGGGCCGGATGCTGTTTTCAAACTCCTTTTCTGCCGCACTTGGGCGGACTTCATCTGGTCTTATCGGATTCGACATATCAGGGTGAAAGTTACCAAAAAATCGCCTGTGGCAGCTTCGAATTTTCGGTTATATTTGATAATTAGCAACCTCTCAATATGAAATACACGCGCATTTTAACCCTCCTTTTCAGTGTCTCCACCCTCACCACATACGCACAGGACATAAAGGAGCAGGAAGTAAAACGTATTATTACTACCCTTGCTGCCGATGATATGCAGGGGCGTAAAACCTTTGAGCCCGGTATTGAAAAAGCGGCTCAGTTTCTTGAAAAAGAATATAGTAAAGCCGGTCTTCAACCATTGACAGGCGCTGCCAGTTTCCGTCAGGCATTTCATCGCTTCAATACTACTCCCGGTACACAGGAACTGTACCTGAACGGGGAAAGAGCGCATGATGGCAGCGTGATCCTGATTGGTGTAACTACGAATATTGACTGGAACGAAAAGAGTGATGTCGCATCTGTATCGCTGCCGGCTTCCGAACAGTTTTATGAATCGCTGAGAAAAATCAGAGATGTAAAAAAGAATACTATTGTATGGGTAGATGCTGCGCATACAGAAGACTTTAAAAAGTTCTATGAGAATGTACAGTCAAGAGGCGGTAAATTTCAGGATAGCCTGCCTACGGTAGTATTAGTACTTAAACAGGGAGAAGATGTCAAAAGCTGGCAGGTGAAAGCGAATCAGCAGGTTACTCCTTTATACCTCAGTAATATTGTGGGAATGATCAAGGGGAAAACAAAACCAGATGAGTATGTTATCTTCTCCGGCCACTACGATCACCTGGGTATTGTAGAACCAGTAGGTACGGATAGCATTGCCAATGGAGCAGATGATGATGCCAGTGGCGTAACAGCGGTGGTCATGCTGGCGAAGTATTACAAACAGCATCCGCCAGCCAGATCCATCATCTTTGTTGCATTTACGGCGGAAGAAATAGGTGGATATGGTTCTAAATATTTCTCTCAGCAGCAGGATCCTGAAAAGGTAGTAGCGATGTTCAATATTGAGATGATCGGGAAGGAATCCAAGTTCGGTAAGAACAGTGCATTTATAACCGGTTATGAACGTTCTGATTTTGGAAAGATCCTTGAGAGGAACCTGCAGAATTCCGCCTTCCATTTTTATCCGGATCCTTATCCGGACCAGCAACTGTTCTATCGTTCAGACAATGCAACTCTTGCCAGGCAAGGTGTACCGGCGCATACCATTTCTACAGACCAGATTGATTCAGATAAACTCTATCATAGTGTAGGTGATGAAGTCAGTTCATTAGACATTAAGAATATCACTTCAACTATACAGGCAATTGCCATCAGTGCGCGTAGCATGGTAGATGGTACAGATACGCCTACCAGAATAGATAAAGAGGGCGTATTAAAACGCTAAGATGAGTTTTGGATCAGGGCAATTAGCCAGGTATCTTTCTCTTTCACTATAACGACATACGCCAGGATAGTCTCCCGCCTTCCCTTCCATATCGATGATGAGCTGGAAGTGGAGGTGTGGAGGCCAATGGCCATTCTCCGCCAGTGGCCCGAAGTGGGCGATGATCTGACCCGCAGCCACAGGTGCATCGGGTTTTAATCCTTCCAGATCAGCTACACTCATGTGCCCGTATAGGGTATGAAAAGTGACACCGTCCAGCATGTGTTTTAAGATGATCGTAGCCCCATAATCTCCCAATTGGTTGTTGAATTGAAAACTATGAACATGCCCATTGAGTGGGGCATATACAGGTGTGCCTGCAGGTCCCCAGATATCGACACCCAAGTGTAAGCGGCGTGGTTCGCCTTCTGTATCGAAATGTGCACTACGGGAATAGATGGTCCTATGTTCGTTATATCCTCCTATACCGAATACAGCATTGTGTTTGGCTAATAGTTGGGTGACGTAGTCACTGAAACGATGTTCATCGTCCAGAATGTCCGGTGTCAGCGCTGTATTAGCGGCAGTAAAGTCCATTGGGTACAGGTGATCCTTTGTGGGATCAAAGAGTACGACTGGCTGGAACGGTTGATGGCGTTGTAAGATCCCGGTTAACATAGTAAAAAAGAAGGCTGGCATAGCGCCAGCCTATATTTATTAAACAACAATATTGATCATTCTTCCTTTTACAATCACTACTTTCTTCACAGGTTTGCCTTCTATCCATTTCTGTACGACTTCGTTGGCCAGTACAGTCTGTTCGAGGGCAGTGTTGTCTGTATCCAGCGGGAAGCTGAGTTCTGTACGGGTTTTACCATTCACTGCGATAGGGTAGTTGAATGCGTCTTCCTTTACATACTTCTCTTCGAATACAGGGTATGGAGCGTCGAGAATAGTGGTTGTATTACCCAGCAGGTGCCACAGCTCTTCAGCGATATGCGGTGCATAAGGTGTAAGCAGGATGAGTACTGGTTCCAGTACGCTACGTTTGTTGCACTTGAGACTGCTCAGTTCATTGACACAGATCATAAACTGGCTTACAGCGGTATTGTAAGAGAAGTTTTCAGTATCGCTATCGATTTTCTGAATGGTCTTGTGCAGGATCTTCAGTTCTTCAGGCGTTGCTTCACCATCTTTTACGATCAGGCCTTTTTGCTCATCAGCATAGAGACGCCAGAGTTTTTTGAGGAAGCGGTGTACACCTTCGATACCTTTGGTATCCCATGGTTTGGACTGCTCTACAGGACCGAGGAACATTTCGTACATGCGGAAGGTATCGGCGCCGTATTTTTCAACAAGTACATCCGGGTTGACGGTATTGTACTTGCTCTTACTCATTTTCTCTATTTCAGATTTACAGGTGAACTGACCATCCTGTGTTAAGAAGATTGCGTTTGCAAAATCTGCTTTCCATTTTCTGGCAGCGTCTATATCCAATATCACACCATCGACGAAGTTGACATCCACGTGTATATAGCTTTCGATCACATAGTTTACATGCATAGAATCCAGGAACTCAGCTAATGAAGCATCCTGTGCCCTGATTAGCGTTATAATTTCTTTGATTTTGATATCGCCGAAACTATTAGAGATATAAACCTGTTTGTTATCTGGCAGTGTAATAGGATCAATTTCATCAGCACCTACATGGTGGTCGCTGTGGATGAATCTTAAACGCTTTGCAAACCTGGAAGAACCCTGAATCATACCCTGGTTGATCAGCTTCTTGTAAGGCTCATCAAAACCAATATAACCCAGGTCAAACAGTACTTTAGTCCACAGACGTGAATACAGCAGGTGGCCTACCGCATGTTCTGTACCACCGATATATACATCTACCTGGTTCCAGTAGTCAGTCGCTGCACGGCTTGCAAACTCTTCCTTGTTGGAAGGATCTGCATAGCGCAGGAAGTACCAGCTACTACCTGCATAACCAGGCATGGTGTTGGTTTCACGTTTGGTATTTGCATCTATATTTACCCAGTCAGTGATGTTAGCCAGCGGGCCTTCACCATCTTCACCTGGTTTGTAGGTGTCTACATGTGGCAATTCAACAGGCAATTCGCTTTCGTCTACAGCGTATGGGATACCATTTTTGTACACGATCGGGAATGGCTCACCCCAGTAACGCTGACGGCTAAAGCCGGCGTCACGCATTCTGAAGTTAGTCTGCTTTTTACCGATACCCATGGCTTCTACCTTATCAGCTACCAGCTCCATTGCCTGCTTCATAGGTACGCCATTCAGGAAGTCGCTGTTCTGCAGCACTGCATCTTTGGTAGGATTTGCTTCAGCACCATCAAATGCATCACCGATGATATTCGTAATAGGAATATTAAAGTGTTTTGCAAAGCCAAAGTCACGCTGGTCGCCGCATGGTACTGCCATGATTGCACCAGTACCATAACCTGCCAGTACGTATTCAGAGATCCATACCGGGATACGTTTGCCATTGAATGGATTCAGTACATAAGCACCTGTAAAGCAACCGGTGATTTGTTTGACCTCTGCCATACGTTCACGTTCAGAACGGCTTTGAACATAATCCAGGTATTTATCAACAGCTGCTTTATTTTCAGAAGTTGTGATCTTAGCTACCAGCTCATGCTCAGGAGCTACTACCATGAAATCTACACCAAAGATGGTATCGGGGCGGGTGGTATAGACTCTTAATCCTTCATTGTCGTTACCATCAAACCTGAAGGTGATTTCAGCGCCCTGGCTCTTGCCGATCCAGTTACGCTGCATTTCCTTCATAGCTTCGCTGTAGTTCACAGTTTCCAGACCCTCTAGCAGGCGGTTTGCATACTCAGTGATACGGAGGAACCACTGGCGCATTTTCTTCTTTACTACAGGGAAACCACCACGTTCACTTACACCATTTACCACTTCATCATTGGCCAGAACAGTACCCAGTGCGGCACACCAGTTCACCTCTGCGTAAGCGAGGAACGCGATGCGGTAATGCATGAGGATCTCACGCTGACGGGCTTCATCATAGCCTTTCCACTCTTCGGCAGAGAAGGTGAGGGTACGATCGCCAGGGCATTCGTGGGCTTTGTTACCTTCTTTTTCAAAGATAGCGGTCAGTTCAGGAATGCGTTTAGCTTTCCGGGCACTACGGTCAAACCAGCTGTCGAACAGTTGGAGGAAGATCCATTGTGTCCATTTATAGTAATCGGGATTGCTGGTATTCACTTCTCTTTCCCAGTCAAAGCAAAATCCGATGTTACCCAGTTGTTTACGGAAGGCCGCAATATTTTCGGCAGTAGTCACCGCAGGGTGCTGACCTGTTTCCAGGGCATACTGTTCTGCTGGCAGACCAAAGGCGTCCCAGCCCATGGGATGTAGTACATTAAAGCCTTTTAGTCTTTTATAACGAGCATAGATATCAGACGAAATATATCCCAGCGGATGACCTACATGGAGGCCCGCTCCTGATGGATAAGGAAACATATCAAGTACATAGCACTTGGGCTTTTGGCTATTGATGCTAACCCTGTAGGCATTCGAGCTGCCCCAGGCGTCCTGCCACTTTTTCTCAATAGCCCTGAAATTATATTCCATATAATTGTTGAATTAACCGGACGTAACGCTACGTCCTAGTTGACTTAAAATAACGTTAAAGGATGACAAAAGTAAACATAACTGTTAATTTTTATTATTTTCGCCTATAAACGGTAGTTTAATGGCGCAGCAACCCGGGAAATCATCTTCAAAAAAATCCAAACCTTCTTATTTGTATTCCATTATTGGAGTGGCACTTGTCCTGTTCCTGCTGGGAACTTTGGGTCTTATAGTGATACATGCTAATAAGCTAAGTGAATATTTTAAAGAAAGCATTGAAATTCAGGTGATCCTTAGGGACAACGTGAAAGAAGAGCAGGCGATCGCTCTTCGTGATTCCATTGCTGGCAGGCCTTATGTTAAGTCGATCGAATATGTATCCAAAAATATGGCGGCCGAGCGCTTTAAAAAGGAGTTTGGAGAGGATTTTATCACCCTGTTGCAGTATAACCCATTGTATGCCAGTATCAATATAAAAGGTAATGCCCGGTATGTAAATCCGGACAGCCTGGCAGTGATCGAGGCAAATCTGGGTCAGCAGAGTATAGTTAGAGAAATTTCTTACCAGAGAGGGCTGGTATCCAAGCTGAATGAGAATGTGCGTAAGATCGGGTTCGTGATCCTCGGTATCTCTGTTATGTTGGCGCTGGTAGTCATCGTACTGATAGACAATACGATACGTCTGGCCATGTTCAGTAACCGCTTCCTGATCAAGACCATGCAGATGGTAGGAGCCACCAGGTGGTTCATAGCCAAGCCTTTCGACCTGCGTAGTATCATCAATGGGGCCCTGAGTGCCATATTGGCTATTGCCGGTTTGATAGGGATTCTCTATTTTGCAGACCAGTTACTTCCAGAGCTCAGTGCCATGCGGGATTACTTTATGACATCTGTCCTCTTTATAGGCATGATTGTAATAGGTATCTTTATCTCGCTGGTGAGCACGCATCGTTCGGTAATGAAATACCTGCGACTGAAACTGGATGATTTATATTGATTGATAATTTTCTACATCATATGATTAAAGAAACCAAACAAGCAGTTAAGGCAGTCATTGATAGCCGCCCTGTTTTTGCAAAAGATAACTATAAATTGATGATAGCGGGTCTGGTGATCACTGTAGTCGGCTTTCTGCTGATGACTGGTGGTTACAATGATGATGCTACCAAATTCAAACCAGAAGAAGTGTATAGTTTCCAGCGTATTACCCTGGCGCCTATCGTGATCCTGCTGGGTCTGGCAGTAGAGGTTTTTGCGATTATGCGTAAACCAAAGCAATAATACCTGCAACTTATTATAATACAGGCGATGATACTGATTCATCGCTTTTTTTTATTTAAACGGATAAATCAGCTATTTCCATGAGCATTCTGGATGCCATTATCATTGCTATTGTTGAAGGATTAACCGAGTTTTTACCCATTTCGTCTACCGGTCACATGGTCATTGCCAGTGCAATGCTGGGTATTGGAGACGACGAGTTTACTAAATTGTTTGAAATTGTAATACAGCTGGGGGCAATATTAGCTGTCGTAGTTTTGTACTGGAAGAAATTCTTTGTGTTCGATAAGAACCGCATTCCCTTTTATATCAAACTGGTACTGGCTACCATTCCTGCGCTGATCCTGGGTTTTCTGTTCCATCACAAGATCAAGGACCTGATGGGTTCTCCTGCGGTGGTTGCGGCCAGCCTGTTCCTGGGGGGGATTGTATTATTGTTTGTGGACAACTGGTTTAAGAATCCAACCATTGACAAGGATGAACAAGTGGACAATTTCAGGGCTATCCGCATTGGCTTTTTCCAGTGCCTGGCGTTGATTCCTGGTGTGAGCCGCAGTGCGGCATCCATCATCGGTGGTATGCAGCAAAAGCTGACCCGCAATGCTGCTGCTGAATTCTCGTTTTTCCTGGCCGTACCAACCATGTTTGCAGCTACCTGCTACGACCTGTATAAAAGCAAAGATGCCCTGGCAAGCAATACCGGCAATTTCCAGTTGCTAATTATTGGTTTTGTCATTGCATTTATTGTGGCATTGATTGCCATCAAGTTCTTTATCGGCGTATTGAAAAGATACGGTTTCCGCGTATGGGGTGTATACCGCATACTTGTAGGAGGTGCTATCCTGGCAGCTATGGCGATGGGATACAACCTGACTGTAGGCTAAGAAAAGTAAATAATCCGTATACCCAGCATGAAGAAGATTATATTACCCCTGATGGGGTGCCTGTTTGCTATGACCACGTATGGACAGCAAAATTATGTTCCCGGGACAGTAGCTATTCCTCAACAAGATTCCCTGAGAGGATTTCGCAAACTGGAACAATCTCTTGTTGGCGGAGTTGGTGTGAAGGTAAGCCGCTTCCAGCTGGAAGTTCGCGGTGCTACTACGACAGGATGGATGCCAACGGCAATGGTCTCTATGCCGGTCAATTCATTACAGATAATAGCCGGAGTAAGATTATAATAAAAAAGCTTCTGCCAGGGCAGAAGCTTTTTCTTATCCCTTCACTGCCAGTAGCAGCTCGAGGTCAGTATATTTTAGTTTGAACTTTTCACTCAGGTGATAGTTGGTCAATGCCCCTTTATAGAGATAGATCCCATTCCGCACGCCTCTCTTGATCCACACCAAATTCTCAAAACCACCATCATCCGCCGCTTCGAGCAATAATGGCATCAGTACATTACTGATAGCTTCAGATGCTGTGCGTGCAAATCCTGATGGAATATTAGGTACGCAATAGTGTATTACATCGTACTTCTTGAATATAGGGTTTTCATGACTGGTGATCTCTGATGTTTCAAAACAACCGCCTCTATCTATACTTACATCTACAATCACAGATCCTGCTTTCATGTTGCTCACCATTGATTCGGAGACTACAATAGGTGTACGGCCTGACTGTGAAGACAAAGCGCCGACTGCTACATCAGCATTCCGCAGCTGCTCTGCCAGTACTTTGGGCTGAATAACGGAGGTAAATACACGAACGCCGATGTTGTTTTGCAGGCGTTTCAGTTTGTAGATGTTATTGTCGAATACTTTTACAGAAGAACCCAGGGCCATGGCAGTACGCGCTGCAAATTCGCCTACAATGCCTGCGCCGATGATCACTACTTTGGTAGGAGGTATACCTGTTACGCCGCCCAACAGAATACCTTTCCCTTTATTGCTGTTGCTCAGGTACTGACTGGCCAGCAGCATGACGGCGCCACCAGCTATCTCACTCATAGCTCTTACAATAGGGTAGGTGCCTGCATCGTCTTTGAGATTCTCGAACGAGAGCAGGGTAATCCGTTTCTCCATCATCTTCTGGACCTGCTCTATTTTCAGGGCAGCCAGGTGGATGGGAGAGATCACGATCTGGTGAGGATGCAGCAGCTCTATTTCCTCATCGTTGAGTGGGGCTGATTTTACAATGATCTCCGCTTTGTATACTTCTTTCTTATCGTACAATATTTCGGCGCCGGCTTCTGAAAAATCTGTGTCATAAAAATGAGAGCCATCGCCTGCCTTATGTTCTACCACGATATGATGACCATTGCTGGCCAGTATACTTACCGCATCGGGTGTTAGCGCAATGCGGTTTTCCTGGAAGGACGTTTCTTTTGGAATACCTATGAATAAACGGGAATTTTTCTGTGGAATATCCAACGTTTCTTCCAGTGGTGAATATGTAAAGCCAGCACTCACAACAGGTTTTTGCCTTTGCTCCATATAGTTGTCAAAATTGATCCGGGTGAATTTTTCCTTGTAATCAAAGATACATTATTTGTACAAAGCAATGTATCAGGAAACCCGCAGCTGTCTCCGCTGATCAGGTAATACTGTCAATTGCAATCGAATGGTGTCTGCAGGTAATAAGTCCTGGATGATATCCGGCCATTCTACAAAACATATTGCGCCCTCCTGGTAGAGGGTATCCTCTACACCTGCGCCTATGGCCTCTTCTTCATCACGTAACCGATACAGATCCAGGTGATAGATATTACGTGTTACACCACCATTTGTACGGTAGTTGTACTGGTTAATAATGGAGAAGGTCGGACTGGCAGTCGTATCCTCCACGCCTTTTGCCGCACACAGTGCCTTTACAAAAGTAGTTTTGCCGGCACCCATAGCTCCCTCAAGGGTAAAAATCTGTTGCGCCCCATATTGTGCCCAGAAACTTTGGGCTATCTTAGGCAGCTCCTCAATAGTAAAGGTCCATTCCATCTCGTAAATGTAATTAAATAACCGTAATCTATTGGTTGATACCGTGTTGCATTAATAAAAGACTTTACAGAAACAATTGATTTTCTGTTACTTTCATATTGGCTTGCCACTCCGTTGCATTAATATTTTATTCACATGAATCGGGGGTGGATACCTTTGTAACGTTAATCAGTCACTAATGGAAACGATCAGTTGTAAAGTTAAAGGAATGAACTGTACCAGTTGTGCCTTGACGGTATCTAAATACCTTCAGCACAAAGGTATGCAGGATGTGAATGTGAGTTTTGCCACAGAGGAATTGAGTTTTACCCTGCCGGAAGGAATTGATACAAATCCAAAAGATATTCTCTCCGGTATCGATCAGCTGGGTTACCAGGTGGTATTACCTAACCAACCTCAACCCAAGGCGGCTTTTCTGCGTACACTGACATTTAAGTTTGTTTTCTGCGCCATCTTTACAGCTCCTTTGTTATTACATATGTGGGTACACTGGGCATGGCTCCATGATCCTGTTGTGCAGCTTTGCCTCGCTACACCCGTTTTCCTGACGGGGATGTGGCATTTTGGCCGGAGTGCGATCCGCTCTCTTGTAAACGGGATGGCGAATATGGATGTGCTGATTGCTTTGGGCGCCATCGCTGCTTATGGTTATAGCCTTACTGGTACAATCCTGCACCTGGGCCCTGACTATATGTTTTACGAAACGGCTGCCGCTATCATCACCCTGGTATTCCTGGGCAACCTGCTGGAAGAGCGTTCTGTAAAGCAAACCACTACTGCAATTACTGCCCTTGCAAAGATGCAGGTTACAACAGCCAGTCGTATTGAAGAACACGGTGATCATGAACATATTCATGTAGTAGACAACCAGGCCCTGCGCACTGGTGATAAAGTATTGGTGAATACGGGCGATATGATCCCCATGGATGGCACTATCTATTGGGGGAGTGGCCTCATCAATGAATCTATGATCACTGGTGAAAGCACCCCTGTACGTAAAGGCGAAAAAGATAAAGGTATTGGCGGCACTATCCTGGAAGAAGGTAGTATCAAAATGTTCATCACCGCTACCGGAAAAGATACCGTTCTCTCATACATCATCGACCTCGTAAAACAGGCCCAGGGCAATAAACCGCCCATGCAGAAGCTGGCTGATAAGATCAGTGCCATCTTCGTACCATTGGTATTAGGCATTGCGGTACTGACCTTTTTAGGTTGGGCGATATTTGGTCATATCACCATCGGCGCCGCAATTATGCGGAGTATCGCTGTACTGGTCATCGCCTGTCCATGTGCTATGGGACTAGCTACGCCGGCAGCTGTTATGGTGGGATTGGGCAGAGCGGCAAAAAATGGTATTCTCATCAAAGGTGCCCAAACCCTGGAAGCCTTTAAGGATATAAAATACGTGGTGCTGGATAAAACCGGTACCCTCACTACCGGCAAACTGCAACTGGGCAATTATCACTACGAAGGGATGACCGAAAAGGAGTTTGCCCAGACAGTGTATAGCCTGGAGAAATTCTCTTCTCACCCCATTGCCCGTTCACTTGTGAGTATCTGGAAGAAGGAAGGAGAAGTGAAGCTGACACAGATCCGTGAAATAAAAGGTCGTGGTATGCAGGCAAAAGACTCCGCAGGCAATGAATGGCAGCTGGGTTCCTTTGAAATGGCGAAACATACGACTGCTGATGATAGCCATAACCTCTACCTGCTGAAGAATGGTCAGCTGACAGGCTGGATAGACCTGATCGATGAAGTAAGACCTGATGCAGCAGAAATGGTGGCCATGTTGCAAAGCAGAGGTATTACACCCGTGCTGCTGAGTGGAGATACTGAACGTAAATGTCGTGAACTGGCTGCGTTGACAGGCATCCAGGAAGTATATTCCAGCCAGACACCAGAACAGAAATTACAGCAAATAGATCGTCTTATGCAAACCGCACCGGTAGCCATGGTGGGTGATGGTATCAACGATGCACCGGCACTGGCCAGGGCAACGATTGGTATCTCCCTCAGTGATGCCACGCATATCGCTATGCAGAGTGCCAATGTGATCTTATTAAATAGCAAATTGTCTTCCCTGCCACTTGCATTGGGCCTGGGTAAACACACTTTCCTCACTATACAACAGAACCTTTTCTGGGCATTCCTGTACAATGTGATTGCCATTCCATTTGCCGCCTTTGGGGTATTGAGCCCTATATCCGGTGCAGGTGTGATGGCGCTTTCAGATATCGTACTGGCCGCGAATTCTGTGCGCCTGCGGTACAAGAGAGTAATATAGTTACATTTACAGTGTGACTACTCCAACAGAAATACTGAAAAAATACTGGGGCTATGACCAATTCCGTCCTTTGCAGGAAGACATTATTCAGTCTGTTTGCAATGGGCAGGATACACTTGCGCTGATGCCTACCGGAGGAGGAAAATCCATCTGCTTCCAGGTACCGGCACTCATGAAAGAAGGGCTTTGCCTGGTAGTCACACCCCTGATTGCATTGATGAAGGATCAGGTGGCAAATTTGCGTAGCCGGCATATTCCTGCTGCAGCTATCTATGCGGGTATGTATTATCAGGATGTGGAGAAGTTGCTGGAAGAGGCACGTCGCGGTTCATATAAGTTTCTCTATGTATCGCCTGAGCGATTACAGAGTCGTCGGTTTTTAGAATACTGCGATGGATTGCCGGTTACGTTGCTGGCAATAGATGAAGCACACTGTATTTCTCAATGGGGGTATGATTTCAGACCTGCCTATCTGGAGATCGCAGAGATCAGAACACAGTTTCCGGGAGTACCGGTATTAGCACTCACCGCATCGGCTACCCCAAAGGTCCAGCAGGACATCTGCGAAAAGCTGCGCATGCAAAAGCCGGCTATTTTTAGCAAGAGTTTTGTACGTAGCAATCTTTCCTACAGCGTCATTGAAGAAGGCGATAAGCAACCTAAGTTATTACACATCTTACAACGTGTACCCGGTAGTGCCATCATTTATTGCCGTAACCGGAAAGGCACCCGTGAGCTGGCGGATATGCTGGAACAGAACGGGATTTCTGCCAGTTATTATCATGCCGGACTAACAGGAGAGGAACGCACTGCCCGCCAGGAATTGTGGATAGAGGGCAGGATCAGGGTGATGGTGTGTACCAACGCATTTGGGATGGGGATCGATAAGCCGGATGTAAGAGTGGTGATACATGCAGATGCGCCTGAGAGCCTGGAGGGCTATTATCAGGAAGCTGGCAGAGGTGGGAGAGATGAGCAGAAGGCCTTTGCTGTATTGTTGTACCATTCTTCAGAGCTGGATAGAATGACGGAGATGATTGCTTTGCAGTTTCCCGGTCAGGATCAGGTGAGAGGTGTGTATCAGGCACTGGTGAATTATTTGCAGGTGCCGGTAGGTGGAGGAGAAGGCGTGTATTTTGATTTTGATATCAATGACTTCGTACAGAAATTCGAACTGAATATAACAGTGGCATATAGTGCTCTGCGCATATTGGAGCAGGAAGGTATTTTGCAGCTGAGTGAGAGTGTGTTTATGCCTTCAATGGTGGAATTTATTGTTAACAGGCAAACGTTGTTTGCATTTGATGCTGCACAACCGGCGTTGTCTGCTCTGGTGCAAACTTTATTACGCACTTATGAAGGGATTTTTGATAACCCCGTTCCGGTGTATGAAAGGCAGCTCCTGCGGATTCTGCGTATCAAAGAACCGGAGGTGATACTGGGCTTACAACAGCTGCATCAGCGCGGGATAATCCGGTATAAACAACGTAAGACAGTACCACAGTTATCCTTTGTAGAGCAGCGGGTATCTACGCAACATTTAAGGATAGATACAGAACGGGTAAAGGCGAGAATGAAGGCTTACAAGGATAGGCTGGATGCGATGTTGGAGTATGTCCGGAATAAAAAGCAGTGTCGGACACAGTTATTAGTACAGTATTTTGGAGAACACGATGCACAGCCTTGTGGTATCTGTGATGTATGTATAGCGCGGAAGAAAAAACCGGCTGATTTTAAGGCGATATCGGGGTTGTTATTGGCAGAGCTGAGTGGGGTTCCTCTTGAATGGGAAGTGATTCAGAATAAGCTAAAAGAGGTGGATGAAGCAGAATTGATGGAGGTAACGCAATTTATGATCAGTGAGGAAATTATTATAAGAGATGAAGAAGGACGCTTACGCGTTAAAGAATAAGGCTGCATTCATAGCCAGCCGCAGGCCCCAGTAAAAAAATCGCTTTTACCGAAGGTAAAAGCGATTTTTTGTTATTTAAGCGATATAACTTTCTTCGCATCACTACTCTCAAAAGCCGCCTCAATAATCCTGATCACATTCACCGCATCTTCCGCAGGTACAGGATTCGGCCCTTTACCGATCAGTGCATTATAAATACCCTCATAGTATTCGAGGTAGTCTCCCTTTGGAGATGGCAGGTATTCCCTCACCACCTTTCCATCTCTTTCTGTATGCAGCAACCCCCACTCATGAATCCCTTCCACACCCCATCCAGGCGCTCCCGGCATCAATCCCTGCTGCAACATCGTCTCCTGCGTATCTGCTTTCGTTTTTATAAAAGAACCTTTCCGCCCATGAAACTGATAAGAAGGAATCGGCTCTCTGGTGAGATAAGAGCATTTTAACCTCACTCTTAGATGCTCATAAAAATACACCAGCTCAAAGTAATCATCCACCAGTGACTCCTTCCTGATCGTCCTGATATCCGCCCATATTGCATCCGGCATTCCAAACAGTATCAGTGCCTGATCTACCAGGTGTGAACCCAGGTCATACAATCCGCCTGTACCTGGCAGTTTCTCTTCCTTATGTTTCTTATAACTCAGTTCCTCACGATAGCGGTCATAATGAATCTCTGCTTCCAGCAAATCACCCAGATCGCCACTGTTCAGCACCTGTTTTACAATCTTAAAATCACTATCAAAGCGTCTGTTATGATACACGCTCAACAGCAACCCTTTTGAAGCCGCCAGTTCTGCCAGCTCTTTCCCTTCTGCAGCATGCACTGTAAAAGGTTTTTCAACTATTACATTCTTCCCCGCTTCCAGCGCAGCTTTGGTGTATTCATAATGTGTATAGTTAGGTGTATTGATTACGATCAGATCCAGTTCAGGATCCTGAATCATATCCGCTACACTGGTATATACTTTCACATCAGGATAACGCTGTCTTGCGAGGTTCTTACTTCTCTCCACAACAGCATAGAAGGTAAACCCCGGATGTGTGTGAATGAAAGGTGCGTGAAAGATATGTCCTGACATACCATAGGAACAAATCCCTGCTTTGATAATTTTCTCCATATCCTAGATTTTAATTAAAACCAGCTACTACTTTTTTTGCTGCTCTTACCGCCTAATCCCAATGCGCCCAGCAGGCTCCTTGTGATCATCGTAGTTGCTGTTCGGCCCACTTGTTTGGCGATAGGACTGCTTAGTACAGTGTCTAATATACTCTTCTCTTCGGGTTGTTTTTTGCCTCCGGCAGTTTTCGCTGCAGGGGCACTTTTTTCCGCTGCTTCCTGCAGCTTTGCTGTCAGGATCTCATAAGCACTTTCATTATCGATTTCCTGATTATACTTCTTCGCAATTTTGCTGCTGTTTACCAGTGCATCCATCTCTGCCGCAGAGAGTATGTCCATGCGGGAGCGTGGTGTAACCAGCATGGTCGCAGCCAGTGGCGTAGGTATACCTTTTTCATTCAGACAGGTGAACAATGCTTCACCAATACCAATCTGTGTGAGTAGTTCATCAGTTTTATAGAAATCAGACAGTGGGTAGTTCTCTGCCGTCTGCTTAATGGTCTTACGGTCATTGGCAGTAAATGCACGCAGTGCATGCTGTACTTTCATACCCAGCTGTCCCAGTATTGAAGGTGGTACATCCATTGGATTTTGTGTACAGAAAAAGATGCCCACGCCTTTGGAACGGATCAGTTTAATGATCGTTTCGATCTGCTGCAACAGTGCAGAACTGGCTTCCTGGAATACCAGGTGCGCTTCGTCTATAAATAGCACCAGTTTGGGTTTATCCATATCACCTTCTTCAGGTAATGTAGCATACAGCTCTGCCAGCAGGCTAAGCATGAATGTGGAAAACAGCTTTGGTTTATCCTGGATATCTGCTACTCTTACGATGGAAATCACTCCTCTGCCATCATCGCTGATGCGCAGCAGGTCATCTACTTCAAAAGAGGCTTCGCCGAAGAACTTATCGGCACCCTGTTGTTCCAGCGCAATTACTTTTCTGAGCACAGTACCTGCTGAAGTGGTAGAGATCTTACCATAATCTTTTTCCAGTTCAGCCTTGCCTTCATCGCTCACATACTGCAATACTTTCTTGAAATCTTTCAGGTCCAGCAGGGGCAGTTGACTATCATCACAATATTTAAATATCATGGCCACCAGGCCTTCCTGTGTATCGTTCAGTTCTAATATTCTGGACAGTAATATCGGTCCAAATTCACTCACCGTTGCTCTCAGGCGTGCGCCTTTTTCATTACTGAGTGACAGCAGTTCTACCGGGTAGCCGGAAGGAGACCAGCTGCCGCCGATTTTCTCATATCGCTCTTTGATCCTGTCACTGTTGGTGCCGGCAGCGGCTACGCCACTCAGGTCACCTTTAATATCCATGAGCAGTACGGGTACGCTGGCATCGCTCAGCCCTTCTGCAATCACCTGCAGGGTTTTGGTTTTACCTGTACCTGTGGCGCCGGCTATCAATCCATGCCTGTTCATCGTTTTCAGTGGCAGGTACACATCTGCTCCACTTACAACATCGCCATTCAGCATGGCGCAGCCCAGTTTAAATCTTTCGCCTTTGAAGGTATATCCAGTTTGAATATGCGAAAGAAATGCTTCTTTATCGGCCATGGGGTATTAAAATTTCTCTGAAGATAAAAAAAGGGCTGTAATCACTTACAGCCCTTTTTGAAATTTTTATGAAAAAAAGCATTAGAGATCTTCTTCTCTTTCCAGCATCAGTATCGCACTCTGCGGTACGATAAAGTACTTTTCTCCCTGGTACGACACTTCTGTGGAGCCATTGAGCAGGAAGATAGCCAGATCGCCTTCCTTTGCCTGTAAAGGAATATACTTCACTTTCTCATCTTCTCCCTTCCAGGCATCATCATCCTCAGAAGGTAATGGAATGGCATATCCGGGACCTGTTTTGATCACATATCCAGATTGTACCTTTTCCTTTTCCTGCATACCGGGAGGCAAAAATAGCCCGCTTTCTGTACGTTCATTGGGGGTAAGTGGTTGTACCAGAACCCTGTCGCCTACAACAATCAGCTTTTTCAATTTATTATCTATTGTCAGGTGTGTTGCCATGATCTATATAGTACAAAATGTATGCAGCAGGCACGTGTTGTGCCAAGATGACATACACTATAGTGCAGACAATGGGAAAGTTTCGCCTGCGCGGATGCCTTTCTCTGTTTGCTGCAGCACGAGGCATTCTACCTTCGGATCATGCTCTAAATACAGTACATATTGCTGCTCCAGGGCTTCAGTCAGGTAGGTTTTCTTCTCCTGAAGGGTTGTCAGCGGGAACATATCGTATGCCATTACGTATGGCAGCGGAATATGTCCGATGCCGGGCAACAGGTCCGCCATATACAGGATGGTTTTATCCTTGTATTTGATCTGTGGCAGCATCTGTGCATCTGTATGTCCGTTTACAAACCGGATATTGATATTATCAGTAAAGCTCACGCCTTCCTTTACTTCCACAAATTTCAGCTGACCACTTTCCTGCATGGGCAGGATGTTTTCTTTCAGGAAAGATGCTTTCTCTCTGTCGTTTGGTTTTATTGCCCAGTTCCAGTGATCTTCATTGCTCCAGAAGGTAGCATTTTTGAAAGCAGGTACGAGTTTATCGCCCTGTCTTACAATGGAGCCACCACAATGGTCAAAGTGCAGGTGGGTCATGAACACATCGGTGATATCATCTTTGTGAAAACCCAGTTTAGCCAGGGAGCTATCCAGGGTTGCATCGCCATGCAGGTGGTAATGGCCGAACCATTTCGCATCCTGTTTGTCACCAATACCTGTGTCTACCAGGATCAGGCGTTTGCCATCTTCGATGAGCAGGCAGCGCATGGCCCAGGAGCATAAATTGTTCTCGTCTGATGGGCTTAGTTTGTTCCAAATAGTCTTTGGTACTACGCCGTACATAGCACCTCCATCCAGTTTAAAAAAGCCTGTGTCTACGGTATATAGTTGCATACAATTGAAATTTTATTGTAGTGCCTTTTGCTTTCTCCGGGCGGAGAACAGCCATGCGAGGCCCATTAAAAAGAAGGCAGCCAGTGCAATTACAGAATTGCGCATACTCCCTGTCAGCTCATGGATATACCCGAAGGTGGTCATACCGATCACGATAGAAAGCTTTTCAGTCACATCATAGTAACTGAAGAAACTCGCGGTATCCTCCGTTTCCGGCATTAGCTTGGCGTAAGTGGAGCGGCTCAGGGACTGAACACCTCCCATGACCAGACCTACAGCTGTGGCCAGTATATAAAAGTCGGTGGCTGTCTGCATCCGGTAACCTGCAAAGCAGATGCCTATCCATACGAATATGACACCAATCAATACAGGCAGGTTGCCATACTTACCCGAGAGCCATGCCATGCCCGAAGCTCCGGCAATCGCTACTAACTGGATCACTACCACTACACTGATGAGGGTGGTAGAAGGCAGGTGTAATTCCTGTGCACCAAAGAGGGTTGCTGCCATCATGACTGTCTGCACACCCATGCTGTAGAAGAAAAAGCCTCTCAGAAAGCGTTTCAGTACCGGCATGGTCTTCACCTGGGCATACACTTTGCGTAGCTCAGAGAAGCTTTCTGTGAACACACCTGCTTTATGTTCAGTAATTGTTCCTTTGGATGCGGGCAGTCGTACAAAGGTGATCTGGGCAAAGCCGATCCACCAGACACCTACCAGCAGGAAGGTAATAAGCACTGCCTGACCTTCTGTGATACCAAATGGCAGCAGTGCCACCAGTGCAAAACCAACCAGCTGTAACAGTACGCTACCGATGTACCCCATGGCAAAGCCTTTGGCACTTACCCGGTCACGGTCTTCCTCTGCTGCTATCTCTGGTAAGTAAGAGTTGTAAAACACCAGGCCTCCGCAGTAGCCGAGGGTAGCGAGGACAAAGAAGATGATCCCATATTCGACATTGCCGCCATTGAACAGGTACAACGCACTACAGCTGATACCACCCAGCCAGGTGAACATCATCAGGTAACGTTTTTTGTTACCTCTTGTATCTGCAATAGAAGAAAGGATCGGAGAGGCAATCGCAGCAATCAGAAACGCTGCTGCCATCGCGTAGTCATACAGGGCAGAATTAATAAAATATTTTCCGAAGAAAGGAATGCGGTCGCTATGGAAGGCCGCTTTTGTAGCGCTTGTAAAGTAAATAGGGAAAAAGGTAGTAGTAATTACCAGATTGTAAACAGAGTTAGCCCAGTCATACATGGCCCACCCGTTAATTACTTTCTTACTGGCAGTCTTTTGCATATGCATCTCGTATTATGGGGTTCAATATACGATTAAAGCACAAATCCCCACGTCATTTGTAGTCCAAGATACTCATACGCTGTTCACACATAAAATACTCCTGCTCATCGTTGGAGCTGACAATGATCATACGATTGCTTGCATATGTTGTAATCAGCTCCTGGTACAGCTTTACACCTGCTGCATCCAGGTTGGTACATGGTTCGTCCAGCAGTAATACAGGCACATCGGAAAAGATGGCCAGCGCCAGTTTCAGCCTTTGCTTCATACCAGAAGAAAAGTGCTTCACCTGCTTACGCATAGATGATTGCAGACCGACTGTTTCCGCAGCTTTTTGCGGGGTAATACCAGGTATGAACTGCTTAAATTGCAGATGAAAACTGATGCTCTCTGCGAGGGTAAATTCTTCGATCAGTTCGAGATAGGGGGCTGCGATAGCACAGGATTCAAAAAACCGATCGGCGGGTATGGGGGTGTTCGCATCGTGGTAGGTGACAGTGCCTTCGTTGTGCAACAAATGTCCGCTGATCACCTGCAATAATGTAGACTTACCTGAACCGTTTGGTCCAAGTATGGCATAACGTTGTCCGGCTTCAAAGGTAGCGTTGACCCGACGGAAGATCCAATCGTAGTTAAAGCGTTTACCCGTCTGGTCCAGCGTTATTTTCATTCGTCCTCATTATTTATAGAAAAGGCAATACCACATGTTTTACACATGGTATTGCCTGTAAAGATTTTATTTTCATTCGTCACTGGAGAGAGACGTATATCCTTTCATGATACCACGTCCGGACTCACGGATAAATGCAAGGATTTCATCCCTTTCATCTGTAGCAGGATATTCAGCTTCGATGATGCTCACTGCTTTTGACAGCTTGTAGCCTTTCACGAAGATCACGCGGTAAATATCCAGGATATGATTGATCTTTTCCAGAGAGAAGCCTCTTCTTTTTAAACCGATAGAGTTCACGCCTACATAAGACAATGGCTCACGTGCAGCTTTTACGTAAGGGGGTACATCTTTTCTTACCAGTGAACCACCGGTTACGAAAGCATGTGCACCAATTTTACAGAACTGTTGTACAGCCACCATACCAGCCAGCACTACGTGGTCGCCCACGGTGATGTGACCAGCCAGGGTCGTGTCGTTAGAAAATACGCAGTAGTTACCTACTTCACAGTCGTGGGCGATATGGCTGTAGGCCATGATCAGACAGTTGGACCCGATTACGGTTTTCCATTTGTCTTTAGTACCCCTGTTAATGGTTACATACTCGCGGATAGTGGTGTTATCTCCAATAATGGTGGTGGTGTCTTCTCCGTCAAATTTGAGGTCCTGTGGTATAGCGGATATGACTGAACCAGGGAAGATACGGCAGTTCTTTCCAATCCTTGCCCCTTCCATGATAGTGACATTCGACCCGATCCAGGTACCGTCACCAATCTCCACATTCTTGTGGATGACAGTGAATGGATCGATTTTAACGTTTGGTGCCACCTTCGCGTCAGGGTGGATGTAAGTAAGCGGATGGATCATTGCTATTTTTTAGCCTCTTGTTTTAATGATTTGAGCAGTCAGGTCGCCCTCTGTAACGATCTTGTTACCTACAAATACAGTTCCCCGCATTTCCACGATACCTCTTCTGATAGGGCTCAGCAGCTCCATCTTCAGGATCATCGTGTCACCTGGGAATACCTTTTGCTTGAACTTACAGTTGTCGATCTTGATAAAGTATGTATCGTAATTTTCAGGATCAGGAACTGTGTTCAGTGCGAGGATACCTCCACATTGTGCCAATGCCTCTACCTGTAATACACCCGGCATAACCGGATTGTTCGGGAAGTGACCCTGGAAGAAGGGTTCGTTGAAGGTTACATTCTTGATACCGACTACCTGCGTATCTGTGAGATCAATGATCTTGTCTACCAGCAGCATTGGGAAACGATGTGGCAGGGTCCGCTCTATACGTGGAAGGTCAAATATAGCCGGTTTATTAGGATCATATACAGGCACATCTTTAATATGCTTGTTCTTCTTGATGTATTGTTTTAAGCGACGGGCAAACTCCACGTTGGAAGCATGTCCTGGACGGTTGGCGATGATATGGGCCTTGAGCGGATAACCTACCAGTGCCAGGTCGCCCATGATGTCCAGCAGTTTGTGACGTGCAGGTTCGTTAGGGAAACGCAGCTTAATATTGTTCAGGATACCTTCGCGTTGTTCCACACTGATATTCTTGCGTTGGAAAACGGTTGCCAGGCGCGCCAGTTCTTCTTCGCTTACAGGTTTATCAACGATCACGATTGCGTTGTTGATATCACCACCTTTGATCAGGTTATTGTTGATCAGGTACTCCAGCTCATGCAGGAATACGAAGGTACGGCACGGTGCGATTTCTGATCTGAAGTCAGCCAGGCTGTTCAGGTTCGCGTGCTGGGTACCCAGTACCGGCGAGTTGAAGTCGATCATACAGGTGACGCGGTAGTCTACAGCAGGCAGCGCTACCATTTCCACATTCTTCTTATCGTCGTAGTAGGTAATATTGGTATCGATGGTATAGTATACCTTCTTAGCATCCTGTTCAGCTACACCTGTCTGTTCGATCAGTTCGATGAAAGGCATAGCGCTACCGTCAATGATAGGCACTTCAGGACCATCAATATCTATTTCTACGTTGTCAACACCTGTACCTACCAGTGCAGCCATGATATGTTCGATGGTATTTACTCTTGCACCATTGTGTTCCAGTGTGGTACTTCTGGCTGTATCTACTACATAATCCACATCCGCTTTTACTACAGGTTGGTTGGGCAGATCAATACGTCTGAACTTAATACCCGATCCAGGAATACCAGGTTTGAGGGTCATATTTACGCTGGCACCTGTGTGCAAACCTACACCCGATATAGTGACAGGGGTTTTTATCGTGTGTTGATTGGGCGACTGTTGATTCTCCATCATATTTTATTAACTAATTTTTCTGTTGTCTCGTAAAGGTATGCGATCCCGCAAATGATTGTGGCGTAGTAAACTACAGGTATATTAAACACCTTCTCTTACAGAAAGTAACTGTTTTACCATATCCTCCAGCTCTTTTACACGTTTTTCAAGGTCCGGCAAATTTCTAAAAATTGCCTGACTTTTCAGTGAACTTTTGTAGTCAAAAGCAGGAGAGCCCATCAGCGCCGTATTTGACTCGGTGATGGATTTGGAAAGACCGCTCTGCGCATTGATCTTAGTGCCGTCTGCCAGCTGAATATGGCCTACCAGACCTACCTGGCCGCCGATCACGCAGTTCTTTCCGATTTTGGTACTGCCGGAGATGCCGGTCTGTGCCGCGATTACGGTATTCGTATCTATATCTACGTTGTGCGCGATCTGGATCAGGTTATCCAGTTTTACACCCTGGCGGATGATGGTGGAGCCCATTGTCGCTCTGTCGATAGTCGTATTTGCACCGATTTCCACATCGTCGTGGATCACTACGTTGCCGATCTGAGGAACTTTCTTGTATTTACCATCAGGCTGGGGGGCAAAGCCGAAGCCGTCGCCACCGATTACGCAGTTCGCATGCAGGATCACCCGTTTGCCTACCACGCAGTTCTCGTAAACTTTCACACCTGGGAATACCACTGTGTCGTCGCTCACAACTACATTATCACCCAGATATACACCCGGATAGATCTTCACATTATTGCCCAGTACGACATTTTCACCCAGGTAGGCAAATGCGCCAATGAATACATTGGTGCCTGTTTTTACAGAAGCAGGTACAAAAGATGGTTGTTGAATACCAGTTTTGTTGCCTACCAGCTGTTTGTATTGCTCCAGTAGTTGGGCGAATGCGCTGTAAGCATCTTTTACCCTGATCAGGGTAGACTTTACAGGACGCTCTGTCACCAGACTTTCGTTCACAATGAGTATGGAAGCATTGGTCGTGTAGATGAATTCTTCGTATTTGGGATTGGCAATGAAACTGAGCATCCCTTCACCAGCCTCTTCGATTTTGGCGATGTTATTCACTTTTACGTCCGGGTTGCCTTCCAGCTTACCATCCAACATGGTAGCCAATTGTAATGCGCTAAACTGCATAGTTAATAATTAATATAGTTATCCAGGCGGTACCAGTTTTATGATTTAATTGACAGCCATCTAGTTATACATTATCTACAATCTATCATTCATAATCCTGTGTTGCTTAGATTTTTGGATGACAAATGTAGAATTTTTTTACGGGTATAGCCAGTGTATGACTAACCAGTGCATTATCGATTGACGAAATATCCTTGACGGTCCCGTCTTTAAAAAGGATGTTAATCCTTTCATTATTAATGTTGTACGCGCTCAGACTAGCTGTTCCTGTGAAGACAAAGTAATCAAGATCATGGCCAGAAATGCCATATCTTTCTTGTACCTGTGTTTTCAATAAAGTTATGGCCGAGGTATCAAAAGCCTCATTACTGAGCAGGCATTTAAACAAATTCCTGTTTGTCAACCATTTACATAACAAGGAAAGGACTGGATCCGTATGGGTGGTCCATACCTTTATCGCGCTTAAAATATCGTAATCATCCAGCAGACAAAACTGTTGCAGACAAGCTGGTTCCTGTTCGAAGTTGGCAGCTGTAATAGTATGGTACAGGAAATATTCCAATGCCGGCGAGGCAAACAGGGATACTCCCCTCAGTGCCAGTTCTTTAGCCCGTTTCAGTATTTTGACCAGCATATTTTCTGCACTTAATACTGTCTTGTGCAGGTATACCTGCCAGTACATCAATCGCCGGGCCACAATAAACTTTTCTATTGAATAAATTCCCTTCTCCTCCACCATCAGCTCATTCCGTTGCACAGTGAGCATTTTTATAATACGGTCATAACCAATTACTCCTTCAGAAACTCCCGTATAAAAGCTGTCACGATTCAGGTAATCCATCCTGTCTACATCCAGCTGGCTCGACACCAGCTGATGAAGAAACGTTTTATGATAACGCCCGTTGAAGATTTCTATTGTCAGGCTCAGGGCTCCTTTCAGCTCCTTATTCAACTCCTCCATCAGCCACTGGCTGATCTTTTCGTGGGATACCCCTTCGATAATTCCATTTTCCAGGGCATGAGAATAAGGTCCATGACCTATATCATGCAGCAAAATAGCCATCTTAGCGGCTATCTCCTCTTCGTCCGTAATTTCTACCCCTTTCCCTTTCAACTCTGCCAGTGCGCAGCTCATCAGGTGATAAGCGCCCATGCTGTGATGAAAACGGGTATGCATCGCTCCCGGATAAACCAGATGTGCCAGGGCCATCTGATGAATACGGCGCAGGCGTTGATAGTAAGGATGGGAAATTAAGGCAAATATCAGCGGATGATCTATCGTGATGAAGCCATACACCGGATCATTTACAATTTTTCTCTTGCGTTCTGCCATTTTACCGTTACCCTTTAGCTTGGGCAAAGCTACGTTAAGGAATTATTATCTTTAACTTTTTCTAATGTATAAGACGCCACCCGTACCTCCTTCCCCTATATCTGCCTCGATTTTCCTATTTTTATTGCAAAAATTGATAATATTTGGACAACTTACAGCAAATCAACTGTTATTTAACAATTTATTGTGCCAACATCGCATATAGGGAATATTTTTTGCCAGTAGAGAATGGTACCTTGGCCAAATAGTTGCTGCATGAAACTAATTTTATCTTACTCCTAACCAATACTTGCATGAGTCAAATAAATATACTCTGGGTAGATGACGAAATAGAATCACTGAAATCGCAAATTATGTTCCTTGAAAACAAGGGATACAAGGTGTCTGCCCTGACCAATGGCTATGACGCCCTGGAATTTCTGAAGGAACAGGTGGTAGATGTTGTGCTGCTGGATGAGTCTATGCCGGGTATAACTGGACTCGAAACCCTGGCCAAGATCAAGGAGATCGATCAGCAGATCCCTGTGGTCATGATCACCAAAAATGAGGCGGAAAATGTGATGGACGAAGCCATTGGCTCCCAGATCACCGACTACCTTATTAAACCCGTGAACCCGAACCAGGTACTCCTTTCTCTGAAGAAAATCATTGATAATAAAAGGCTTGTGGCCGAAAAGACGACCATCGGTTACCAACAGGACTTCCGTTCCCTCTTCATGGCCCTGAACTCAGGTCCGGACTTCAATGAGTGGATGGATATTTATAAGAAGCTGGTTTACTGGGAAATGGAAATGGCCAAAACCAACAATCCAGAGATGATGGAGGTATTAAACTCCCAAAAGGCGGAGGCCAATACGGAGTTTGCCAAATTCATCTCCCGCAACTATGCCAGCTGGGTGGCTCCGAAAGCGAAGGAAGCTCCTGTGATGTCGCACTCCGTATTTAAAGAAAAGGTGGTGCCACAGCTGGACAATGACGTGCCGAACTTCTTCATTATCATAGACAATCTGCGTCTGGACCAGTGGAAGGCGATCCTGCCTATCTTCCTGGAGTCCTTCAGGCTGGTCACCGAAGATACTTTTTACAGTATACTCCCTACTTCTACTCAATATAGCCGCAATGCGATCTTTGCTGGTCTGTTGCCAATAGATATAGAAAGCCGTTTTCCACAAGAATGGAAAAATGACGATGAAGATGGAGGGAAGAACCTGCATGAAGAAGAATTCTTCGCAGATCAGCTCAAACGCCTGAAATTAGATGCCCGTTTTTCCTACACCAAGGTGACCACTCACAATGATGGTCAGCACCTTGTGAACAGCATACATAACCTGCTGGCCTATCCGCTGAACGTAATTGTGTACAACTTTGTGGATATGCTGAGCCATGCACGTACAGAAATGGAGGTGCTGAAAGAACTGGCAGGGGATGAAACTTCTTACCGTTCTATCACCGCCAGCTGGTTTGAACACTCACCTTTGCACCAGGCGCTGCGCAAAGTGGCAGACAGAAAGATTAACCTGATCATTGCGACTGACCATGGTAATGTCAGGGTGAAGACACCGGTAAAAGTGATAGGAGATAAGCAAACCACTACCAACCTGCGTTATAAACATGGTCGTAACCTGAACTATGACGCCAAGGAAGTACTGGCCTTCAGGGATCCCCGCGAAGCAGGTCTGCCCAAACCCAATGTAAACTCCTCTTATATCTTTGCAAAAGAAGATGGCTACCTCTGCTATCCGAATAATTACAACTACTTTGTCAACTTCTACCGCAATACCTTCCAGCATGGAGGTATTTCGCTGGAAGAGGTGATCGTACCTGTCGCAAGGTTGGTGAGTAAATAATCTTACTTTTGTGTCATGAACTTCAAAGTGACACCCAATAACCTGACCCGCCTTGAAAAAATCTTTGGAGAGGCTAAGTATGAGTTGCGTTTTGAAAAAGGAACGTTTAATTCAGGCTATTGTGTACTCGAACATAAAAAGGTCGTGGTAGTTAATAAATTCCTGAACCTGGAAGGACGTATCAATACGCTCCTGGATATCCTGGGCTCGATGGAACTGGATGAAAGTGTGCTGACTCCTGAATCCCTGAAGCTATACAAGCAGATCGTGGAAAACAGGAATACCGCTGCTGATGCGGCCGACGAAGAATCCACTCCTCCTTCACCAGAAACACCTTCAGAGAATTGAAAGTAACTTTTTTAGGAACAGGCACCTCTCAGGGCGTACCCGTTATAGCTTGTGGCTGTAGGGTATGTACTTCTACCGATAAGCATGATAAGCGTCTGCGCAGCAGTATCCTCATTTCTGATACACCTGCAGGCAATATCGTTATCGATACAACACCAGACTTCCGCTACCAGATGCTGAGAGCAGAAGTGAAACACCTGGAAGCGGTATTAGTGACTCACTCACATAAAGATCATATAGCAGGGATGGACGACATCCGGGCTTTCAATTATTTTCAGCAGCGCGCGATCGATATCTATGCGACACCGTTCACACAGGAAAGCATCATGCGTGAATTTGCCTATGCTTTTGCAGAGCATAAATATCCGGGCATTCCGGAGCTGAATCTCCTTACCATTGGTAATGACCCGTTTGTTGTAAATGGCATGCTGTTTACGCCGATCAATGTCATGCATCATAAGATGCCGGTATTGGGCTTCCGTTTTGGTGACTTCACGTATATTACAGATGCGAATTTTATCGCACCTGAAGAAAAAGAAAAAATCGTGGGCTCCCGCATACTGGTAGTAAATGCCCTGCGCAGGGAGAAACACATATCTCACTTCACCCTGGATGAGGCGATTGCCCTGGCACAGGAGCTGGCTATTCCACAGGTATACTTCACGCATATCAGTCACCAGATGGGACTACATGCCGAAGTCTCGCAGGAGCTGCCTGCCGGTATGGCACTGGCCTATGATGGGCTTGAAGTGACATTGTAATTTCATCCATCCATTTATTTGTTAACCTATGAAACCATTCTGGCACTTCACCGCGCTTGAAAGAAGAGGCATCATCGCATTGCTGCTTCTCACTGCTATCAGCATATATACACCGGCGATAGTCGCGCACTATTTTCCACTGCAAACCAGCAGGGATACATTACTTCAACAAGATATTGCGGCTTTTCAATCCTCTCTGAAAAAAGCCCCGCCTCCACCTAAAAAGCATATTACCTTTTCCCGTCCCCGGCAATCAGTAATCAACATCGACATCAACAAGGCTGATTCCGCAGCCTGGGAGTCATTGAAAGGAATAGGACCTGTGCTGGCTGCACGAATTATCCGCTTTAGAGAGAAACTCGGCGGTTTTTATGCCATTTCCCAGATCAGGGAAACTTACGGCCTGCCGGACAGCACATTTAAAAAAATTCAACCTTACCTGCGATTGAATGCAGTTTCACTAAAAAAACTGGACCTCAACACCGCAGATGAGCAAACTTTGGCCCAACATCCTTACATAAGGTATAAACTGGCGCGGTTAATTGTCCTGTATCGCAGCAACAACGGGCTTTTTCAGCAACCATCTGACCTTCTTGGCATACCATTGGTGGATGATAGTATTTATCGTAAAATTGAACATTACATCAAAACAGAAAAACCCCCAATATGAACTTCGAACCTACAGAAATGCAGCAGCAGATCACCCAGGTGATCAGGGATTTCGGTAAATCGCACATTCAACCAAACGTTATGGAATGGGATGAAACCCAAACCTTTCCGGCACCACTCTTTAAACAACTCGGCGAATTAGGCTTAATGGGGGTGTTAGTTCCACAGGAATATGGCGGCAGTGGCCTCAGTTATCTTGAATACGTTACTGTCGTCAGCGAAATCAGTCGCTTCTGTGGCGCTATAGGCCTTAGTATAGCAGCGCACAACTCTCTTTGCACCGGTCATATCTTACAATTCGGATCTGAAGAACAAAAGAAACGTTACCTCCCTAAACTCGCCAGTGGCGAATGGCTCGGTGCCTGGGGCCTCACAGAACCGAATACCGGCTCCGATGCCATGAACATGAAGTGTGTGGCAAAGAAAGACGGTGACGAATGGGTGCTGAATGGCACCAAATGCTGGATCACCCATGGTAAAAGTGGGGACGTGGCAGTGGTAATAGCCCGTACCGGAGATGTAAGAGATAGTCATGGTATGACCGCCTTTGTAGTAGAACGTGGTACACCCGGTTTCAGCGGTGGTAAAAAGGAAAACAAACTGGGTATGCGTGCCTCGGAAACCGCCGAAATGATCTTTGATAATTGCCGGATACCTGTTGCCAATATGTTGGGTAATGAAGGCGAAGGCTTCATCCAGTCGATGAAAGTACTGGATGGGGGTCGTATCTCTATTGCCGCACTTTCGTTAGGCATTGCCAAAGGCGCTTACGAAGCGGCCCTGAAATATGCACAGGAACGGCATCAGTTCGATAAACCTATTGCAACCTTCCAGGGTATCTCTTTTAAACTGGCTGATATGGCCACAGAGATTATGGCTGCTGAGCTACTGACTATGCAGGCTGCCTCGGGTAAGAGCAAAGGACAAAAGGTGACTCAGCAGGCGGCAATGGCCAAATATTATGCTTCGGAAGTGGCAGTAAAAACTGCGAACGAAGCCGTACAGGTATTTGGTGGCTATGGATACACGAAGGATTTTCCTGTAGAGAAGTTTTATAGAGATGCGAAATTATGTACTATAGGAGAGGGGACTTCCGAGATTCAGAAGCTCGTCATTGCCCGTGAGGCCCTGAAGTAATTGAACTATCTAAAAACATACTAATAGACTGATCCGCTCCCGGAGTGCGATCAGTCTTTTTTTTATAACCTATTTACTATCTTTCATCTATATAAACTACTATGTCATGACCTTTGAAGAACACTTACATCAAATGTTCCCGACAGCAGACGCCATCCCGGCGCAATTCCTGCTACCGGAGGAGATTCACCAGCGTGAATATCTTTCCGGCGGTGAAATGAAACCCTGGAACGGTGATGTCCACACCGTTCTTTCCCCTGTAGCTGTCCAGACTCCAGAAGGCCTCAAAAGAAAAGTAATTGGCTCTTACCCGCTGTGCACACAAACAGAAGCCCTTGCAGCGCTCGATGCAGCTGTACTCGCGTACAATGATGGTCGTGGTGAATGGCCTACCATGCCGGTAGCTGAGAGGATTGCCTGCATGGATAAGTTCACCGGCAAGATGATTGCAAAGAAAGACGAGATTGTAAAACTGATCATGTGGGAAATCGGGAAATCGTATGCAGATTCCATAAAGGAATTTGATCGTACCATTGAGTACATCAACGCTACGATCGATGCACTGAAAGATCTTGATCGCAATTCCAGCCGTTTCGAAATTGAACAAGGTATTATCGGACAAATACGCCGCTCACCATTAGGTGTTGTGTTATGTATGGGACCATTCAACTACCCGCTGAATGAAACCTTTACCACCCTGATTCCAGCCCTCATCATGGGCAACACGCTGCTGTTCAAACCTCCAAAGCACGGTACGTTATTGCACTATCCTCTGCTGGAAGCTTTTGCAAGCTGTTTTCCAAAAGGTGTGGTGAATACCATTTATGGTCGTGGAAATGTGATCATAGCCCCGCTCATGGAGTCTGGCAAGATCAATGTACTCACCCTGATCGGTAGCAGTAAAGTAGCCAACCAGCTAAAGAAGATGCACCCGAAGGTAAACCGCCTGCGTGCTATTCTGGGGCTGGATGCAAAGAATGCCGCAATTATCACAGAAAAGGCTGATTTAGACCTCGCAGTAAAAGAATGTGTATTGGGTTCACTTTCATTCAATGGGCAGCGCTGTACGGCTATAAAGATCATTTATGTTCATAAAGATGTAGCGGATGCATTCATTGAAAAGTTTAGTGCTGCTGTAGGCAAACTGAAAATCGGTATGCCATGGGAGAAGGATGTATTCCTTACACCACTGCCAGAGCCACAGAAACCGGCTTATCTGCAGGAGTGTATTGAAGATGCTATCGCTAATGGTGCGAAGGTGATGAACGAAAATGGCGGTACTACATTCGAATCATTTGTATACCCGGCGGTATTATACCCTGTGAATAATAAAATGAAGTTGTATAGAGAGGAGCAATTTGGCCCTGTCATTCCAATTTTGCCATTTGACAATATAGAAACACCGATCGATTATCTGATTGAATCCTCTCACGGACAGCAGGTGAGTCTTTTCAGCAATGATGCAGACGAACTGGCTTCGTTGATTGATCCGCTGGTAAACCAGGTAAGCCGGGTGAATCTGAACTGTCAATGTCAGCGTGGTCCTGATATTTTTCCATTCACCGGCAGGAAGGATTCTGCTGAAGGAACATTGAGTGTTCCGGATGCTTTACGTGCATTCTCTATTCGTACAATGGTGGCTACTAAACTGACGGAAGAGAACAAAAATCTCCTGAATGAGATCGTAAGTGAGCAGCATTCAAACTTTTTGTCAACAAAATATATCTTTTAAACAAGATCCTATTAGTGTTGATTTTTGAGTTAGAATATTACTTTTAAGGTTTTTAGCCATATGTTAAAAGTTTAATGTATTGATGATGTCTAAACTTTTTGATAAAAAAGTGAGTATAAACTAAATAAGGTGCTGGATTTTTGAATTAAGAACGTTAAATTTGGGTTAATTCATCACTCTTTACCAATTTATCAACCTCCTACAAAAAGAAAAGACAATCGAAACAACTTTTACGCAACCAAAAGAAAAAGGCATCCTCTCAGAGGATGCCTTTTTTATTGTGCCAATGTCTTTTGCTTAGTGCTCCAGAAAATCGTTTTCTTTTTCTTCTTTGCCAGCTGCTTCGGCTTTCTTTTCGATGTCGTTAAACCATTTCTCGACAGTACCTGCCAGGAATACGGGCACCTTTCCACCAACGTACTCTTTCAGTATCTCAAAGGTCTTGATAGCCTGTTCGTTGCTAAGGCCGGCTCTTTCTTTCAATTCTTTTAAGAGGTCCATATTTATTATTTGAATTAAAGGTAATAAAAAAGGCGAACGATCATCGTCCGCCCTTTTCAAAATATCATGTACACCTTACGCAACTTTCAGCTGCACCAGTGTTGATTTATCTAACTTCTCTTCTGCATATGCTCTTGTCAGTACAAAAGAGCTTTCGTTGGAAGAAGGCAGGTTAAACATCGCATCGCTCAGTACTACTTCACAGATAGAGCGAAGACCACGTGCACCCAGTTTGTACTCCATTGCTTTTTCTACGATATAATCTACTGCATCATCTTCTATTTCCAGGTCAATACCTTCTACTTTGAACAGTTTCTTGTATTGTTTTATAAGTGCATTCTTTGGTTCTGTCAGAATCGCTTTCAGCGCTTCGTTATCCAGAGAATTCAAGTAAGTTACAACTGGCAGACGTCCCAGCAATTCAGGAATCAGACCGAATGCTTTTAAGTCCTGAGAGTTGATGTAACGGAGTATATGCTTCTTGTTTTCTTCTTCTCTCTCTTTGTTCACAGTGAACCCGATAGAATGCGTCTGTACTCTGCGGCTGATAATCTTATCAACACCATCAAATGCACCACCGCATATAAACAGGATATTCTGTGTGTTCACTTTGATCAGTTTCTGCTCAGGGTGCTTACGACCGCCTTGTGGAGGAACGAGTGCTTCGGTACCTTCCAGCAGTTTCAGCAGACCTTGCTGTACGCCTTCACCACTCACATCGCGGGTAATGGAAGGGTTATCGCTCTTACGTGCGATTTTATCGATCTCGTCAATATATACGATACCTCTTTCAGCAGCTTCAACATCATAGTTACATACCTGTAGCAGGCGGGTCAGGATGCTTTCCACATCTTCACCTACGTAACCGGCTTCGGTAAACACGGTTGCATCTACGATAGTAAAAGGAACATTCAGCAGACGGGCGATAGATTTAGCCAGCAGGGTTTTACCTGTACCGGTTTCACCTACCATGATGATATTGGATTTCTCGATTTCCACATCGTCATCTCCTACCTGTTGGTTTAGCCTTTTATAGTGGTTATAAACGGCAACTGCCAGTATTTTTTTTGCATCATCCTGTCCGATCACATACTCATCAAGGAATTTCTTGATCTCCTGGGGTTTGGCCACTTTTGGAACGAAGTGGGAAGGGGCTTTTTTACCCTGCTGTTGAAACAATTCCTGTTCTATGATCTCCTGTGCGTTGGCCACACAGTTCTCACAAATATGGCCATCTGCACCAGCTATCAATATCTGCACTTCATCTTTCGAACGATTACAGAATGAACAACGTATTTTGGACTCTTTCATAGCTTACAAAGGTACAAATTAAAGGGGGAAAGGGTGTCATTTAAAAAGAAAAGCAAAAGTTAAAAAGAAAAACCGGCTGTGAAGACACGGTTTCTCTTTCTAAATTTTGCTTCTATAGAATTTACAACTAATTATTGAGGCGTAGTACCGTCCTGCTGCTGTTGTTTTCTAGGGTTCTTGGTGAGTACGTCATCGATGATACCGTATTCTTTTGCTTCATCGGCAGTCATCCAGTAGTCACGATCAGAATCCTTTTCAACTTTCTTTACAGGCTGTCCGCAGTGTCCGGCAATGATTTCGTTCAGCTCTTTTTTCAGCTTTACGAACTCGCGGGCAGTGATCTCGATATCTGAGGTCTGTCCTTCAGCACCGCCATGAGGCTGGTGAATCATTACACGAGCGTGCTTCAGCGCAGTACGTTTGCCTTTAGTACCAGCCACCAGCAGTACGGCGCCAAAAGAAGCGGCCATACCTGTACAGATTGTGGCTACATCAGGAGCGATGATCTGCATGGTGTCATAGATACCTAAACCAGCATATACGCTACCGCCGGGGCTGTTAATATACATCTGTATATCACGGGTACGGTCAGTAGATTCGAGGAACAGCAACTGTGCTGTGATAATATTAGCTACATAGTCATTTACCGGATCGCCCATGAAGATGATGCGGTCCATCATCAAACGGGAAAACACGTCCATAATCGCCATGTTCATCGGGCGTTCCTCGATGATGTTGGGAGTTAAGGCATTGATCTGGTGACGGGTATAGCTATCTACTACCAGGCTACTGATCCCTCTATGCTGGATGGCATATTTCCTGAATTCGTTATTAATGTTCATGATGGTGATGTTTATTAGGTAATTTAGCAAATTCTTCGGCTGTTACTTCCTCTTCCTTCACATTTACCTTTTGTTCTGCCCAATCAAACAGTTTTTGAGTCACCATCTCACGATAGGTCTGATCTACGAATTTTTCATCCTGCAGCAGGCGTTCCAGGTAGCTATCCAGCCAGTCTGCACCATCTGCAGCAGCTGCACCACCAAAATAGCCCATTACTTTCTGTTTGGCGCTTTCCTTCAGTTCATCCAAGGAGACGTCCAGTTTATTTTCGCGGATCAGTTTGTCGCTGATCAAAGTCCAGCGTAACTGATGATCAAATCCAGGATATTCTTTTTCGGCTTCTTCAGCAGTCTTTGGCTTTTCGCCACCCTGCTGCAACCAGCGCTTCAGAAATTCTTTGGGCAGTTCAATAGGAGTTTCGTGTACCAGCACCTCGAACAGTTCGTTGTGCAGGTGGTTACGGCTCTCGGAATCCCAGTACTTTTCTATTTCAGATTTCAGTTTCTCACGGAAGGCTTCTTCAGTGGTTACTTCATCTTTAGGGAATACTTCTTTGAAGAATTCTTCATTCAGTTCCCTCTTTTCAATTACTTCAACTTTCTCGATTGTCAGTTTGAAGTAACGTTGTGCATCCGCATCGTTATGACCATGGAAACCAAGGTCGTGCAGGATATCGTGTAAAGCAGCTGCATCAAATGAAGTAGCCAGGAAGAATACGATGCTATCGCCCTTTCCTTTACCCTTCAGCTGTTCCTGGATAGGAGCAGAGAACTGCTTTAACTTAATGGCGTTTTCTTTCTGAATACCACCTTCCAGTACGTTACCTGCTTCATCGCTCTCTTCGAACTTAACAGTCAGGAAATCATTCTCAGAAGATACTTTTTCAGTTTCTACGTTTTTGCCACCTCTTTCGAGCAGGTTGTCAACCTCTTTGTCCAGCATTTCGCTGGTCACTTTAATTTTATAACGGCTCAGGGTAGTTTTACCTTCCTGCAGAGGAGTTACTTCAAAAGCAGGTTTCAGGCCAATTTCAAAATCGAAGTTATATTCGGTAGGATTGTTATGATCGAAATTTTTAGCTTCCTTTTCCAGAGAAAGTGGCTGAGCGAAGATCTCAACTTTCTCATTCTGAAGGTAGCCTGTGAGTTCTTTCTCTACAGTTTTCAGTATTTCATCCGCGAAGATTGCCGGACCGTGCATTTTTTTCACCATCCCTGCTGGCACCATACCTTTACGGAAGCCTGGTATATTGGCGGTTTTGCTAAGCTGTTTTACTGCTTTGTCATAATTGGGAAGATAATCTTCCTGGCTCACTTTCACAGTGATCTTATCATTCAATAAACCGATGTTTTCTCTGGTAACGGTTGCCATAATTAATTTTAATAAATGTTCTTGTATGAAGCAATAATAATTCCTGAATTGAAGAATATGCCATGAAGTCACAAAGGCACGAAGGAATGGCAGCTATGTGGGAGTTACTAAGTGACTTAGTGCCTTAATGGCAATATTTTTTATAAGCTGTATGCCGAAATGTATAAAAAAAAGTGCGGGTGGAGGGACTCGAACCCCCATGCCGTGAAGCACCAGATCCTAAGTCTGGCGTGTCTACCAATTTCACCACACCCGCATACACTATTGTGTAAAGAACTACTTCCCCCTGCCTTGACATGCTGTGGAAAGGACGGCAAAGGTATTGTTTTTTATGAATTTAAAAAAAATGTCTGCACTTAAATCAGTGTCTTTTTGGCTGTTGTCGGCCTGAACATATAAAATAAAGCTATATTCACCAGGATAATTATTGTACAGCCCGCACATACTACCGGCCACTGCCCTTGGTTCCAGAGCCATAAGCCGATCGCAGAACCGCCCGCCCCACCAATAAAAGTACTGGTCATATAAACTGTATTAAAACGGTTTCTCGCCTCCGGCTTCAAAGCGTATATAATGGTCTGATTCGTTACCATGATGGATTGATGACCTACGTCTACCAACACAATTCCGGCTAATAGTAATATAATATTGCTCCCTGTAAAGTAAAATGTCCCAAAACTGAGGAGTTCCAGTATTAGACCGATAATAATATTCTTTCCCGGATCACGGCCATCACTCATCTTACCCACCAGTGGTGCCGCCAGTGCCCCGGCTGCTCCCGCTATGCCAAATAAGCCAATCTGTGCCGAGGTATATTTAAAAGGAGCATTGGAAAGGAACAACACCATGGTCACCCAGAAGGCGCTCAGCACCGCAAAGGAAAGGGCGTTCATTACAGAAGCCTCTCTGAGCCGGGGATGTGTACGGGCATAATGAACCACCGTACGCATCAGTTCTCCATAGTTACTCTTCAGGGTTGGCTGACTATCCGGAAACCGGAAGTACATCAATACCATCAGCACGGTACAGATGCCTGCCGCTATATAATACATCTCCCGCCAGCCAAATAAAGCCCCCACTGTACCACTCACTGACCGGGAAGCCAGGATGCCTACCAGCAAACCACCCATGATGGCACCGATGATGCTCCCTCTTTTATGATCCGGCGCCAGGTGAGCTGCCAGTGGTAATATCAATTGTGGTACTACAGAGGTAATACCGATCAGCAGACTCGCTGCCTGCAATACAAAGAAGTTCTGCGCGGTAGCCGCCAGCAATAGGGCGCCTATCGCCACCAGCGTGGTGATCATTATCTGTTTTTTACGTTCAAGGATATCGCCCAGCGGTACCAGGAGTAATAACCCCAGTGCATATCCGATCTGGGTGAGGTAGGTGACACGCCCGGCGGCGCTTTCTTTCAGCCCCCATTCTCTGGCGATCAGAACGATGAGGGGTTGACAATAATATATATTAGCGACGATCAATCCGGTACAGGCCGCCATAAACGCGGTGTCTGCTTTTCCAAGGTGCTTTTGTTCCATGACAGGGTAAAATTAGTTATACTAATTCAACACCCAACCGGCCCATCATTTATTTAGACAATAATTACCTGTAATTATCCAACAAACTTATCGCCCCTGTCGCCAGGAATTTAGCGCCATAGGCAATGGCGCCTTCATTGAAGATCACTTTGGGATGGTGCAGATAATACCCGCCACATGTCGGATCCTGTGCGCCCAGCAGGTAAAACATAGAAGGTACTTTCCTGGAATAGTGGGCAAAATCTTCACCTGCCAGCAGCGGTATAACCTCTCTGCTATTGCCGGCACCAAATACGGTATCGAGACTTTGTACAAGTTTGCCATGTACATTGCCGTCGTTCAGTACACTTGGCAGGTTATAGTAGAGGTCGAATCTGATCTTTGCATCATAGGCTATCATCAATCCTTCAATGATCTTATTGAGTCTGCAGATGATGTCATTGTATGTATCCAGGTCCAGAGACCGGATGGTTCCTTCCAGCACTACTTTGTCAGCAATCACATTCGGGGCTACGCCACCATTGATTTTGGTGAAGGACAATACGGCTGTTTCCGTAGGAGCAGTATGCCTGGCTACAATCATTTGTGCAGAAGTCACCAGTTGAGCCGCCACAGCCACTGCATCTACACCCAGTTGAGGTGCCGCGCCGGCATGTGCAGCTTTGCCCAGTACTTCGATGCTAAAGAATCCGGTACATGCCAGTGCAGGGCCCAGTGCATAGGTGATCTGACCCACGGGCAATGACGGATCTACATGCAGCCCCAAAGCGGCCTGTACATCATCGAGGTAACCTTCTTCCACTATTCTGTGAGCACCTGTCATACCTTCAGGATCGCCATTTGGCCCTTCTTCAGAAGGTTGGAACAGGAACCTGACAGTACCCTGGAAGTCTGTATTCTTTAAAAGCGCAGCAGCGCCTATCAGCATAGTCGTATGCAGGTCATGACCACAGGAATGCATTTTGCCGGCTGTCAGTGAGGCAAAGGGTAAACCTGTTTCCTCCTGCATAGGCAAGGCATCCATATCAGCACGGATGGCTACTACAGGGCCATCACCCTTACGCAGGGTGCCAATCACACCTGTACCACGGGCAGCGCCGGTAGTATATGGTATGCCAAGCTTGTCAAGCTCCTGCCTTACCAGTAGAGATGTTTTTTCTTCCTGATAACCCAGTTCAGGGTTGGCATGAATCTGTCTTCTGATCTGTATAAGTCTGGCTGATAATTGCTCGTCCATTTATTCCACTTTTCTTAAGATGATCCTCTCAAGATAAGCGGTTTTTACGATATTCTCTCGGAGAGCAGCGATACCGTTTCCGGAACACGGCCGTGAAGTAGTTCGCCCCTCTGTAGCCGGTATTGTAACTAATTTCCTTGATGCTTAGTGTAGTTTGAGAAAGTAGCGTGGCTGCTTTTTTCATACGCAGGTGTTCGATATACCCTCTGGGGCTGACCCCTAATAGCTCTTTGAAAGCCCGTTCAAAAGTGTTGATATGCATATCTGCTTTCCTGCTCAGATCTGCAATGTTCAGGTGTTGGTGATAGTGATGCTGAATGTACAGGCATACCTGTTTCAGTTTGCCTGCCTGTTCGCCGTTTTGCAGGTATTTAGGCGTAAGGGCGTTGAAATACAGCGTGAGCAGTGATTCCAGTTTTTCTTCTATGTAGGCTAGCTTTTCTTCTTCCTGTATGGGGCATTGCCGCAGGTCCTCCAGTACTTTCAGATCGGCTGCTTCCATTCTGATGGCGGGCAGTGTCGTACCTCTGCGCGCCTGTTTTTGCTGTTGCTGATAGATGTCTTCGAACGAAGGATGCCGGGAAATGAACCTGCTGAAAAAGGATGGGGAAAAAGAGATACAGATCATCTCATAATTGCCGGACCGCAGGTCGGCCGTATTCTGAGAGTGCGACGGAATGTAATAGATGCCGAATTCTTTTTCAATCAGCATTAGTTTGCCCTGCCCCTGCAGCCGACAGCTGATATTACCTTTCAGGATGCAGTACATGGCCAGCATGGGCGATGGGGTAGAAGGCCGTAACCGTACTTTTTCCCGGATAAAACATTGTTGCCAGCTGATCAGCCAGTCGGGGCCCTTTATTTCCTGGGTAATGTAACTGCCGAAGGGGGCTTCTATATAAGTGGTCGCCGAGGTAGGTGATAGCAGATATTGCTTGAATTGCTCCGGCAGATGAGTTGATATACGGATATGCGGCTGCATTTTTTCAGGGATCCCGAAGTGCAGCCCAGGGGGATATTGGTTGGACATCATGCATAGTGTTTAATGTGTGATTATGAGTAAATAGTTTGGGTTAGTATCAGCAAATTAACGAATATGACTGCGGGGGCATTGCATACTCATAGCTTGTTATGTAGCAGCACTGCCGGGCGGGTCATTTAATACTATGGTAATATGCTTATCTTAGCTTTACACGAAAACCAAACCCCAATCGTTATGACTACACAAGAGATCGCCCAGAAACTGGTGGCGTATTGCGCTAAAGGAGAATTCGAGAAAGCTCAGACTGAACTGTATGCCGAGAATGCGGTAAGCATTGAACCTTATTCTACACCTAACTTTGCAAAGGAAACTAAAGGTTTGCCAGCGTTACTGAAAAAGATTAAATTTTTCATGGATGGATTAGACGCGGTGCATAGCATCAAGGTGTCTGAACCATTGGTAGTAGCGAATGCTATTTCTTTTTCTATGGATATGGATGTGGATATGAAAGGACAGGGAAGAATGAATATGGCAGAGATTTGTGTGTATGAAGTGAAAGATGGAAAGGTTGTATCTGAACAGTTTTTCTTCTAAGTAATTTTTCAGCCGGCTCCAAGCCACTGCGCCGAACCAATCGCTTTTATACCGCAGGTATAAAAGCGATTGGTTCGGCTTTTTTCTTTTATTACCTTTCCATTCTACTGTCTAAATCGCATTTGCTTATGAAACGAATATACCTCCTGGTATGCCTCTTTGCTGTTGCCTCGCCTATGCTGGCACAGCAAACACAAAAACCACCTTTGCACGGTAAACACTGGATGGCTGTCACCGGCAAGCCACTGGCTGCTACCGCTGGGTCTATGATATTTCAGAAAGGAGGGAATGCAGTAGATGCTGCCTGCGCTATGTTGGCTGCTACCTGTACCATGTGGGATGTACTCAGCTGGGGGGGCGAAACGCAGGCCCTCATCTACAATCCAAAAACAAAAAAAGTCATTGCCATCAATTCGCTGGGTGTAGCGCCAACCGGTGCCACGCCTGAATTCTTCAAAGGCAAAGGCTATAACTTTCCACCTGAATATGGTCCGCTGGCAGCTGTTACTCCCGGTACTCCCGGAGGTCTTTGCCTCATGCTTGCAAACTATGGTAAACTGAGTCTGAAAGAAGTACTGGCACCAGCCATGGAAATGGCGGCTGGTTACCCGATCGAAGCACAGACTGCCAACAGCATTGAGCGTGCAAAAGAAAGGATCAAGGGCTGGCCATACAGCAAAGCTGTTTTCCTTACACATCCTGGTGAAAAGAGAGAAGCACCCGATGCAGGTGAGATCTTTGTACAAAAAGATCTATTGGCTACGCTTACCAAAATGGTAGAAGCAGAACAGGAAGCACTGCGCAATCATAAAAGCCGTAAGGAAGCGATCATGGCTGCTTACGACCGTTTCTACAAGGGGGATATTGCAAAGGAATTTGTAAGAGGTTGCCAGGAACAGGGTGGTCTCATCACCATGAATGATCTGGCAAAATGGAAGCCTGTAGAAGAAGAACCTTTACATGTAAATTACCGAGGTATAGAAGTATACAAATTACAAGCCTGGACTCAGGGCCCTGCTATGTTGCAAAGCCTGAACATCCTGGAAAATTTCGACCTGAAAAGCATGGGTTACAACTCTTCCCAATACATCAACACCGTATACCAAACCATGAGTCTTGCCTTTGCAGATCGTGATTTCTACTATGGTGATCCTGCTTTTTCTCCTAAACTACCAATGGATGGTTTGCTGAGTAAAGCCTATGCAAAAGACAGGGCGAAACTGATCAATCCATCACAGAACGAACCTAAGTTAGGGCCAGGTGATCCATATGTGTATGAGGGGAAAAAGAATCCATTCACAGATTTACTGAATGTGCACAATGCCCTCTCTGATACATCTATCAATCTGAACAAAGGTTTCCTGCCTAAACACGATGCTGCTGCCATCCTGAATTCACCTGTTACTGATCAGATGATGGCGATGAATGATAGCACTTATATGGACAGATTATGGAGAGGTACTACCAGTGTGGAAGCCGCTGACGAAGAAGGCTGGGTAGTGTCTGTAACCCCTAGTGGTGGCTGGACACCGGCTTGCATTGCAGGTCATACAGGTGTAGGTATGAGTCAGCGTATGCAATCATTTGTGTTGGATTCTGCGGTATGCCCTTTCAATGTGGTCGCTCCCGGCAAGCGACCCCGCGTTACTTTAACACCTAGTTTAGCGCTGAAAGATGGTAAACCATTTCTTTCCTTCGCAGTACAGGGTGGCGATACCCAGGATCAGAACCTGTTACAGTTCTTCCTCGATATAGTGGAATTTGGTATGACGGTACAGCAGGCTACTGAAGCTGCGAATATCAATACGAACCAGTTATGGTTATCCCTGGGTGGTACCCAGGCAAAAGATCGTATCCCTCATCCGGGAGAGATCCTGTTGAATAAAAACACACCTGACAGTGTGCGTGCGACCCTGATCAACATGGGTTACAAGCCTACTTACGGTGAGCGTACCAGTGGTCCGGTAAATGCTATTTTCCTTGATAGGGAACATGGTAGTTTATGGGGTGGTAGCAGCAACCATGGGGAGGATTATGGCATTGGCTGGTAAATTTCCAGCCATGCAGGCAATCGCAAAAAAAAGTTGGCAAATTCCAGAAATATTTTACATTTGCAACCTCGATTGCAGGGGAATTAGCTCAGTTGGCTAGAGCGCTTGCATGGCATGCAAGAGGTCACCGGTTCGACTCCGGTATTCTCCACAGAAATATACCTGATTATTAGTTAGTTGTAGAGTTTTTTCATTTCAACAATCCAGCCCGTTTTTAAAAATTGGATGGGAAAATGGAACGGAAAAAAATCTGCAACTTTTTCATTTTTAGATGATGGGGTAAGCTAAGAATTCGCTTCAAACACGATGGTAAACGTATCCCTTTATTTACCTACTCTGAAGATAATATTGAACTTGCCCGGCAAATCCAGACAGACATAAAGAAGAACCAGTTTGATGATACACCAACCAGGTATAAGGAATTCACGCTATGAAATAAAAACATTCACATGGTTAGGATTACAGTGGCTCGCTTTTATAACCTTGTTCTGTAGAAAATTAAAAGTTTAAACAACTTCAACGTAAACCGTTCCTTTCCAACATATTGAAGGGAAGGGCCTATCTTCTTCACTGGATTATTCTCGTTGATTTCAGCCTGGCTCATTTGCTGCGTTTAAAGGGAATAAAATAGATTGGCTGTTTTTCAGACTAAGTAACTTTCCCTTGTAAAGCCTTTGGGCAATGCCCAATAAATTTGGCCACCCTTTCTATTAATATTCTAACTGTTCCCTCAGATACACTATATTTTTCATTATACCGAGCTTCTGAATATGCCCTATTTAATATAATACAGAGCTCCGTTTCCTCATTAGTTACACAAGGCAAGACATGTATTTCGAGCAATGTTATCAAAAGTCTGTCGTTTTTGAAGATGACAGGGTTAAAATAAGAACGCTTCATAAAGACTCCCCTTTTCTCTTTTTGTTCACCCGGATAAAAATTTCTGAATATTCTGCTTTTTACAGCATTTTTTCTAATTCGTTAATTATTTGTCCTATACCAGCACAAACTCCTATATTCTCTCTATTTTTATTACCCATAAATCCCGTCAAATGTCAATATCCAAAAAACAACCAACCGCCAGGAAAAGGGTAAATAAGAAAAAACAGGCGCTCCCATTACACGTTTCGCATACCCGTAAACCGGATAACCTGACAGATAAAGAATGGCAAACAATTTTGCGTCGTCAGATAGCAGAAAAAGAGACATTCACTATAGAAAACCTTGACCAGGAACCTATATATAGCAATTATCGTGTGTTTAGTGCAAAATCAGGGAATACCTATAAAGTAGCTTTACGCAGTAAAGATAATAGCCTGAATTTTTGCTCTTGCCTGGATTTCAAAACAAACCAGTTAGGCACATGTAAGCATATCGAAGCTGTTCGCTTATTCGCAGGCAAAAAGCGAGGTATGAAAAAACTGTTGGATGTTTTACCGGTACTCTCTTATTCATCCATGTATGTATCTTACACAGGAGAACAAAAAGTGAAACTGCGCATCGGAACAGAAGGTGAAAAAAAGTTTAAGAACTGGAGCAGGAAATATTTTGATAGAGACAATACACTACTTCCTGCTGCATATTTTGATATAGAGCAATTGCTGCTGGAAGCTCATAAAATAAATGCCCAATTCCGTTGCTACGATGATGCCTTACAACTAATCATTAAATATCGGGAGAAGCACAACCGGAAAGCATTATTAGAAGAAAAAGGGGCCCAATTGCTGAAAGATCTCGTAAATGTGTCCCTATTCCCTTATCAGCAGGAAGGTATACTATTTGCCACCAGGGCTGGCCGATCTATTCTTGCAGATGATATGGGACTCGGTAAAACAGTACAGGGTATTGCATGGGCAATGCTCCTACAGCAAAATCTTAATACAGATAAAGTGCTGATTATCTGCCCCACTTCATTAAAATATCAATGGAAAACTGAAATAGAAAAATTTACTGGTCGTTCTGTTACAGTTATAGAAGGTAATGCACTAACCAGGCGGGCTTTGTATGAAAATGATGAAAACTATTTCATGATTGTTAGTTATCATATGGCAGGTAATGATTGGCATTACATTAATCAGATGAATCCTGATGCTGTAATTCTGGATGAAGCACAACGTATCAAAAACTGGAAAGCAAAAATTTCGCAACACATCAAACGTATCCAGTCCCCCTATGCGCTGATTCTTACAGGTACACCACTTGAGAATAATATTGAAGAGCTGTATTCGCTGGTTCAATATATTGACCCATTCCAATTGGGATCCTTACATCATTTCCTAAGAAAACACCAGTTAACTGATACCGATACCGGAAAAGTTACCGGCTATAAAGGCCTTAATGAAATTGGTAAACAACTTGCTGATATTGTGTTGCGTCGCACTAAGAAAGAAGTGCTTAAACAGTTACCCGGAAGGATGGATAAAACACTGTTTGTACCACTAACACCACCCCAACAGGATTTACATAAAGAATATGCAGACGCGGTAGCTCAACTGGTAAATAAATGGAAGCGTTTCGGTTTTCTAAATGAACAGGACAGACAGCGAATGTTAAACTATCTGAATTTGATGCGCATGGTTTGTGACAGCACCTATATTATTGATCAGAAAACCAATCATCAAACCAAACTGGATGAATTGTTTAATATTTTGGATGAGCTGTTTCTAATAGAGGATGAAAAAGTGGTAATTTTTAGCCAGTGGGAAAGAATGACACGTCTTATTGCTGAAAGACTAAAAGAGCGCGGGGTGAAATTTGAAAACCTTCACGGAGGAGTACCCAGTAAACGACGGGAGTCGTTGTTTGAGAATTTTAATAATGATGCACAGTGTAAAGTTTTTCTTTCTACTGATGCTGGCGGAGTAGGACTTAACCTACAGGCTGCCTCATATCTTATTAATATGGATATTCCCTGGAATCCTGCAGTACTTGAACAACGAATTGCCCGTATTTATCGCATGGGGCAAAAGAAAAACGTATCCATCATTAATCTGGTTGCGCAGGAAACGATCGAACACAGGATGCTGTCTGTATTAAAGTTTAAAAGTGCTGTTGCCGCTGGTGTATTGGATAATGGCGAGGATTGTATTTTCCTGGGTGATGACAAGTTTAAACAATTCATGCAGTCTGTAGAAACACTTACACAGGAGATATCACAAACCATCACCTCTTTCGATACACAGGAGCAGGAAGAAATAACAACACAATATAATAAAACAGAGAAAGATGCAGACGATAATAACATGATTGAAAGACTGGAAAATGAGTCTTTACAACAGCCGGCATCCAAAATAATGACGACCGATGATCCCCGGGAAGAAACGGCTGCTACAATAGTTCAACATGGTATGAACTTCTTTACACAACTAATAAATACCTTAAGTAATCAGGATGCTGTAGAAAAACTGACTGCAACGATTACTGAAACAGACCAAACTACTGGTCAAACATATCTGAAACTACCAATTGAGAGTAAGCAAACCGTTGAAAAAGCGCTACACTTATTAAGCGGTTTATTTAAAGCATTTGACAAATGATGTTGCCTGTGCTTGACCTTTTCGCTTGTGAGGTCGTTGGTGAATCTATGAATCGCATTATTCCTGATAGATCAATCTGTCTTTTCAGAAAGCATGAAAGCGGATCACGAAATGGAAAAATAGTCCTGGTACAATATAACAGTCTTCCAGCTGAAGGCTTAGCGGGAGGGTATACAGTTAAAGAATATAGAAGTACAAAGCAACATAAAGAAGAGCAGTGGAGCCATGAGTCAATCATACTACGTCCCTTGTCTACTGATCCTTCATTTCAGGATATTGTACTTACGGAAGATCAATCTACAGGCTTTAGGGTACTGGCTATTTTCGAATCGGTTTTGTCTTCAAACAGCTAAAGGTACCTAGCACCTACTATAGCTCTCCAGGGAGTGCGCTTAATATTTCCCTAAAAAGGGAGTACAAATTCTTAATTTTCTTCTCCAGTGTTCGAAAATTTGGAGAGGAATAATTATTGTCGCTATAGTAAATATTTTCGCTTTAAATGTTTAACTGTGTGCATAGCTGTACTGAATTTCCCAAAAAATTTGTCAATTCTCCAAATTTCTCCACAAGCCTGTGGGTCAGTGATTTACAGACTTTTGCACGAGAATTACAAGCTATAATTCGTTCCCGGTCCTGAACCGTGTTTAATGATCTGTTTTTCATTGACCAAAAAGGTAAGAATCCTCTTGACCGTACCAAGCGGTATGTTTAGTTTCTCAGCTATTTCCCCAGATTGGCATCCTGGATGATTTTCAACGAATATATAAATGCTTTTTTCTTTTGGAGCCAGGCTAATTTCCTTTGCAGCAGCCGTTAATTTAATCATTAACTGACTGCTGATGTTATTTAAACAATCCAGAAAAAAAATAATCCACGGATAAACATCTTCATGCGGCCTTTGTTGCTGGCATTGCATTAATTCTTTGTAATATTCCCCCTTTCTGTTTTCAATTTCATGTTCAAAGCTTACATACTGAATCCATCTGTACCCGTTTTTTAGAAGTAACAAGGTAGCTATTAATCTGCTTAACCTTCCGTTACCATCCTGAAAAGGATGAATACTTACGAAATCGTAAGAAAACAGCGCACACTTTACAATAGGGTGTGTTTCATTGTCCGCATGATACCATTCTATAAGTTCCTGCATTGCATTTTCTGTTTCAATGCCGGGTGCAGTAGTATGAAAGATAACCTGTTTAGCCCCGTCTGGTTTTCTTGCTTCTACGGCATTACTGTGTTGTTTATAATTTCCTCTATGCCACTCGTCTTTACGGCTGTGCTTCATAAGAATATTGTGCAGGCTCTTAATAGTACTTTCGCTTACCCCCATTTCCTCATAAGAATCGGAAATAATATCCAATGCATTAAAATAACCTGCAACCTCCTGGGAATCACTGTCTTCTAATTTCGATATACTTAATTTATCAATCAGGACCTTTACTTCATCATCTGACATTCTGGAGCCTTCTATTCTTGTAGAAGCGCCAACACTTCTGACTGTTGCTATCGATTTTAAATGTTTTAGGTTTTGTCCTTCTCTTTTTTCAACGGCGGTCCATGAAGCATCAAAGCGGTCTAATTTGCTTATTGCACTGATCAGTTGCCAGTCTGGTTTCAACTGAAATGTATGTACCATATTTTCCATTATGTGAATATAAGCCATTTAATGAAATGAGACGATATGAGACGAAAGAAGACTTAAAATGAGACGATCGTTTAAATACAATTTGAGACGATATGAGATGAATAGAGACTACAAGTAATCCTATAGCTGATTTATCATCAAATTATTTAATGCTTCAAAATCCTCCAAAAACTTCGACATCTCCCCTCCCTTTTCCACTAAAGCGGGAACAGAACAGTCAAATGTATTGTTCCCGTTTTCTTTTTCTGCTTAATCCTTGCCTGGTTGGCCATACACTGGAATACTGCATTTTACATTTCAAAGCCCCGATTGCCCACGGCCTACTTTTCGTTTTATACAACATTGTGTGAGATGAATTGTTATGGGAAATTAATATGGATGATTCTCACGAACTGCCCTTTTTTTAAAGGTTATAAGTTTATTTAATCGGACAATAGTGATTTTAAAGCTTGGATCGTTTCAAAATATCTTACTTTTAGCTAAGCATGTCATACCTTCTTTTATTATCATTCATGTAATAAATCTAAAACACAATGAGTATAGTAAATGTAATATTGCAGCCATTACAATGCATTCCACAGCAATCACTTGCCCCCTCTAGCCCTCCATCCCCTGACCCTAAAGACAGGTATTACGTATTCGCTCCACTGATAAATGCCCAATTATTAACTAGTCCAGAAAACACTATACTCGTCAGAGTCACTTTATTAATAGACACCGCAGTACAGGCTTCCGATGTAATATATTCGCCAGGACATGCCGAAATCACAGGTAATATAATGAGTTGCCGATTCCAATTTACGCCTCCCCCTGAAACCTCACCTAACGAAACTGTTAATCTATACTATTCTGAATTCACTTTCATGCAAAATTCAGATAATCCTATCGATACAGTTCGGGTTTATCTAACAAACACTGATCCGGAAACATCAAGAGGCACTGAAACTACTGTACAGAATTGAGTACAAATGACCAGGCTAAAAATCTTCATTATTGTATGGTTAGCATGGCAACCTTCTTCCCTTTTTTCGATGGGTCATCAGGATAGCTTATTTATTATTGCGCTAAAAAATAAGGCACTGCAATCCAAACCGAATGAGAATTTTTATTTAACCCATGTATTTTTTTTACAACATAACTGGGATTCTACCCTGATCTATTCCATGAAGGTGATTGCCGAAGGAAATACTGATCACCAAATCATTGATTATAGTCATTACTGCCGGGCTATTAGCTTTAAGGAAAAACAACTTTTTAAGGAAGCAGAAAAAGAACTTGGTCTCATTTCTCCCCGCTTTGCTTTTGCTTATAAAGTAACACTTAAACTTGGCGCCATTGCATTAGAACTCAAGAACTTTTCCAAAGCATTAACCTACTTTCAGCAAATTGAAAATCTTCCAGACACGGGCTCCTATGATGTAAAAAAAAGTACTGTTTATCATGATATCGGGATCTGTTACCTGCATTTGAAGAATTTTGCCAGGGCAGAAGATTACCTTTTTAAAAGTGTAAAATTGCAACAGGAGCAAAACGACACATTGTTTATGGTTGGCAGCTACATGGATATTGCGAATGTTTATTACGAACAATATAAGGATAAGCAAGCCATTCCTTATTTTCAAAAAGCATATCAGTTGTCAAAAAAAACAAACGATTTCGGGCTCAGACGGAGGGCCGCTAAAAATATGGCAGTAGTGGAAGAGAACAGGAAAGATTTTCTGGCAGCTTTGCAATACAGGAAAGAATTTGAACAATGGCAGGATTCTGTTAACGATCAGAACAAAGTATGGACCATTGCCGAGATGGAGAAAAATACTACGGTCATGCAAAAACAGAAGGAAGTGGATCTCCTGGCGGCGGAAAACAAACTGAAAGCAGCCCAGCGTAACACTTTATTAGCCACATTGGTATTATCCATGTCTCTGCTGATAGCGGGAAGCTACTTTTATTCACAAAAAATCGAAAGCAATAAGATTATACTTGCTCAAAAAAAGCAGGTAGATGAACTAAACACCGCAAAAGATAAATTATTTTCTATTGTTAGCCATGACCTGCGCTCGTCCGTTGCCGCACTGAAAGTCAGCAATACTAAACTAATCGACTGTCTGGAAACAAAAAACATAAACGCATTAGATCAATTATTGAGAAATAACAGCGCTATTACAAATGCCACTTATAGCTTATTGGACAACTTGCTTAACTGGGCATTACTGCAAACCAAACAGCTTTATTTTCACCAGGAATCTGTTCACCTACATTCCATTGTGGAGCAGGTGGCTTATAATTACAGGCCCCTGATGACAGAAAAAAACATCAGCTTTACCTGCACTATCGATACCGTTATTTTTGTTTTCGCCGACCTGGATTCTTTAAAAGTTATTTTACGAAATTTACTGGACAATGCTATTAAATTCTCTCATGAAGGCGGTATCATTAAAGTATGGTCGCAGGAAGCAGCAAGCGGTTTTTACAACATGGTTGTTGAAGACAACGGAACGGGCATGAATCCATTATCCCACCAGAACAGGCATCCGCATTCAGGAACAGGCCTTGGATTACAGTTATGCAAATCTATGGCTGAAAAAAACGGAGGCTATGTATCTATTGAAAGCCAGGAGGGAATAGGCACCAAAGTGTTTGTATCATTACCTACATACCAGTCCCATGGAAAATATTCATATACTAATAGTTGAGGATAACCCGGAGCAAAGTAAAACACTGGCAGATGTATTGACAGCTCACAACTATATTATATCAGCAGTAGCAGCCAGTTATACCGAAGCAATCCATTTGTTTTATAAAAACAAAGTGGATTTGGTAATTATTGATATACTTTTAAACGATATTCCCGATGGAATAACGTTTGCTGAAACCATCAATACCGTTCCGAACGCAGCCAGGCCATTTGTATTCTTAACCAGCTCGAAGGACCGGCAAATTTTCGAAAGAGCCAAACTCGCCCATCCCTTTAGTTTTTTATTAAAGCCTTTCAATGAGCTGGAAATCTTATATGCCATAGAAATAGCGGTAGAGAAATTTTATGGTCAACAACAGGTATTTACCAGTGAAGAACCAGCTGCAGTAGTGAGCAAAGACTTCCTGTTTATAAAAAAGAAAGGTGCCCTGAAAAAAGTACAAACAGGCGATATTATTTATATTGAAGTAGTAGAAAGATACTGTAACATTATTACAGAGAAAGAAAAATTTCTCGTACAGATTTCGCTTTCTAAAATCCTCGACTTAGTGGATACCACCCTCTTTTACCAGACCCACCGGAATTATGTTGTAAATGCTGAAAAAATCATTGAAATCATTCCAGCCGATAACCTTATCCTTTTACAAGGCAATCATCAGGTTCTGTTAAGTGATACATACAAGAACTTTATAAGCCGATTTCATATCCTGAAATAGCCAATTCGGTTCCCCCTTCGCCCCCTTTTATACCTCTTTTTGGCCTCTTCCCGGCAATGAAAGCCGGTTCTGTGTCATTATGCCCGTAATGGCTTCGCAGCCTCCCTATCTTTACATTCCAATTACACAATAACATTAAATGGGATTTTTTAAAAATCTACAAACCTTATGATTAAAAATATCCCCCCACAAAACTGATTCCGTTCAGTTAATTCAGCGGGAGGTATTAACCGAATGGCCTTACGATTAGCGATATAAAAATAATTGCTATGATGCAAAACGCTTACAATCCCCTTTAAATTATTGGGTTCCTCTTTCGCTGGCATTTATGAACGCCTCCCCAACAAAGTATTATACTTTGTGAATGAGGATGGTGTGCCCTATAGCCAGGATCTTCCCCCCGCAGCAAATAGTGCTTCCACTGGCGGTGAACCTACAAACATTGGCTCACAGATAGGAGTTTGGGTTGATACCAATTAGTTGCCATTATTTAACAATAATTATCAAACTAACGCACTTATAATATGTCTACAAATACATTCACTGTTGCCGATTACTTGCTAACACGGCTTAAACAATTAAATGTCACTGATGTATTTCAGATTCCGGGTGATTATGTAAAGCATTTTACCCAGGCTCTTGAGTACTTTAATGGAATAAATACAATTGGTGCAATAAATGAATTAGATGCCGCCTATGCCGCCGATGCTTATGCAAGAACAAGAGGTCTTGCAGCAGTATCGCTGCAATATGGAGTAAGTACATTCAGTGCACTTAATGCTATTGCGGGGGCTTATGTGGAAAGAAGCCCGATAGTAGTGATTAGTGCTGCTCCAGGTGCGGACATGCGTAACCAAACAGATCGGTACGGAATGATCTTCCATCATTCCACCGGGAACCTGCTCGCTGACCAGAATGTGTATAGTAATGTGACAGTGGCCGCGGAAACATTGAGTACGAATGTGGGTGCTCCTGAAAAAATTGACAATCTCCTAATTCAGGCAATTACACATAAGCGGCCGGTTTATATTGCATGCTACAAGGAAGTGTGGCAACAGCCCTGTCCACGCCCTTCAGCAAAACCGTTGCAACCATTGCTAATTAAAAGCGAACCGGCTGCACTTGAAAATGCAGTTGATATGGCGTGGCAGATTATTATCAATGCAAAAAATCCATTGATATGGGCCGGCGTGGAAGTGTTGCGTCATGGACTAACAGGCTTGCTCCAGCAGATCATCGATGCAAGCGGTATTTATTATACGACGACTACTCTTGGGAAAACTGTGCTGGATGAAGATCCCCAAAATTTCATTGGTACATATTCAGATGCGGCTTCAGTAAAAAGCGTACTCGATATCGTTGAGCAATCGGACTGTATCATTTCACTCGGAACAATTCTGACGGATGACTACCTCTGGTTCATGGAGAATAAATATGAATACATGGTACTGGCGTCCACAGATCAGATTCGTGCAGGATATTTTAAATACCAGGAAATAACGATGAAAGATTTCATGGAAGCACTACTCAGGAAATTCAAGACAAGCGCGAAGCCGAAGTATCCGCTCAAAATGACCCCGCCCAAATGGCCAGTATATCCTGAGCCATGGGAATCGAATTCAGATCCGAAATTCAACAGTAAACCGGAAGTGATCACTTTCAACAGGTTCTTCCAGCACACGATGCAATTCCTGCAGGATAATAAAATGATGAACGATGTGAACATGGTGTTTGGTGTAAGCTGTTCGCTGTACGTTGCTGCCAATGCAACAGGATTAAAGCAAGGTAGCTTCATCGGTTCGGCAGCATGGCAATGCATAGGTTTTGAAACCGGTGCAGCACTTGGCGCCCAACTCGGAAGCGGAAAGCGTTCATGGACTGTTGCGGGAGACGGAGGATTTATGATGGTAAGCCAATCGTTATCAACCCTTGCGCGTAACAAAGTAAACGCGGTAATCTTTGTGATGAGCAACGGTGTTTATGCGATCGAGCAGGTGTATGTAGATGTAAAAGCGTTCCAACCCAGTTCGGGAGTACCATTCGACGCCTTTGATATTCTTCCCAAATGGGATTATGCTGCACTGGCTAAAGCATTTGGTGCAGAAAGCTTTTGTGCTGAAACAGTTTCCGATCTCAAATCAATACTTCCTAAGCTGAAAGCCCTCAAGAACAAACCGGCATTGGTTGAGGTGATTATTCCATATAACGATCTGCCAGGACAAATGAATCGCCTGGGAGAAGAAACACTGCCTTTATAACTCAACTTTTAAATCAATAATACAATGAACCCAAAAACATACTCCATTTTCGGAGCCGGAGCTGCAGGATTGTACACCGCATGGCGTTTGCTTGAAGGCAAGACCAATGACCCGACATTCAAATCGAAGCAACTCTCGAAAGGCGATGTGCTTGAACTATATGACTGGGGTAAGTACGATTTTTCAAAATCACATCCTGGTTCCCGTGCTGCGGGGGCACGTATTTGCACCTGGCATTACAAAGATGACAAGGACAACTCTTATGTAGAACTTGGTGGAATGCGTTATTCATTCTGGGATCAAAAATCTCCCCATTCAAATGATGGGCGTGCACCAGGTCATCGTCTGGTAACAAAAACTATTGAAAATCTGGGACTTGACAAATATTCAGTTCCTTTCAATGTTACCAACAATCAATTATTTTATCTGCGTTCACGCAATTTTTACATTAATGATATTACTTCCAGCAATCCCGCCCCTTATAATATAAATAATTTTGGAGCTGGAGCCACACCTGACCAGGCTTTTACCATTCTTGAAAATCTTGGTATTCCTGCCGGGGTGAAAAAAGACGGTGGATTTACCCGTTTAGAATGGTGCAGATTCTACAAGGAAGGACGAATCATCAAAAAACTTCCGGAATCGTCTGTTTTCCAGGAGGGGGATTTACTTAAAGATATTGGTTACTGGAACCTGCTTTACGACCAGGTAGGATCGGAAGGATATGATTATGCAGCCGATGGAAATGGTTATAGTTCGAATGTGATCAACACAAACACAGCGGTATCCATGAATATCAATGATGAATTTACTCCGGGTAGCCAGTATAAAACATTGTCTATTGGTTATTCAGGAATGTTCAATGCACTCTTTGACGAAATTGTGAAGCTATGCAAGCAGAAAGGCATTGTTTTCAAGTATTATCCTGATACTCGCCTGCATTCTATTTTATGGAAAAACAAGAAAGCGGTGTTTACTTATGCATCACGCACAAATCCGAACATAGCCGAAGGAACACGTGAGGCGGATGCTGCATGGCTGGCTATTCCACGTGCAGCCATTGATCTTGTAGCTCAGGCTACCCGCTACCATCAGCCGGCAAAAGATGAGGTAGATGTACTTAATCATGAAAAGGTAAATCTCTATCTGGAATCAACAATCATGCAGCCCTCCTATAAAATAGGAATGTTTTTTGACGATCCATGGTGGACTACAGCGGCAAAAAATAATCCTGCAATTTACCCCGCACAAATTACCGGGTATGTTATCACCCCTGATGTAATTGAGCAACTAGGTAAGGATAAATTTCCTGCAAAGGTATTAAAAGACATAAGCACGCTGATTGATGTTCCTTATTCTGGCCTCAATGAAATGGTGAAAGCAATTGAGAACAAAACCGAAGAAGCTTTGACCATTGCACAGGTAAATCAGTTATCAATAGCTGCACGCCGTGATACCATTGGGCCAAGCGTATCCAATTCCCCAATACGCATGGTTGTTTATTTTGGGAACAACGCTAAAGTGCAAGGCAAAAAACCTATCTATGGCATTCTTGCCAGCTATGATGACGAAGATAATACCACTTTCTGGCAGGAATTAGAACTTGGTGCCAGGCGCGAACGCACAGTTCCGGTTTCCAGTGATACGCAACCACTGGAAGGACCAAGAAAAGTGCCTGAACGCATGGTAAAGATGCTTCGAAAGATGTTGGCTGAACTTCATTATGGACCGAATTCTGATTATACCAATATTCCCGAACCATTGGAAGCAGCCTATATGGACTGGTCTCTTCCCCCATTCAATGCGGGATACCACGAATGGGCGCCACATTTTGATGTAGGTGATGTGCAACGCAAGATTCGTAAACCTTCTCAACTCATTACCGGAAAAGATGCAGATATTTTCATTGTTGGCGAAGCATACTCTAATGATCAGGCTTGGGTGGAAGGTGCATATTGCACTGCTGAATCTGTGCTAAATGATTTTTTTGGTATAGAGCCGATCATCGATAATAGTGAATATCCATTTATTTGTCCGGAATAGCTTGAAAGCCGGATGTCCTTTTATTTGAATATCTATTGTCATTTGTTGTTGTTCACCAGCAAATTTTATTAACTACAGAATGCCCTGCCTGGTTTTTCCGCTTACTTATCAGCCCATAAAATTTCTGATTTCTTAATCGAAAGCTCTTTAACTGGAGCAGCAAACATTTTATAAAGCGAAACTGATCTCATTCAGACAATTCAATGAGAGGCGGTAACCGAAAAGCCTTATGAGTAGGACTAAAAATAACAATTATGTCCACAATTAACAACGGAACCTGGAGATTCATTCAAAAGTGGTCTGACTCTTCACATTATTCATTTAATGCAACTTTAATTAATGGCACTTTAACCATTAATGATGGGGAGTTTTTTGGTACATACACTGCATTGGACGGAGCCAATCCTGGTCAAATAGCTATTGCCATTGCCGATTTCACTAATCGCACTATCACATCATATGTTGGTAATTACCAGGGAAACTTAATGGGGGGGCAAATGGTAGGGGCGCCAGATAATGGGTCAGCTACCCCAAAGGGAGTTTGGACGGCATTCCACATTTCTATTCTGGAAATTAATGAAGGATCTTATGGTATAGAAGTATAGTTCTCAGAAGATATTTTAGCCAAACAAGAGCTGCATTTGTTTAAAAACGGACTGATCCTGTTCAGTCACTTCAACAGGAGGAGTAAACCGAAAAGCCTCAAGAGTAGGAAAAATTTAAAAATATAAACTATGAATTCATTTATTGGCACTTGGCAAGACCAAGGCAACGCAAAAATTACAATTACCGGTTCTCAAAATTTTTTAACTGTAACCTATAATAATGGACGAGGTCCATTTCAAGGCTTTGAAATTGATTTAACATCACCGGTAATAAATGTAAACTTTACGGATGATGCGCCATTTGTTGGCGTACTAGGAATTAATAATGGGAAAACGCAGATTTTTTGGATTAATGCCACTGTATGGACAAAAATATAATAACTCATACATAGGCTTTTTACAAAAAAAAATCAGTTATTAGTGAGGGGCTGATCTGAATATTCAACAGAACACGAATGACTATAACTACAATGTAGGCTTCCGTTGGATTACCTGGAGTGCATTTGATAACAAATGGATCAATAACTATGGTACGTCGCAGAATATCCTGCACTGGTCGCCACATTGTTATGGTGGGATGTGAAGGAATAGAAATAAAAAGGCGTCTCATCATAATTGATGAGACGCCTTTTTGTATAGTATTATTAATAAGACAGACTGTCTTTACCTACCGGACTAGAAACCAGATTCTTCAGAGGTGGCGCGAACTTAGTCAGATCGATACCTTCTACAGCCGTTTTATATTCTTCCATATTAGGAATTCTTCCAAGGATAGCAGAAAGAACAACTACTGGTGTGGAAGCAAGCAAAGATTCTCCTTTTTTACGATCGGAATCTTCCACAACTCTACCCTGGAAAAGACGCGTTGATGTGGCCATTACTGTATCTCCTTTAGCTGCTTTTTCCTGGTTACCCATACAAAGGTTACAACCCGGACGCTCGAGATACATCATGTTTTCGTATTCTGTACGTGCAGCGCCTTTCGGAGCATTGTCGTTGAACTCGAAGCCAGAATATTTCTGCAATATTTCCCAATCTCCTTCTACCTGCAATTCATCAATGATATTGTAAGTTGGAGCTGCTACCACCAGCGGAGCATTGAACTCAACCTTACCTTTCTGTTTTTCCAGGTTCCTGAGCATTTGAGAAACGATTTTCAAATCGCCCTTGTGTACCATGCAGGATCCTACGAAACCAAGATCCACTTTTTTATCACCGTAGTAAGAGAGTGTACGGATGGTATCGTGGGTATAACGCTTAGAAACGTCGTCATTATTCACATCAGGGTCTGCAATCATTGGTTCAACGATGATATCCAGATCCACTACCACTTCAGCGTAATACTTAGCATTCGTATCTGGTGTTAAAGCTGGCTTTTCACCTGATTTAATCTCAGCGATTCTCTTATCAGCTTTATTGATCAATCCCTGCAGCACCTGCCTGCTGTTATCCATGCCTTTTTCGATCATGATCTGGATTCTGCCTTTCGCAATTTCCAGTGATTGAATCAGGGTATCATCTTCAGAAATACAGATGGAAGCTTTTGCTTTCATCTCTGCGGTCCAGTCAGTAAAGGTGAAAGCCTGGTCAGCAGGGAGTGTTCCGATGTGTACTTCAATCACTCTGCCCTGGAAAACGTTCTCTCCGGCAAATTTCTGCAGCATCTGCGCCTGTGTAGCGTGTACAACATCACGGAAATCCATGTGATCCTTCATTTCTCCTTTGAAGGTTACTTTCACTGACTCCGGAATTGGCATGGATGCTTCACCAGTAGCCAATGCCAGGGCAACGGTACCTGAGTCAGCCCCAAAAGCAACACCTTTAGACATTCTTGTGTGAGAGTCACCACCAATGATGATTGCCCACTCATCTATCGTAATATCGTTGAGTACTTTGTGAATTACATCTGTCATGGAATGATATTCACCTTTCGGGTCACGGGCAGTAATCAATCCAAACTCATTCATGAATTTCATGAGTTTTGGAATGTTTGTCTGCGCCTTCTTGTCCCATACTGATGCGGTGTGACAGCCTGACTGGTAAGCACCGTCAACAATTGGCGAAATTACAGTGGCAGCCATAGATTCCAGTTCCTGGGCAGTCATCAGACCGGTCGTATCCTGAGAACCTACGATATTTACCTCTACACGAACATCTGAACCGGCATGTAATACTTTGCCCGGAGTAATACCAACCGCATTTTTGTTAAAGATCTTTTCTACTGCTGTCAGACCCTGGCCCTCGTGAGAAATTTCTTTTGGCAGTGCAAATACAGCGGTAGGTTCAATACAGAGGATCTTAGCCGCTATGGTCTGGATCTTTTTACCGAACACGATAGCATATGATCCGCCAGCTTTGATAAATTCCATTTTCTGAGGCGTCAGTGCCTTAGAAATGTCAATCAGTTCCTTATCGCCGTTGTAAAGTTTCTTTGTCTTTGTGTTGATGGTAAGAACTGTGCCGGTAGCAACAGAGTATACTTCCTCGAGAATATGCTCACCAGCTTCATTGCGAACAAGTTTACCATTTTCGTCTACCTTTTTCACCCAGTTTTTGAGGTCAATACCGATACCACCGGTTACGTCAACAGTCGTGAGGAAAATTGGAGAAATGCCGTTTGTACCACCTACAATCGGGGCAATGTTCACAAATGGAACATAAGGACTTGCCTGTTTGCCCGTCCAGAGGGCCACGTTATTTACACCAGACATTCTTGATGAACCTACGCCCATGGTGCCTTTATCAGCAATCAACATCACGCTCTTGTTAGGATGTTGTGCCTGCAGCGCCCTGATTTCGGCCTGTGCCTGGGGAGTGATCATGCATTTACCATGCAATTCACGGTCAGATCTGGAGTGTGCCTGATTACCCGGAGAGAGTAAGTCAGTAGAAATATCACCTTCACCAGCTATGAAAGTTACTACCTTAATTTCTTCAGGCAGTTCAGGGAGGTTAGTGAAAAATTCCGCTTTAGCATAACTTTCAAGGATCTCTTTAGCTATCTCATTTTCATTTTTGAATGCTTCTTTCAGACGGTCTGTGTCGGCATCATAGAGGAAAACCTGCGTTTTCAGCACATTTGCAGCTTTTTTCGCAATAGCGACATCTTCACCCAGCGCCAGATCCAGCAACACCCCGATGGAAGGACCACCCTTCATATGTGATAATAGCTCAAAAGCAAAAGATGGGGAAATTTCCTCAACTACGGCAGTACCAAGAATGATTTCCTTTAAAAACTGAGCCTTTACACCAGCAGCAGGAGTAGTTCCTGGCAATACGTTGTAAATAAAGAAGTTAAGAGAATCTTTTCTGTGCACATTGTCAAGATCTCTAATTTGCGCGATGACTTCACTTAGTAATTCTGCGCCATCAATCGGCTTGGGATGGAGGTCCTGACCTTTTCTTTCCTCAATTTCATTGAGATACTCATTATAACGACTCATACGACTTTTCTTTTTAAATGCGAAGACGCAAAGGTAAATAATGTAGATAATATTACATAGCTATCTAATAATATCTCACTTTAGCGGAGGGGGAATAAGCATCTCCACCCGCCCCCACTAAAGGAAACAGCTTAAACCATAATTCTCACATGCGATTCTTCGGAGGGTTACTTATTTTAATGTAACCTGCTTATTCTCTGCACTATGCCTTAAATAAATCACACATATGGCCCCCAGTGCGATCATTACCCCCAGCCCCGCAGCGGTAAATGCCTCCAGGTAAGGTCGTGTCGCCGCCATCACATGGTAAAAGCTATTTTCAGGGTGATCTACAGAAAGATACCCCTTGACGAATCCTGCCACTATCAATGCCACCCAGAACACTGCGAGGCTTAAATTATTGATGACTGTCTCCTTTTGAGACGGTCTTTTTATCTTATAATTGCTGTCTGGTTCCAGCTTTATAATATAATTCAGCCAGCTTTTTCTGATACCCCGATATGATACTCTCTCTCTTGATTTTCATATCTATCAGCTTACTTTCCCTGCTATTAATCAAAAACAGCGTACTCTCTCCCAGATCAAATTTCTGCAATTCACCTGCTAATAATGCCTGTTGGTTATTAATACTCCGCACCTGCACGATTAGCTGTGACTGATAAGCTGTGAGGCTATTAAATGAGGCCGTGATATCATTGTTAATCTCGCGTCCGGATTGCATCAGATCGTAATCTACCTGCTGCTGTTTAAATCTGACCTGTTTCAGTTTTCCCCGCTCTGCACGCAGGAACAACGGGAAAGCAAAATCGACACCTATCTTGTAATTACTCCATCCAAAGTCATAATAATCCGGTACATAAGAACCAAAATCTGTACGTCTGCTCAGCAATGATCCATTGATGTTGATCTTGGGCTTCAGCTTCTCCTGTGCAAACCGGCGTTCTACATCCAGTTGCTCTCCCTTTGCACGCAGCTTTACCAGCTCCGGATGCATATCGGCTAATCCAAGTAAAGAGTCCAGCAGTACTCTGTCTGGCAATTGCAGTTGCTGATTTGACTCCTGTGGAATCGCGTCTTTGGGTAGCTCCAGCGGTGTACCTTTCTCGTTCCAGAGATGGTTGGAAAGTACCAGCATCGCATTCTTTACTTCTATCTCACTTTTAGCCAGCTGGATCTCCCTGTCCTGTACCGTGATGCTTGCTTCAATGGTATCCAGTCCAGGTTTATCACCCAGCAATGCCTGATTAGTCAATGCTTTAAAACGCTTTGTGGCAAGATCCAGCCCTTCCTTAATCAACACATATTCCCTGAAGGCATAGTACCAGTTCCAGTAATCTTTTACGGCACCAAACCACACGCTGTTTATTTGTTTCACTTTATCTGCTTCTGCATAGTTCAGCATGGCTTTTGCCTGCCAGAGCGTACTACGCCGCGCATCAATCAGCAACCCCGCACCAAGTGGGATGTTCAAACCTACTGCCACAAGACCTGCATCGGTTGTATGTGTTTCAGGATTTGTATACACACCCGTGTTGCGGTCATAGCCTACTTTCAGATCAGCACCGGCAATGTATAATGGTACCTTCAGTTCATTATGCCAGTTATTATAGTATGTAGTATGACCAAATAATTTACGTCCGAAAGCAGATTTCAATGTCGGGTCAAATTCTCCTTTTGATTGCAGCACGCTGGCCTTTGCCGCATCGCTCAATAAAGCCGCCTGCTTTACGATAGGATGATTCATGAAAACGATATCTTCCAGATCCCCCAGCGAAAAGATTCTGGCCGTATCCTGCGCATAAGCACATTCCCACGAAAACAGTAGTAAGCCGGCAATTAAATAATAGCTTAATTTCTTCATCATTTCTTACTATTTGAATCCTTTGTTGAAGGCTCTTTCTCCAAACTTGGCGGGAAACCATTCAGTTGTCGCCAGATTTCATACCACAGCGGCACTGATCGAAGAATAATACGACCATATACGCCAGAACCCTGTCTGAGCTGAATAGGCCAGGCCTCATCATTTTGAGGAACCGGCGTAGTAGGTTTTATCAGCAATCTGTATTTACCACCATTACTACTGATCCTGTCAATCGCCCATACCTTGCCCGCAAATGTTCCTACTGCTACTGAAGGCCATCCGGAAAACTGCACTGATGGCCAGCCTTCAAACTGTAATCGAACATCGCTCGTATCCAGGATCAGGGGCACGTCCATGGCATTTACATATAATTCTGCCGCCACCTGTGGATGGAGTGGTTGTAGTGTTGCAATGGATTCACCTTCTTTGATATTCTCGCCAATACCAGCTTTCAGTGTTTTTACCACATATCCGTCCTGTGGTGCACGTACTACATATAGACCACGGCGTATCGTGATATTGGAGATGTCATTGCGTAGTTTGGCAATATCTCCTTTTACGCCTGCACGGCTTGACAAAGCAGAACTCATATCCGACTGGGCTTTGGCCAGTGATTCCTGGTACTTGGCCCTGATATTGTCCAGGTCAATCAGTGCATTTAGTAAGCCCTGTTTGGAGTTGTTCAATTTGTTTTGTTGTCCGATCACTTTGGCATTGTCTTCCTGCAGTTTGAGGCGGCGGGTTTCAATGTCAGTCAGTGAGAACAGGCCATTCTTATAGCCGGATTCGTACCGTTCCAGACGGGCTTTAGATGTTTCGTAATAATTCTGTACAGCTACCAGGTCAGCACTGTCCATCTTCACATAGTTTTCGGACTGACGCACCTTATTTTCGGCAGCGGACAACTGGTATTGCAATCCACGGTTCATGGCCTGGATCTGAGCAGCTGTTGCCTCCATTTTCTGTACGGCAGCGCTTTCGCTGTTCTTTTTGGCTTCCAGCTGTTCTGCGAGCCGCTCTGGCAATTCAGGGTCAAAGTAAGACTGGCTGGTCTCTGAGATCACCAGGATCGTATCCCCTTTTTTTACTTCCTGACCATCGCGCACGGCCCAGTGTTCAATCCGCCCACCTATCTGGTTTTGCACAGTCTGAGGACGGTCTTCAGGCCTTAGCGCGGTGACAGTTCCTTTGCCTGGAATGGTCTGGCGCCAGGGCAGGAGCAGGATGATAAAGAATATGACGAGGCAGATGCTCATGATCTTGCCCAGCATTTGCGATCCATTTATCTGAATGAGTTCGGCTTGTGACTGTGTATTCAAAGCCTCCATGTGTTTATGATGTAAACTATTTTGTGCCATATTATTTGCCCTCCTCTATTTCAAGATCAGTGACTACAGCCAGTTTCTCTGCGCCGGTTACCATGTCAAATACTGTATTCAGACTAGTCATTAGTTTTTCAATAGCATAACTAATCTGTACCACGATCACTTCCGCAGCTACAAACTGACCGAAAGTCATTTCTCTTTCTACTACGAAAAATGATCCCATCAGCAGCAGACCGCCCATCAGGATGGTGCGTAGTGCTACAGAACTGACGAAGAATTTCTTCAGTACATTAAAGTGATCATTACGGGCCATGAGATATTTAGCGGTGATCTCGTCAGTGGTTTTACATACCTGGTCCATCTTTTCAGGATGGCCACGGTAGGTGTCCAGATCAGCTGCTACGTCTTCGAGGTGAGCGACCAGCTCATATTTATAGCCGGATTCGTCAATGCTGGTATTGACCCCATGTCTGAAATAGAGTATGAGCACCAGTGCGATGGCGGCAATAGCAAATAACCCCACCGCCATAAATACAGGGTGGTAAAAGGAGAGGAGTATGGCACTGAAAAATATCTGGACGGATGCAGCTACAATGTCCACCAGCAATTTAGTCAGGCCTTTTTGAATAGTGAGAATATCAAAGAAACGGTTCACCAGTTCTGGTGGATGTTCACCATTTATTTCTTCCTTTTTGATACGGGGCAGGCGATACGCGAACTCCATGGCCGCTTTGGCAAATATCTTCTGCTCGAGAAATTCAACAAGCGTCAGTTGTCCGATCAATAGTGCACCCCCAATCACGATACCTGTCAGTACTACCGCTATTAAGATATAGGTAGAACTATACATAGAACCGTTGGACAGCAAGTTATAGACAGCCGTTGTTCCTAACGGCAGCGTGAGACCAATGATGCCGATAAGTACGGCATAAATAAAAATGTAATTGATAGAGGTTCGTTCGTGATGTAACAACCTCACCAACCTTTGCCAGGGTGACGGAGCATCCGCATGCTTCTTCTTCTTCTTCATAAACAAAGTTTATTCTAGTAATGAATTGATGATGTAGTATTACTATATATACTGGTGTGTTATGACGGTAACGAAGCCTGATCAGGATTTAAATGAATAAAAGTGGAGGAGGGGTCAGCACATCCCTGAGGGGTTCTTTAAAAATGCTAAAACTATAGGTCTCCCAATGTACAGAAAGTGGAGAGGCCCAGGTAAGTGTGGAAAGGCTGAGGCCGTCTTCATAAAATGAGAAGAGTTCTTTGCCGCCTTTTTTTACACAGTTATCCCCAAAGTCGCCGATAGGCGCTTCGTCACTGGCATTCTCGATATTATAGGATTTGTAAAAAGCGTACGAATAACGGCATGCGCCTACAGTAAATACTGTAATCAGCAGCAACCATATTATCCTCTTTAACGACGAGTTCCTTAAATTGTTCACAGTTTCCACTGTTACAAATATAGGGATTCAGCCTAAAAATAGTAGTGTTATAACAATTATTTATATGAATTGAACAGGATATAATATAGTCCCAATAAGATCTTCACTAAAATTACCGTAAAAAGTATAGGCTTTGACGCATGCTGTTTTGTGGGAAAGTATGTATGCCGGTGTAGAATAACTCATTGATAGGTTTGCTGAATACCAAACTTCTTCATCTTTGCAAATAGGGTTTGCGCAGCTATATCCAAGGCTGCGGCAGCTCCTCCTGCACCACTGACCTTGCCATGACTGGCGCGCAGCGCCCTGATAATATGCTCCTTCTCCATTTCCTCCATGGTCTTGATCACCTCCGACGAAGCCACTGGCGTAATATCTGGTTGTGACCGCAAATCAATCGAAGTGATCTCCGATCCCTCTGCCAGCAATACCTGTCTTTCGATCAGGTGCTCCAGTTCCCTGATATTCCCTGGCCAGGGATATTCCTTCATTTGTCGCAATACAGTTGCGCTGATCTTATTGACTGTCTTCCCAAACTTCTCTAAAAAATAATATGCTAACGGTTCTATATCCTCTTTCCGCTCCCGCAATGGGGGCACTTCTATGGGAAACACATTCAATCTGTAATACAGATCCAATCTGAATCTTCCCTCAGCCACCTCTTTCTCTAAATTCCTGTTTGTAGCAGTAATGATCCGCACATCAATAGGTATAATTGCCTGTCCTCCTAATCGCTCTACTTCCCGCTGCTGCAATACCCGCAGCAGTTTTACCTGTGCCTCTAAGGGCAATTCACCTATTTCATCTAAAAATACGGTACCTCCATTTGCCTGTTCAAACTTCCCGATCCGTTGCTGGTTTGCACCTGTAAAAGCCCCTCTCTCATATCCAAACAACTCTGATTCTACCAGTGATAAAGGCAATGCTGCACAGTTTACCGTCACCATTGGCTGATGACTGCGGGAAGAAGCCCTATGTATCGCTGCTGCTACTTTTTCCTTGCCTGTACCGCTTTCGCCGGTGATGAGCACAGAAGTATTGCTGGGTGCTACTTTGCTGATGTGGTCCAATACATTCGAAAATGCCCTGCTCCGGCCTACCATCCCTGTATCCTGTAGTACTGCCGGCTGTTGTTGCTTTGCTTCTAATTCATGTCTGAAGAAGGCAATATCCAGCATGACCAGCAGATCCTTTTCCCTGAATGGTTTTACAAGAAAGCCATACGGGTTCGTGGTCTTAGCCGCTTCCAGTATATCCTGGTTTGTATTCGCTGAAATAAAAAGGAAAGGTAAGCGCTGTGTCATCAGCTCCCTCGCCAGATCAATGCCCGTCAGGTCGCCTTTGAGTATAATATCTATCAGCATCCAGTCAGGTTGTTTACTCTCAATCAGCTTGCGGGCCTGTACCACGCCCGATGCTATGCCGACTACCGTATATCCTGCTTTCTGCAGCATCAGCCGCAAATCGTTTGCTACAATAAACTCGTCCTCTACAATCAATATCTTCATATCATTTCTTTTTGCGCAGCGGGGAAAACTATTGTAATGACAGTACCTTGCTCACTCGTCACCTCAAATGTACCATCCAGCTGTTCACTCAGCCCACGCATGAGGTTCATGCCAAGTGATGATGTATTATCGAGGTTAAATTGCTCAGGCAGTCCTGTTCCATTATCGAAGATACGAAGCTGCCAGTGCTGCTCATCTATGTTTTTTAGCGAAATTTCAATAATACCCTGACGTGTTCCGGGGAATGCATATTTGATGGCATTGCTCACTGACTCATTCAGCACAAGTCCCAGCGGTACTGCCTGTGCAACATCTAATTCCAGTGGGGTAATATCCAGGTTGAATTGTATTTGTGCTTTTGTCGGGAAACTTTCCTGCATGTAAGCCACCAGTTCCCTGATATACCAGCTCATGTCAATCCTGGCCAGATTGTCCGTCTGGTATAGTTTCTGGTGGATCAGTGACATAGCATGCATACGATGTTGACTGTTGCGGATCGCATCGATAGCGTCCTGGTTGTCCAGGTAATTGGATTGGGAATTAAGCAGACTAATTACAATCTGTAAATTGTTTTTTACCCGATGATGAATCTCTTTCAGTAACCATTCTTTTTCCTGTAGCAGCTTGCGCAATAATTCATTCTGATTATTGATCTCCTCCTGTTTTTGTTGCAATTGCAGGTTGCTGCGTTGTTTCAGCCTGCTACGGTTATATGTCAGCGCGAGGATAATCAGCAATGCACATACTCCTGCAAAGATTACATTCCTGAATATAATTTCTTTTTGTAATGATGCTTCCTGCAATGCTGACTTTTGTCGTAATAATTGAATATCCTGGTCTTTTTTATTGGTTTCAAACTGGATCTGTAGCACAGCCAGTTGTCTTGATTTATTCAGATTAGTAGTAGAATCTGAGAATAATTTATATAGCTTATAGTGTTCCAGTGCTCCTTGTACATCGCCCGCTGCAGAATCTGCACGATACAGTAACTGGTGGCTTTGTAGTAACCTGATGGCTGGTTCGTCACGGTTCAGGACATCCTCTGAATAAGCTACCAGGTAGGGTTTGCTATCTTTCATTTTTCCCATGCCCTGCAAATAGCCAGCTATTGCAAGCCTGCTTATCTGTCTGAAATAAGGCGATAATTTTTGCCTGTTGTACAGTGTTACGATCTTATTGAAGTACGGCATTCCGCTTTTAAAATCTTTCATGGCAAGATAGGTGTTGATATAACGGGTCAACAGATCTACCCAGGCGTCATCATCTTCTTTAGCAATGGGAATGAGGGATTCTATCTTATGAAGCGTATCCAGCGAAGCTTTGTACTGACCCAGCTTACGAAGAATGAATGAAATATTGATCTGAATACTTTGTATGCTATTCGTATCGCTGTTTGAATAAGCAATTTTTAACCCACGATTGAAGTATTCCAATGCCTGTTCATATTGATCTATGGTATAAAAAATCATACCAAGACGGTTGTAGATAGGGCTCATGATAATACCTGTTTCATGTAGTTGTTCTCCCGTTTGCATAGCCATGAGGTTATAACGGAGTGCGTTGGGAAAATCATTCAGAAAAGTATAGGTATTCCCCATCAGGCTATAGAGTCCGTGTAATCTTATAAAGTGTACTTGGTTGTAAAGTTGTAACGCGGTCTGAAGTGTTTGTAATGATTTGGTATACTCTCCGTTCACACTATAGAGATCCCCTACGAATTCCAGCATACTGGCTGCGCTCAGGTAATCGTGGATGCTGCGGTAAATATTGACGGCAGCTTCGTAGTAGAGAATCTTTGCAGGGAGATCGGTGGATCTGTTTTGAAAAGTGCCTCCTATTTCGATCAGGGCTTCTGCCTGTAACCGGGGTGTACCATACTTCCTGAGAATATTGTAGGCTTCCATGCTGGTAGCACGACGGCCATCATCCCTGTGTGATTCGTTCAGGATCTTTGCGGTCAGGAGTTTACCAATACCAATGCCTCCCTGATAGTTCATCTTTCTGCTGAGAGAATCTATCTGTCTGGCAATGGTCCAGGCAGAATCCATATCCTGTTTTTCATAACCTGTCTTCAGGATCAGGCGTTGCCCATCTCTGTACAGGGCGCTGACTTTCGCGGTATCCTGTCCAAATGAAGGAATAAAAAACAGGAGGGCCACCAAAGTGGCCACTCCCTTTATTTGAAGATCATGCATCATATTATACCAGCTGTTTGCGTGGCAGTGCTTCCCTCATCAGATAACAGATACAGATGGCTACACCTGGTCCAATGATGGACGTCAATCCCAGGTATCTGGCCATAATGGCGCCCATCAGGCATCCCAGCAAAAAGCCTCCGATTAATATGGAGACATTTCGAAAACGCTGCATGGCTGCCGGCTCTTTAAAACCAGTACGTACCAGATTGCCCAGATCAAGTGCAGCCTGTGTTACATTGCCCGTCATCATCGTGCCCGGACCATGCGTCTCTTTGGCAAAGAGTTTACCAAAGGCATTCTGCAGTCCCATTGCCACCACTACCATGAATACCAGCAAATATAACATAAAGGAACTCATCAGGGGCAGGAACATCGCCAGCACCCCAGTCAGCATCAGCAGCACGCTTTCCCCCAGCATGATCCGGTACTTTCTGACTAGTACCCTGGCCAGCCAGCCACCTATCATCACCGCCGCCACAAAGGTGGGAAAGTCAACATGCGGAGTGCATCAAAATGAGATCAGCTTTCATAATTACTGGAATGATTGAATAGCTGTTTCAATGCCTTGTCCTGCTACGGTGAAGAATGAAGGTCCTGCCAGCAGAATCACTTTGCTCAGAGGCTTGAAAGTAGCATAGTGTTTATCTTTCAGGTATTCAGCTACTTTATAAGCCTGCAGCATACCTTTGGTCACATTCTCTGCTACCAGTGCTGTCGGAGAGTCGATACCCGCATCTTTCAGATCACTTGCAAATGACAGAGAAGCTACATTCAGTGACAGTGCTTCACGCATAGCGACACTACCTACTTTCGTCATCAGCCCGGGTGCGAATTGATTACGATCGCCGAGACCGATGAGCAACAGTTTCTTTGCCTTGATCTTGCCCGCTGGCGGTGTGATGAGAATTGTTTCCAGTGCATGGCCTGCAAACTGGCCGGACTTACGGATTTCAGTGATAAGGCCATTGGTGGCTTCATCCAGATGTACCATGCCATTGAGTGCTGCTGGCAGGGCAGGAGGGGCGTTGAAAATATCGCCTTCGGTATATTCAAATACACAGGCTATCTGCAGGTCTGCCACGGTTGCTGAAGGGCCTTGTACCAGTCCTTCTATGGTGACGCCATCTACTTTACCCCAGGCTTTGGTGGTGCCAACAGCGGTTGTAGTTTGCTGTGCATGTACAAAAATGTGTGCGAGTAATAATGTGGTTAGAACTATTGTGCGTTTCATGTTTATTAAAATTTAAATGCGACATGTGTATTGACGAAGATGCCATAAGGAGTAGCGCCAGTTAAATACAGCATCTGCCTGCACTACGAAGTGCTCACCAAATGGCATGTTACTGTAATGATGCAGGTCTATCAGGTTCACCGGACCTGGAAATGGTTTCATGTTATGATGTTTTTACAGGGGGCAATCTGTATGCCGAGGGTTAACATGCTTTAAATCAATTGTTTAAAATAAATATAGACAATGGCTTATTTACCGTATTTCGTATTTTGAATAAAAAAAACAAAACCGCACCCGGAAAAGGAGTGCGGTTTTGAAAAATATATTGCAGGATGAATTACACAGTAATTGCTTCGTACGCTTTTTCCATTGCAGTATCCTGTACACCTGGTACACTCAAACCTTCTGCTCTTACCACGGTCACATCCGTCATGCCCATAAACCCTAACACCGCTCTCAGGTAATTTTCTGTATAATCATACACCTTCATCATTCCTTCAGAATAGACGCCTCCTGTAGAAATAGCCAGATATACTTTCTTGCCTTTCACCAATCCTTCCGGTCCATTTGCTCCATAGCTAAATGTCTTTCCTCTTCTGGCAATATGATCAATCCATGACTTCAGATTGGAAGTAATACTGAAGTTATACATTGGTGCGCCGATTACCACTACATCTGCTGCCAGCAATTCAGCAATTGCTTCGTCAGAATGTGCAATCGCACTCACCTGCTCAGCAGATCTATTTTCTTCAGGGGTAAAAAAGGATTGAATATGCGCTTCTTCCAGGTGTGGAAACGGTGCTGCGGCCAGGTCGCGAATTACTACAGTGCTACCGGGATGAGCAGCAGTCAGCTTTTCAACAATGGCATTTCCTAATTGTGCGCTATACGACTGAGACTTTCTTGGGCTGGTGATCAAATGCAATATTCTCATGATGCTTATTTTTAAATTTTAACCCAAAAGTATCTACAATCTCCTCGCGGCTGTCGATACTATATTCCCGGATAGCACTATCCTACAGGATAGTAATATGTCGTATTTTTGTACCATGAGCGTACGAACCAAAGAAACATGCAGAAAACACATCATTCCTGTCAAAGATGCCCTTGATGTACTCGGTGGCAGGTGGAAGCTCCAGCTCCTGATTCATCTGGGCTTTGGTCCCCGTCGTTTCAACCAGCTCGCCAAAGAGCTGGCTCCCATTACAGACAGAACCCTTTCCAAAGAGCTAAAAAGCCTGGAAGCTAACAAGATTATTTCACGCACCGAATATGATGCTTTTCCTCCTGTAGTAGAATACAGGATCACGCCCCACGGAGAATCACTGTTTGCCGTGATTTCAGAACTCGGCAACTGGGGGCGTGCCCATAGAAAGTTAATAATGGATAAGTAAAGTTGTGCTCAGGAAAAGTCTCTGAAAATATCGGCTACCGCAGTTGTCAGCTCCTTCGCCAGCAAAGGCTTTTTTAGCAACTTCACCACCATGGGATTGGCATACGTGCGGCTGATATCACTATAATCAAGCGAAGAGGATACCATGATCACATGGCACTGCGATTTGATCTTAGCAGGATAACTATCAAAAGCCTCCAGGAATTCAAACCCATCCATCTCCGGCATTTGTATATCCAACAATATTATGGTAGGAGGAATACGAGGTAATGTTATATTGGACGATAGAAACTCAAGCGCTTTATTGGCATTATTAAAAGCAAGTATAGTCCGGCTGATCTGCTGTATGGCAATCAACTTTTCATGCAATAGAAGGTCCACTTCATTGTCATCTATCAAAATCACACGTAAATCAGGAATCGAAATCATTTCTGTTCGGAATGCTTATTTCAAATTGTGTACCTTCTCCATACTTGGATTCTACATTGATCGTACCGCCAATCTTGTTCAGGGCTTCTTTCACTATATAAAGGCCAATGCCGCTGCCCGGCTTGTTGTTATTCTTAGATCTGAAGAACATTTTGAAGATGTTGTTCAGGTGTTCACTTAATATACCAATACCATTGTCCGATATTACCAGCGTTGCTTTGTGGGGCTCTACTTTTACTGCCAGGTTCACTTTTGGATGCACCTCATCCGGTTTCTGATATTTAACAGCATTTGATATAAGGTTGTTTAAAATTACACTAATTCGGAAAGTATCTCCCTTAAATTCAACCGGCTGGTCTACATTGACCTGGAACTCTATCGCTGTATTCTGATGTTTGAATTGTGTGATACATTCATTCAGCAGATGGTCAAAAGTAATTTTCTCATACTCCACATCCAATCTTGAATTGCGATAGTATTCAATAATCTTTTGAATAAAGCCATCCAGTTTCTGAATACATACTTCGATCATATTCAGATAGCCGTTAGGGTCAGTAACAGAGTTATCCAGTCTGCTCAGGTTAATGATACCCAGTACAGACATGAGCGGAGAGCGAAGGTCATGCGAAGTGGAGTAGATAAAGCGGTTCAGCTCATCATTGATCTTTTCCAGTTCGATGATCTTTTCTTTCAGTTGTTTGCGGGTTGCATATATTTCGTAGGCATTCTGAATGGTTCTGTGCAGCTCGTGCTCATCCCATGGTTTCTTGATATAGGAGAAGATATGCCCCTTGTTGATGGCATCGATAATGTCTTCTACATCGGTATAGCCGGTGAGCAGGATACGCATGGGATCAGGCAAGGTATCTTTAATCTCATTAAAGAATTCAACACCGGTAGATACGGGCATCTTCTGGTCAGCGATGATAATGTGTACATCGATGCTCTTTAGTAACTGCTTGCCTTCCTGGGCGGAGTTTGCTGTGTAAATTTCATAACTGCGGCGGAAGCTGGCTTTAAAAGCATTTAGGTTGTGTACTTCGTCGTCAATGTAGAGAATCCTGATACGGTTTTCTTTCATCCACTAATGTTTTATACAAAAAACGATAATGATTTAATTGCAGGGCTCTATTCCTGTCTGGGGGGGTACCATCGGAGCATGACACTAGGTCATAGTGTTTATCTTCAATGGTAAATATATAATAAATTCTGCACCTTCCCCGGGTGCAGTATTAACGAATATCCGTCCCTGATGTTTTTCTATGATACTGAATACGATAGAAAGGCCCAGGCCTGTACCTTCGCCTACGTCTTTGGTAGTAAAGAATGGGTCGAAGATCTTTTCTTTTACTTTTTCTGTCATACCCGGACCAGTGTCTTTGATACTGATCACGGCCATTTCATCTTCCTGCCAGGTAGTGATGATCACACTTTCTTCCCTGCCGTTTGAATGGGTATTAATCGCATTGAAGGCATTGGTCAGTATGTTCATGAATACCTGGTTCATTTTACCGGCATAGCATTCAATCTTAGGTAGTGTACCGTAGTGCTTCGTGACCGTTACATTTGGCGGAATGCTGTTCTTCAGGAGTACCAGCGTGCTATCCAGCCCTTCGTGCAGGTCTACCGATTTCACATCACTTTCGTCAAGGCGGCTGAAGGTACGTAATCCTTTGACAATCTCAGCCGTACGTGTGGCACCATCTTCAATACCTTTTATCAGTGAGGCTATTTCTTCGTGAATATAGTCAATGTCTATCTCTTGTTTGTAAGCCGCGATCTCCCGCAGTTCCATTTTCACATCGGTGGCGGTGGCGAGATCATCGTACTTATTAAGCAGCGTTTTAATATCTGCTATATCCATTTTGAGCGGCTTGATATTGGAAGTGACAAAGTTGATCGGGTTATTGATTTCGTGTGCAATACCAGCAGTAAGCTGACCCAGAGATGCCATTTTCTCTCTTTCCACAAGTTGTGTCTGTGCGTCTTTCAGGTTTTTGAGGGCTACATTCAGCTCTTCATTGCTGGCCTGTAACTCTTCCGTACGTTTATGCACTTTGTCTTCCAGTATAATATTCTGCTCTCTTACAAGGCGCTCATTCTCCTGTGAGGCTTGCAGGGCTTCGGCTCTGAATACATTGATCTTGTGTGCCAGTGCGAAGGAGAGGAGCAGGGCTTCCATTCCTGAGCCGATCTGCAGTGCATAATAGGTAAAGTCATTATATGGCAGCACGTTCATATTGCGTAGTACGAATATGATCACACTGACGAGGAACACAGACCATGCCAGCAAAAAGAAACGGGCGGAGCTATAGCCCATCCGGCTCATCCTGAGTGGTACGATAAATACGATGACGGCAGCGGCAGAAACTACCAGCTGTACCCACACCTGCGCAATGGTATACCAATCCAGCAGGGCAGGAATGAAACATACCAGGTATGCATAAATGAGGTAGTTGATCAGGTTGTGTCCACGCCTGTAATGTTGCTTCGTTTGCAGGAACTGCTGTACGAACATCAATGCCGTTAGTCCATTGAAGATGGGTACCAGTACGGTGGCATGTATTTCCATCCAGGGCCACGAAGGCCATAGAAAGCGGAAGGCAAACCCCTGCAGGGTAGCTTGTGTGAGGCCTACGAAGATATTGTAGGCTACATAGATCAGGTAACTGTTATCCTTGGTAGAAAGGAAGATAAAGAGGTTATAAAACGACATAGCGAGGATGACCCCGACATACAACCCGAAGATAAGTCCCCGGGAGCTGTTTTTGGTCGTAATCTGCTCTTTGGTACCAATGTAGATAGGCAGTTGTAACTGTTCTCCCGCCTTGATGCGCAGGTAGTACAAATGGGTACTGTGTGCCTGGAATACGAGGGGGAATATATAGTTCTGATGATCGAAAATTCTGTTGTGAAACTGGGTGAATTCCCCTAGTCTGGTTTCTTTGAAACTGCCATCAGGCATTTGTTCAAAGAGGGTAATATCGTCGATGGTGGGATATTCTACTTCCAGCAGCAGTTTGCGGGCGGCGCCGGGGTTTTCGATATGGAACCGTGCCCAATGGGTATAGGGGGTGATTTGCAGGTTAGGTACATTCTCTCCTGGTGAGACAAAGGAAATGTGTTGCACATCTCCGATCCCGAGCTTGTTTGACTTGTCAGTAAATAATTCAAGGTATTTGCCTATGCGGGTGAGGGGCATGCCTTCCTCATATACAAAGGGAGCTGCTGCCTGCGTATGCAGATAGCATAATAGGGCGAATAACCATAAGGTAATGATCCGGAACATGCGATAAATTTAGAAAAAATTCACCTTTCACTCTGCACTTTGGTATATTGATAGTCGGGAATTTCCAGGTGATAACTGACTTCGTAAGAGCCTTTGGGGCCAACTTCTGTTTTGGTTTGAACAAGATGTTCGCGCAGATCATAGATAAGTTCCCGCTCTTTGGGATCTGCATATTCCAGGGTATTGACGTCGTTGATCACCATGGCAGTGGCTACGAAGTCGTCTTTAGGATAGAAAAAGGTGCCTTTATCGCCGAGGGATTCGTCGATCATAAATCCTACTCTCTTTCCGATACGTGTGGTGATGGGTGCACATAATACGTGAAAATTATCTATTGGCAGCTGTGCAGCGAGTACTACGCCTGCCCTGGCCAGTACCTGGCTACCGATGCCCATACCGGCTACTTCCTTGGAGTTCCACATTGCACAGATCTCCGCACTACCGGGTTTCACCATGTCATAGATCTTGTTGTCGTACTTGCCGATCGCAGTTTCTATAGGCAGGGGAATGACACCGTCAGCCAGCTGTACTCTGGCGCCACCGTAGGTTTTGGTGCGGGATTCATCTTCAACAATAATTACAATACTATTTTCATGTTGCATCCAGTCCGCATTACCGGACGTGATTTTAGCAATCCCAAAATAGATCTCCAACAACCGGAGGTGGCCGTTGTAAAACCTCAGGCAGGCTTCAGGATCGTCTGGTGCTCTAAATGCCCTTACTGTAATCATGATTTTGCATGTGGGTACTCTTTAATAATAGCATTGGTACTAGGGATGGAGGGAACATAGCTGCATTGCATTCGTTTGCAAAGAATGCAATGCAGTTATGTTCTAACCAGCTTGATTTAAACAAATATCTGCTCGAAGTCTACATAATACCTGCCAGAGCTTTTGTATTGATTCAGCAATATGCGCCTGCAGGTGTCTGTAACAGCAGCACCTCCCAATACAACGGAGGAGGCCAGCTGTGGCCAGGTGGTGATAGTTTTACCAATTTCGCTCAGGGAGTATTTCATCCTGGCAGACATATCATCCAGGGCAACCATGGGACGGAAGATGGGTAATTTTTCTGCGTCAGTCAGCCCTTTTAAGCGTTCCAGGTCCAGATCGGCAGGGATAAAACCATGCAGCAGGGGCCTGTCAGGCTCAAGGTCAAAACGTTCTACATCCACCATCCCTCTGTCATTGGTGTCCATTATTACCGGGATTTGCAAAGCTTTTGCCTTTACCCGGCTCAGAATTTTTATATCGATTCCATCACATTCTTCTATCAGTACATCCAGATTACCATCAGCAGTAAAAAAGTCATCCAGGTTCTGCTCTGTTGCGCCATCCAGGTAACATTTTACTTTGATGAAAGGATCCAGTTCTGCTATTTCCCTGGCTGCTACTACCGCCTTGGATATTTGTATATTGTGTATGCCCGTACGGATACGGTTCATATTGGTCAGTTCTACTTTATCAAAATCCGATAGTCTCAACTCTCCACACACTCTTTCCATAGCAATCGTAAGCGCGATACTGCCACCTACTGAGAGACCGATAATGCCGATCTTCTTTGTACGCAGTGTTTCAATTTCTTCTTTCGTGATCTTATGCTGGTTGCGGCTTGTGCGCAATGCAATAAAATCTTCTTCATCTACTATGTGCACTACTCTGTCAGCCCATGGATAATACACCCATACTCCGATTTCTTCCAGCGCCTGTGTTCCAACATAAGCGGCTAAATGCTGCTCATACTCTTCAGGTGTCAAACGCTTGGTCGGGTTGCTGATCTTAATGAGTTCCTTCAACTGTGATACGATGTGGTCATAAACGCGGATATGCGGGTTATTACTCAATAAGCTGGTAAGGGATTTATACTCTTCGGCATTTCCCAACCTATAAAAGGATGGTGTGAAATTGTCTGTTTCTGGCTGTTGTTGTTTTATATGTTCTTCTAATAGTCTCATTTTGCCTGGCATAAAAAAATTATGAACAACGAATGGTATAAATTGGAATATGAATTGTATAATTAATAAATTTAATATTGTATCAGCACCCACCCCTAAGTGTAGAGATATGTATCGGCATAAGGTTAAAGCCCTCTGAAGGCCTGGTTAGTTAGCGTACTACATATATTAGTTCGTCATCATGTAGTTTCGGGACAAATAGTTTTTATAATCAAATAAAAAAAATTGTTAAAGTTTCACATGAAAGCTATGGTAAAATAACAATTAATTTCAAAAGAATGTGATTTATAGACGTTATTTTAGGAATAAACCGTGAAATACGTAGTTGCCACAACGCCGTCATTGATTAAATTTTTTTAATAATTGGTGTAGTATTTGTGGCATACAGCAGGTCGTCGTAAATTGAATAATTATCTACATCATAATTTTAATACCTGGTATATGAATAAAAGAGAATTTATTAAGTTAGCCGGTCTTGCCAGCGTAGCTGCTGCTGTGGGCAACCCTGCCGGTATGGTGAGTGCTGCTTCATTGAAGGGAAAAAAAGAAACGAACGGAAATAGCCCAAAAGCTCCTTTTACTGTGCCTGCCTTGCCGTATGCTTTTGATGCACTGGAACCAAACATCGACAAGACGACAATGGAAATCCACCATGATAAGCATCATGGCGCCTATGTGAAAAATCTGAACGACGCTGTAAAAGGTACTAAGTACGAAAGCCTGACGCTGGATGAAATCCTGGCTACAATAAAAGCAGATGATAAAGCCATTCGTAACAATGGTGGTGGTCACTACAATCACTCTCTGTTCTGGACATTGCTGTCACCTACTAAAACTACTCCATCCGACAAGCTGAAAGCCGCTGTAACAGCATCTTTTGGCTCATGGGAGAAATTCCAGGATGCGTTCAATACTGCTGCAAAAACAGTATTTGGTTCTGGTTGGGCATGGCTCATTGTTACACCAGCTAAGAAGCTGCAGGTGATATCGACACCAAATCAGGATAATCCTTTAATGAAAGGGATTGTGAAGGAAACGGGTACGCCGGTTCTGGCACTGGATGTATGGGAGCATGCTTATTATCTGAAGTATCATAACGTGCGTCCTGATTATATCAGTGCTTTCTGGAATGTGATTAACTGGAATGAAGTGGATAAGTTGTATGCTGCGGCAGTGAAATAATTAACCAAATTAAAAGGGCTGGCAAATAGCCAGCCTTTTAATTTGTGTGTGCAAACAAAAACGCTCTTGC
>NZ_MTKN01000239.1 GCF_001975825.1 [Flexibacter] sp. ATCC 35208
ACTTCTTTAAACGCCCCTTAAACTTTCCTTCTTTCTTTGCTAACTCAATCCCTTCACGTTGACGCATACGGATAAGGTCGCGCTATAATTGGTTCACACCAGCCATTACTGTAATTAAGAATTGGCTGTATGGATTATCTTCTGATACATTTAGCCATGTATCCTTGAGTGATTTTATGCTTGCCTTTTTCCTTCGTATTAAATCAATCAATTCAAATAAATCCTGCGTACTCCGAGTGATCCGAGTTAAGTCTGTAACATAAATAATGTCTCCTTCCTGTAAATCCTCTAACATTTTGTGAAGTTGCTCGCGATCCTTTGCTGCCCCAGAAACTTTTTCTTCAAAAATAAGATCCATACCGATTTCGTTTAATTGCTGAAATTGTCTTGAAGGATTTTGGCTAGTCGAACTGACACGTATATAACCGATTTTTCGCAAAATATCACCTCGTTTTTGAGACAAGTCTTATGAGACACTCTTAACTATGATTTTATCAGTCTACTACACTTGTATCAATAGAGTACACTCTATTGATTTATAATTGAACTAATTAACTGAACAATTACAGAAATGAGATG
>NZ_MTKN01000240.1 GCF_001975825.1 [Flexibacter] sp. ATCC 35208
CTGCTAAAAATGCATGAATTTTTTCTGTAATAACATGTTCGATTTTTCGAGTCGCTTCTTCTGCTACATGCGCTACATTCCATTTTTCTAAAATATGTCGCAGTGATTGTTCATTCGTAATTACTTTATCCACTTCCACTTGCGCCCAGTGAATTAAACCTTTTTGAAACTCTTCATTTGTTAGCTTTTTTCCAATTCCTTCTGGTGTTAACAAATGTTCTACAACCATTTTTCCTAATTGAACAGCAAGTTCATCACGACGCTTCGGAATTAACCCTGGTGTAAATGGAACTTGAAACTTTCCGATATAAATAGGACGATGAGGACGAAATAACATTTTTATCGCTAAATGATTCGTGTATCCCCCAATAATTGCTCCGAGTCCTGTCGTCGTTAACATATTTAACCATATATTCATTACAATCAACCTTTCACTTCTCCAAAACTATAGCATATCATCATACGGACAAAAGTATAATGGTATAAAAACGTATTTGCAATATATAGCTTCGCCTATTATGCAAATAGTAGTAAAGGAGTGATTTCGTTGGTTCTCGGCCTTTTAACTTCTAA
>NZ_MTKN01000241.1 GCF_001975825.1 [Flexibacter] sp. ATCC 35208
AATTCAATTAAATTGCTTGAAGCTTCTTCAAAAAGTGGAAAGAATTTTTTGTCTTTCGGCACTAAAAATTGGAAAATACTGTTTATTGACATTTTTATATTTTTGATAGTGCAAAATTACTTCATTAATACTTTACAATGTTAAGCCATTGTTAACAAATCGTTTTCAATTTGGAAACTGTCCAGGAATTCCACAGTCTTTTTAATGTCGTAATGTAAGATTCTATCTTCCTTTACAAGAGGAACTACCTCACTGTAACTGCTTAAAAACATCTCTATAAAATCACTTGATTTCAATGGTTCTCTATAAGCAATTGCCTGTGAAGCATTCAACAATTCAATTGCCAGAATACGCTCTAAATTCTCTAAAACACGCAATGCGTTTGTTGCTCCGTTTGCTCCCATACTTACGTGATCTTCCTGCCCGTTACTTGACACAATACTATCTACGCTTGACGGAGTTGCCAATTGCTTGTTTTGACTTGCAATACTTGCTGCAGTATATTGCGGAATCATAAATCCTGAATTTAATCCCGGATTATCTACTAAAAATGCCGGAAGATTACGCAATCC
>NZ_MTKN01000242.1 GCF_001975825.1 [Flexibacter] sp. ATCC 35208
CGCCACCCAGTATTGCTACCCGTGCTGCCCCTCGACTTGCATGTATTAGGCCTGCCGCTAGCGTTCATCCTGAGCCAGGATCAAACTCTCCATTGTAAAGAAGTTTTGATACCGGCTAATTTCTCTCGAAATCAGACGAATTATCTAATGTTTTCGCTTAAACAATTACCTGTGTTTATTATGCTGTTGTTTCCAATCTTTCAAAGAGCTTTTTCTTATTCCTAAGAAATTGTTGATGTTACAGATCCGATCCGTGTGAACCCTTGCGGTTCCTACATCTTAGCTTATTATTATCTTTTTAAGAACTTTTTTGTTTGTTTTGGGATTGCAAAGGTAGCGATTTTTTCATTATCTCCAAATTATTTTTGAAGTATTTTCCTCTTTTTTTAGAAGAGTGACTTCTCAATATTTGCATGAAAAAAAGAACTACTTATCCGTTTTTTAGAACGGATTGCAAAGATACAATCCTGCTTGCTTTCAACAAAAAATTACCAGACTTTTTTTTTACCGTAGTAGCGGTAGAGATGTGTGGTGTGGTATCCTAAGAAGGGATAAAAAAACTCCGGAAC
>NZ_MTKN01000243.1 GCF_001975825.1 [Flexibacter] sp. ATCC 35208
AGTTACTCCCCTTTATATACACAATTTTATACAATCACATTAAAATATTTTGGAGGGCTTGTCAATATATTTTATATCCCACATCCTCCTGCTTAACATTCCGTAAAAACAAAAAACGTATAGGAAATTTCTTACTATCTCATAATATACATAATCATTTTTGAATGAAAGGAGAGGCTTCATTTGCATACCGTATGGAAAGGTGCCCTTTCACTTGGACTATTAAATATAGGAATCAAACTATACAGTGCCGTAGAAGAAAACGATATAAAATGTTTTAAGTCTTCAGGAGTCCACCAGTCAACTAAATTTCCATCAGCGTTGTAACGTGCACCAGAATCATCAAATCCATGAGAAATCTCGTGACCAATTACAGCTCCAATTCCACCATAATTAACGGCTTCATCAGCTTGGTAATTGTAGAAAGGCGGCTGTAGAATTGCTGCAGGAAAAACAATCTCGTTATAAGATGGATTAAAATATGCATTTACAGTTTGTGGCGACATTCCCCATTCTGTTTTATCAACCGGTTTGCCTAATTTGGCTAAATTTTCGGCATAAGACCAT
>NZ_MTKN01000244.1 GCF_001975825.1 [Flexibacter] sp. ATCC 35208
CCCCCTTTTTCACAACCCTACCCTCTTCTCTACTCCCCCCCTTTTTTTTTTTTCCCCCCCCCGATGTTTTTTTTTTCTAAAAAAAATATTAATCCTCTTATACTCTTTTTTTTTTTTTTTTAATTATTATAAAAATAAAAAAAAACCCCCCCTTTTTTTTTTTTTTTAAAAAAATTAAAAAAATTTAAAAATTATTTTTATTTTTTTTTACCAATTTTTTGGTTTTTTTTTTTAAAAAATTTAATTCCATTAATTTTTTTTTCCCAAACCCCTAAAAAAACTTTTTACCACCCTTTTTTTTTTTTTTTTTTTTTTTTTTTTAATTTTTTTTTCTGTTTTTTTTTTGCCAATTTTAATTTTTCCTCTTTTTTAATATTTTTTTTTTTCACTGTTTTTTTTTTTTTTTCAACTTTTTTAAGACGAATTTAATTTCATCTTTGGTTTAACAAATTTTTTATTCTTTCTTTTTTGGTGAGTACTTTTTTTTTTTTTTTCTCTTTTTTTTCTGGTTTTTTTTTTTTTTTTTGCTATTTTTTCTCTGTGTCCTTTTTTTCGGTATTCGGTG
>NZ_MTKN01000245.1 GCF_001975825.1 [Flexibacter] sp. ATCC 35208
TCCAAATCCTCTACCTTAAGCAAACTGAGCGAAACACCCTTCATATCTAAAGAAGTTAACAACGTACCAACCTTTACGAATGTAACTTGTAAGCCTTCCAATTCACACAAACGGCGAATGTCATTTGCGAAAATGTATTGTTCCATTAATGGCGTTGCACCTAATCCATTAATGAGGATCGCAAAGTTGTTTCCTTTTCTCCAGCGGTAAATACTTTTTAGTTTGTTCATCAGTTCAATCGCTAATATTTCAGAAGAGGATAGTGCTTCTTTACGGTAACCTTTTTCTCCGTGAATGCCGACGCCATAAAACACTTCATCATCGTTTAAAGTGAATGAAGCGTTTCCTTTTACTGGATCGTTGGCAGGGGAAAGGGCAACTCCTAATGTGTGTAAGTTTTTGATGACAGCTTGCCCGATTGTTGTTAGTTCTTCTAAAGAATGTCCACTCTCAGCGGCCGCACCTAATATTTTTTGGACGAAAACAGTGCCAGCTACGCCGCGTCTTCTTTTATTAAAAGAAGCATCATCTTCAATTGAAACGTCGTCATTTACGATGATG
>NZ_MTKN01000246.1 GCF_001975825.1 [Flexibacter] sp. ATCC 35208
ATATTGGTAGTCATACATGTGTAGAATTACTAAATAGCGGTTACGAAGTTATAGTAGTGGATAATCTTTCGAATAGCTCGGTAGAATCTATAAATCGAGTGAAAGAAATAACAGGAAAACAATTTAAGTTTTATAAAGAAGATGTTTTAAATCGCGAAGCGCTTGACGCAATTTTTGAAGAAAATGCAATTGAAGCAGTTATTCACTTTGCAGGATTTAAAGCTGTAGGGGAGTCAGTAGCGATTCCATTAACATATTATCATAACAACATTACAAGCACGTTAGTGCTATGTGAAGTAATGCAGAAACATAATGTAAAGAAGATAATCTTTAGTTCATCTGCAACTGTATATGGTATCCCGGAAACGTCACCGATTACGGAGGAGTTTCCATTAAGTGCAACAAATCCATATGGTCAAACGAAATTAATGATTGAGCAAATTATGCGTGATGTAGCATTTGCAGATGCAGAATGGAGTATCGCATTACTTCGCTATTTCAATCCATTTGGTGCACACGAAAGTGGGCGTATCGGAGAAGATCCAAATGGAATCCCAAAT
>NZ_MTKN01000247.1 GCF_001975825.1 [Flexibacter] sp. ATCC 35208
GAGGTATTCGTAACAGATGATGGCGCAGAAACTGACTTAGACCTTGGTCACTATGAGCGTTTTATCGACATTAACTTAAACAAATACAGCAACGTAACAACAGGTAAAATTTACTCTTCAGTTCTTCAAAAAGAGCGTCGCGGTGAATATTTAGGAGGAACAGTTCAAGTTATTCCTCACATTACTAACGAAATTAAAGAACGCGTATATCGTTCTGGTCGTGAAACAAATGCCGATGTTGTTATTACAGAAATCGGTGGAACTGTTGGTGACATCGAGTCTCTACCATTCTTAGAAGCAATCCGTCAAATTAAGAGCGACATCGGTCGTGACAATGTAATGTACATTCACTGTACGTTAATCCCGTACTTAAAAGCAGCGGGTGAAATGAAGACAAAACCAACACAACATAGTGTTAAAGAACTTCGTAGCTTAGGTATTCAACCAAACATTATCGTTGTTCGTACAGAAATGCCTGTTTCTCAAGATATGAAAGACAAGCTTGCATTATTCTGTGACATTGATACAAAAGCGGTTATCGAAGCTCGCGATGCAGAT
>NZ_MTKN01000026.1:0-20649 GCF_001975825.1 [Flexibacter] sp. ATCC 35208
CCATCGCTTACTGTTACTGTGAAGCTATCCGCACCATTATAATTAGTAGCTGGAGTGTAAGTATATGTACCATCACTATTCACCACTACCGTACCATGTGCAGGATCAGTAGCCTTGGTATAAGTCAGTACATCGCCATCTACATCTGTGCCTGTTACCTGGCTGGTCAGCGCTACATCTTCATTCGTTTCTTCTGTAAACGTGCCTCCTACCGGTGCATCATTTACTGGATGTACCGTAATATTTACAGTAATTGTACCTGTCCCACCATTACCATCACTTAAAGCAATTGTGAAACTATCCGGACCATTATAATTAGTAGCCGGTGTATAAGTATAAGTACCATCACTATTCACCACTACCGTACCATGTGCAGGATCAGCTCCTTTTGAATATATCACCGCATCACCATCCACATCCGTAGCAGTTACATAGCCATTCAATGCCACATCCTCATTCGTATCTTCATTCGTATCCGGACCAGATGGATTATCATTCACCGGATTAATAGTGATATTCACCGTAATCGTTGCTGTGCCACCATTACCATCACTTACCAGTACCGTGAAACCATCCGTTCCATTATAATCAGCAGTCGGAACATATGTATAAGTACCATCTGTATTCACCGTCACCGTACCATGCGCAGGATCTGTGCCTTTGGTAAATGTCAGGACATCGCCATCTGCATCTGTCGTACTTACACTGCTGTCCAACGTAACATCTTCATTAATCGTATTATTTACAGTGGCATCTACAGGATTATGATTCACCTTCTTCACCGTAATATTTACTGTAATGATGGAACTACCACCATGACCATCACTCACCGTCACTGTAAACACATCTGTACCGATATAACCTGTAGTCGGTATATATTGATATGTACCATCACTATTCACTGTCACCGTACCATGAGAAGGATTAGTCAATAAAGTAAATGTAACCGCATCTCCATCCAGATCTGTAGCCGTTACGTTACTATCCAGCTCAGTATCCTGATTTGTTTCTTCATTCGTATCAGGCCCCGTCGGCGCATCATTCACAGCTGTAATACCCAGGGAAATCGTACCCGTAGCCGTCATTGTACCACCACTTCCGGTATTCCCATTATCAGAAATCGTCACCGTAATCACCTCTGAAGCCGGAGGCGTATGTGAAGCAGAATAGGTCAGGTTACCACCTGAAATATAACTATTGATAGCAGACAATGTACCGGACAACGTAATACTTCCACCAGTTCCCGTCACCGTCACACCCGCTACTGTAGCAGTATTGAACCAGCCCGTCGGCACAGTAAAGGTTACTGTTATTGTACCCGTACCCGCATCCACATCTGCAAATGACACATCCTTCAATGAAGCAGGAGTATCTTCTGTCACCGCCAGACCCGTAGGCAGGGAAATAGTCGGTGCATCATTGACAGGTGTAATATTAATCGTCATGGTCGCTGCCGTGGTCGCATAAGATGTACCATCAGAACCATTCCACTGGAAGGATGTCGTACCATTCCAATTCGCTGTCGGCGTAAATACAATCTTAGCCAGATCTGCCGCTGCTATTTCCTGCCCTGCAGTAATAATGACTCCATTCAGCTTGAAGCTACCATTCTGTGGCAAACTTACTATCTTAATCTTTGACAATGCCGTTCCATCAGGATCAGTATATACACTGGTAAAGTTCGCTGCTGTAAAAGTTAATGGATTATCTTCTGCCGCTGATACACTATTATCCGATACAGTCGGTAGGTTGTTCACTACCGCCGATACCGTGAATGTATATGTTGCACGATCCGTATTACTATCATCATTCGTGATACTAATTACGGCTGTGTAAGTACCAATCGCATGTGATGCCGGATCGAAGGTCACTGTAAAACCAAGACCGGAACCACTTGTGATCGATGTACCAGTAGGCTGTGAAGTCACACTAAAACCAGCATCTCCACTGATTGCTACAATAGGAGTACCCGTCAGTGTGATCGTACCTGTACCTATGTTCTGTACAATAAAGGTATTACTCACCAACCCACCTGCTGTCGTCAACACGCCGTAGTAAGTACCATCGGTTGCGGAAGTCGTCGTCTTGTTGTCTGCAATGGAAGAACCATTACCTGTTACATTGACTCTCGGAGAGGTTAATATATATATACTAGTGGTTGACGAAGGCCCCGTTTCTTTACCATCATTCAATGCGATCGTGATGGTACGGGTCGTAGTCGTCGGCGAAGCCTTTGTATTCATGTACTGAATCAGCTTCAACGCCTCTGCATAAGCTGCAGCAGATGCCACACCAGATAAAGTAATCGTTGTTGTATTTGCACCGCTAATGGTAATGCCTGAAGGCAGTGTACCATTCAGTATCAGGTATTCTGATGTACCATCCAGGTTATTCGTCAATGTGATTGTCGCGCTGGAAATATTATCACCATCCGGATCTGTCACCGTTACATCATTGTCAGTCACATTGGCACCAGTCGTGCTGCCCGCTGCAAAGTAATTGATATAATTCTTTGTGGTGGCGCCAGAACTGCTATCTGCATCCAGGTTTACCACCGGACAGTTATTCACCGCAATCTGAGCAGTGATCAGGTTATTGTCGTAATAACATTCTTTGTAAGTACTGTTCTGATTCGCCAGACTTGATAATGTGAAAGGCGTACCTACTGCATGCCCTACTCCACCACTTACATATGAACCATTATCGTTCAGGATCATCGTCAGCGGAATATTCACATTGCTGAAACTGCTAAGGTCCAGGTTAAAATCAGTGGTACGGCACTCTCCCTGTGGTATATCCTCACTGAATGTACCTGTATATATTAATATCGCAGCAGGATCTGTGGTCGGATCACCGGAGTAAAAAGACACCGGCATGCCACCATTGCTATTACCAGCACCTGGGTTACATACGTTCACAGATGCCTTTACAATATTACAGGAACTCCCTTTCGAGAAAGTAATTCCTGTAGTACTAAACGCCACATCCGGACGTGAACCATAATAATCACACGAAAGCAGGAACTGGTAACTCGGGTTAGCCAGACCTGTTTTATTGATGACGGTCAGTTTACTCTTGTCGGAAGACAAAAAGAAACTGATATCATATACTCCACCTGAGGAGTTCTTGAACCCAACTGTTCCCGAAGCAGTACGTGTACTGGTACTATCCAGCGGCACATCTTTAAAGGCATAGTTGTCATCCCTTCTGATTGTACCACTTAGACCCACCTGCTGGTAAAAGTAACCGGTTACTGTCCCTGCTGTCAGGTCTATATAGCCGTAGGCCGCCAGTGAGTTTTCATTGCTCTCCCTGTCAGTATTTACAGCATTACCAGTTTCATTAAAATATATAAAGTTAGTCCCTGAAGGAATGGTAAATGTACGCTTCGCACCCCAGGTATAACTACCATCCAGAATGGCTGAGATGTCAGAATCAATAAACTCTGTACTCATACCCAATCCTACACGGGAGTAAAATTCTATTACATACGCATCATCAAAGTCTCTGGCATAGTTCGCATCTCTCTTTATAATCAGGTTCCCCCCGGATACATAAATCGTAGGATCATATACACCCACACCGCCTGCCAATACTCTCTTACTGGAATAATCACCAGCAATGACGCCGGATGATAACATGCTGGCGGTAGCAGTAGCCGACTTATTATTGATAACATAGGTAGATCTTCTGTCTACAGAACCTCCATTTGCCAATGTCACAAAACCATCCAATGTACCGGCTGTAAGGTCAATACCAAAACGCATATTAGCATACCCTTCTTCCGTACCGGATGTTGAATTCAGGTCGCTATAACTGGAGTTTGTACCCTTGGCCGAAATCATAACAATTTCAGCACCGGAAGGAATGGGAATACTCAAATCGGTATTCGTCGTCGTTGTTCCGTGCAGCAAAGCCCTGATCTGTGGTTCCAGCGGACTAAGCGAGTTGTTATAAGGCGACAGGTATTCTACATAATAAGAGGAGTGAGTAGCTGTTGCATTTTCTGTAATAGTCAGCGTAGATCCTGAGATGGAAAACTTCACATTGTTCAGGTAAGGCGTCGCATCCCCGATTTTACTGGACTGCTTAATGGTATCGCCCAGGGCCACATTCTTCCATCCATATACGTTGGTACCAGAACCATCGGTATTGGTATTCTTCGCATAGTTTACGTAACCGGAAGATGTAGCATTGCCCACATCAATGATTGCATTAATGGTGATGAAGTCCTCATCTCCCTGATCATAATCGGAGGCCCCGGTGGTGATACCTGTTTCGGAAGAAACATACACCGCGATGGATTTAGTCCCGGTCGGAATGGTAAAGGTGGGGGCTGCGCCTCCGGGAGCTCTGTATTTGGCTTCTATGCCTAATACGTCGGCTCTTTTACCGCCGCTTGGACTACATGGACTGTAAGGTAACTGGGCCTTTGCCAGAAACGGGAACGCTATTAAGCAGATGCAAATGCTTAACGCTACTTTAATGAAATTTTCTTTCATAGGTATGCGAAAAAGTGCGCGGACGTGAAGCCAGTGATTTCATAGATTTCAGGTGAGTATTGTACCATGGAAGTGGTCAAGACATACCTTGGCCCAAAGAAAATACGGGTGACGAATTAGACCTCACGAACAATGCGAATTTTTACTGAACAATGCGTTTTTTGATAAATGCAACCCATAATTTTCGTACGGATTACGGGCTTTACATTTACCTAAGGGACAAATATATAAATATTTGTCGTATATATTTAAAAAATAATTTCAGATAATGTTTGATTTATAGCGAGTAAGAGGATTTACTACCACTGGAAAAAGATCTGCCTGTAAATGCTCATAGAATTACTTACCTGTTGATACCCAATGCACTGCTTCGGAAAACTGCTCCGCCCCAAATCCCTTGAATGTACCAGGTACGAATATGCTGAACACGTCGGTAAATTTATTCAGGAAATCAGAACCCGATACGATCGCAACCCTGTTCCATTTTGAAATCTCCATGATGCCGAGTAATGCATCTTGTAACCAGGCTCCCATGGTCCAGTTTTTTAACGGGGTTTCTATGATCATCAGATAATTGAGTTCGCCGGTACGACTGACCAACTCCCTCACTACCGGATCTACGATGTTGAGAAAATTGTCCTGCGTAACTTCGCCGGTGGCTTTAAAGCCGACCATATTGTTGGGCATGGATGGAAGGATCTCTATCATTGCTTTCTTTTACTACCTGTGGTACAAAAGTCTTGCCTACATTTGTTGTATGACAAAGACACACACCATACAGGAATAGATATGCAGGACCTGGACCGTGAAATCAACATAATTTAACTGGACCCATCTGAATCATTTAAACAGTTTTACCACATTTAATAACAATGAAACATACGGGAGTAGCCACTGCTATGAAAAATCATGCGCAGACTGGCGACTAATTATTTGTTAAAACACCTACTCACCCACTTGTATGTGGCTAAAGGGTAAAAAAAATTTAATATAATTTTGATCTATAACCATATTTTCATGAGACCTATACTTTTGATTCCATTTGCGCTATTTGCCTTAAGCGCCTGTAGCAAGAACAATGATACTGATACCACTTCAGGATCCAACAATGACAGCGCCGCTGTCGACACCGCCACCAGCGATTACAAACAATCTATGCGTGACTTTGTGATTGGCATCAGCAAGTATGCCAAAGCAGCACATGCCGGGTTTATTGTAGTACCACAGAATGGTATTGAACTGGTAACTAAGAACGGAGAAAGTACCGGTACTCCGGATACCGCCTATCTCAATGCCATCGATGCTAACGGTCAGGAAGATCTGTACTATGGGTATAATGACGATGATGTAGCCACCCCTGCTTCTACTATCAATTACCTGAACCCCCTGCTGAAAATTTCGAAAAATGCAGGGAATACCATCCTCGTTACCGATTATTGCGCTACGCATTCCAAAATGACGGATTCTTATACTAAGAACAACGCACAGGGGTATATTTCCTTTGCAGCTGACTCCCGCGGACTGGAAGATATTCCGGCTTTCCCATCTCCCATTTATGCAGAGAATACCACAGCTGTGACAAGCATTGGTCAGGCAAAGAACTTCCTCTACCTGATTGATCCGGCAAGTGGGTATAATTCTAAAACCGCTTTTATCAATGCAGTAAAAGCAACGAATTATGACTTATTGATTACTGATCTGTATTTTGATGGCAGCGCATTTACAGCTGCTGAACTCGCAGAACTGAAAAAGAAAGCGAATGGTGGTTCAAGACTGGTGATTTCTTATATGTCTATTGGAGAAGCTGAAGATTACAGGTATTACTGGCAGACCAGCTGGACAAAGACAAAACCAGGCTGGTTAGATGCTGAAAATCCTGACTGGCCGGGGAATTACAAAGTGAAGTACTGGTATAGCGACTGGCAAAAAATCATTTATGGAAATGATAGCTCTTATACCAAAAAGATACTGAATGCAGGATTTGACGGGGTGTACCTGGATATTATAGATGCATTTGAGTATTACGAAAAATAACCTGCTTAACAGGATATATCAAAAATAAATGAAACTCCTGAGAACCGCATAAATGGAAACCGGGCTCCACATTCAAAAAATAGGAGGGTGTATCTTACTTTTACACCCTCCTATTTTTTCTTCTTCTTAGCCGATTTCGCATTAGGATTGTGTTCCAGCGCCAGTTCAATCCAGTAATCAAACTCCGCCTTTGTTCTCATCCCCGTTTCATCTACCAGCACATATCCTTTCATAGGGCGATTGAACTCCATTTGCCTGCAACCATTTCGCTCCAGCGCTTCATGCTCCTTTGCCGGATCGATCCGCACCATCATATCTCCCTTGTAAACCCCTACCAGGATCTTATCATTATACATGAAGGTTAATCCTCCCATCATACGGATTTCTTTTAAATTGGAGAGGTCTTCAAGCCGTTCGCGAATACGGTTTGCCAGTATATCATTATCCATGTAGGAAAGATAATTATTTTTCCGGGGTCAGCCATACGACCTGTTGGGAAGAAACATGTTCCCCACCAATTATATCCCTGTACAATTCCGGTCTTCTTGCCTGCAAATAACGATGCCCTCCTGCCTGTGTCAGTTTTTCTTTTGTAAGCAGTGCTGTCGCCATATCATTATCAAGTGCACGACATGCTGCAATGATATCGCCGAAAGGATCGAGAATCATGGAACATCCATTTTTGAGCTGGTCATCGTCCATGCCAATCGCATTGGCAAAGATGCAATATACCCCGTTGTCATACGCCCGGGCTGGCAACCATTTCATGAGCCATTTGCGGCCTTTTAAGCCGTCGAATTCTATGCGGAGACTCGTTGGGTCGCTTAACCTGTTCTCCCACAATTCCGGGTCTACAAAGCCCGCTCCCGGACGAGTGGAAGGCGTGCACATGGTAACATGTGGCATCAGGATGATTTCTGCACCCAGCAATCTCGTGGCCCGCACATTTTCAATTATATTATTATCATAGCAAATCAGCATACCGATCTTCCAGCCATGGAGGTCGAATACACAGTATTCATTCCCCGGTGTGAGGTGAGGGTTAATGAAAGGATGTAGTTTTCTAAACTTAGCCAACAGGCCGGTTTTGTCTACACACACGTAGGCTTTGTAAATATGATCTCCTTCTTTTTCAAATAAACCTGCGGCAATGGCAATGTTGTATTTGCGGGCTATTTCAATTAAGGCATTGATAGAAGGCCCGTTCGGTATCGGCTCCGCCAGTTCCCATAATTGTTCCCGCGATAAATGACGGGCAAAGGTATACCCGGTGATGGAGCACTCATGAAATACAATGAGATCAGATCCGGCCGTAGCTGCATATTTTTCTATGACGGAAAGGTTGTACCCCTTATCCCCACTGCGATGTTCAAATTGTACGGTAGTGACTTTCATGCCACTAAGGTACCGTCTCACCCAAAACTTAAATTGTACAATTCCGACTTAGGAAGTTACTCGCCAAAGGGTAGTTATTATGCAGGTAATGGCGGGGCGTTAAGCCTGTGAGCTTTTTAAAATCCTTGATGGCATGTGACTGATCACAGTACCCATTTTCAAAGACCAGTGGGGTTATTCTTTTATTCTTATGAAGGGACTTCAAAAAAGTATGCGTCCTTACGATATTACAATACTTAGCAGGACTAATTCCCACACTTTCTTTAAACCGTCTTTCCAGCTGCCTTTCCTGATAACCCGTAAAGACCTGTAACTGTGGAATGGAAAGCTGCCCCTTTTGCTGATCAATATAATCTATAGTAGCCTGTGTTAGCGAGCAGGTATGGGGCTGCAATGAGCTGAAGAATTCATTGACATCTTCTCTGGCAGGCGGCTTTTTGAAAATCAATGAGAGATCAATAAACTGGTCTTTCAGTGCTGTAGCAGGAATACCCGTCAGGGCGTGCAACCCATAAGGCCGGAATACCACTATCAATAACGATCCTGAGTAATATAGATCTTTGTAATGCGTGACCTGCCCGTATGCAAAAGCAGGAGGTAAATAATTGCCTTCCAGGATGATCTCGCCATCGCAGAATACTATACCCGGGTTGCCATCAGTGAAAAAACGAATAGGTGTCCGGACAGGATTCTCTATGAATAGATAATGCCGGATAAATGGGCGAAGCGATATGGAAGGCAGCACCTGCATGCTGTAAATATAAAAAAAAGAGGCCACTTCAAAAAAGTAGCCTCTCTAAAATCGTTATTTCCACGCTGCCACTGTGATCACTTCTCCCTGTTTCGGGAAGATCTTCGTCAGCAGGAACTCATGCACCTCCTCTTCCCTGTCAGCGCATCCGTCAGACAATACAGTAATTCGGAAATCTCTATCTGCCGCCTCTCTCAATGTAGACAGCACGACACCACTGGTTGCAATACCTGTCAATACGATATGGTCGATCCGGGATGCTCTCAGTACAACTTCAAGGTCACTGCCGGCGAAAGCACTTACACGGCGTTTTACCGTCACCACCTCATTTTCCTGTGGTGCCAGATCCGGATGTATTTGCATAAAATCTTCCGGCTTTACATGGCTCACCATTTGCTTTGCTGCCATAAAACCCATGTTGTTTTCACTGATCTCGGGAGCGCCGGGTCTGAAACCTACGACTACATAAATCACCGGGATACCTTTGTTCCGTGCACTGGCTATAGCACTGGCCACGCTGCTTGTTACCGCAGCGCCATTGGGGATCATGCCCAGCATCGCTGTCTGCATGTCCATTACTAATAAAGCGGTGTTACTCATTGCTTTGTTTTGAGATAGTTTGAAAATATAAATGCTGTGACCAGGGCAATACCACCCTGTATCAACATGGTCGTCGGTGCTGATATTTTTTGTGACGCAGTACCTGCTAATAAGCTACCTAATGGCAGCATGCCAAAGTATGCCATGGCGATATAACTCATCACTCTTCCACGCATATGTGCCGCTGCTTCTACCTGTATAATGGTGATACTGGCCGTCATGGGTACCAGCGATGCCACACCAATAATTACAGCAAAAGGAATGGCGGCGTAAAAAGAGGTACAGCGGGAAAATCCAATTAACCCAATCCCCAGTATTACAATACTCACAAGGAGAATACGCATCAGATGGCCACTCTTTTTCAAAGAAGCTAAAAATAAACTGCCTGTAATGGAACCTAATCCTATTGCACTGGCGATATATCCAAAGGTGCGGGCATTGCCATGGAAGATAGCTTTTGCAAAGACAGGCATCAATGTATCATATGGCAGTACTAAAAATCCCATGCACATAATTAAGACAATGATGATCCCTATGCGTGGCGTTTCCCGCAGGTATACAAAACCCTCTGATAATTCAGTCAGTGCCTTCTTTTTATGTAATGGCGTTACAAATGGCGGTAGTTTCATTAATAATAAAGACCCAATTACCGCCAGAAAACTCACTGCATTCAATGCAAAACAGGTATGTGCACCATACGCCTGCAATACAATACCTGACAGTGCCGGACCTATTAACCGTGCTAAATTTACCATAGCAGAATTCAGGGCCAGCGCATTCGTGATATCTTCCTTATCCCTGACCAATTCATGCACCATAGGTTGCCGGGCTGGCGTGTCAAATGCATTGACAATACCCAACACCACACTCAGGGATAAGATCTGCCAGATCTGGTAATGGTTGGTCAGGGTAAGGATCGTCAACATTAAAGACTGAACCAGTGAGGCCGTTTGCGTGATCAGCAGGATCTTTCTACGACTATACCTGTCAGAAGCAATCCCCCCTAACAATGAAAATAAAAACGAAGGGAACTGCTGCATAAACACGGCCAATCCCAGCATGTAAGCGGAATGACTAATGGAATATACCACCCAGCTCACTGCTGTTCTCTGCATCCAGGTTCCGATCTGCGAAATGGACTGTCCACAAAAGAACAGGGCGTAGTTCCTGCTACGAAATGCCCTGAAGGCGTTGCTTTTTACAGCTTGTATCATATATATGTTCTATTGACCTTTCGACACTATTTGATAAAGTGTCGAATTAAAGACAAAAAAAAAGCTAGCCCTGAATGGCCAGCATTGTCATACGTACCAGTGCATCGATCGCTGGTTCCATACGCGCATAACTATTTTCTAAATCCATCTCGCGTTTTAACCCGCGCAGACTACTTGTAAATACAAATATAACAGCCGCTTTATCTGCTGTATTGTACCCATCCAACACACGATTAAGGAGTGTCAATTCGTCTACTCTGATCTTCTTTTGAATGACCCTTTTTCGCTGTGTATATTGTGAGAGTTCATCAGCATTCATCCCGGTTTCCAGCATATCGAAGAATATTCTTCTCTTGCGGCCGATCTTGGTTTTGGTAATAGCAAAGGCACGTAGTTTGTCGGCTACTGTATCCGCTTTATCTACCACACGCGCGATCTCGGCTACGATTTCATCGATCTCAGCACCCACTACAGCATCAAAGACTTCGTCTTTGTTCTTATAATAGTAATACAAGGAGCTTCTCCCCTTGCCGATCGCCTTCGCAACATCATCCATGGTTACCTTCTGATAACCATGTTTTTGAAATAGCTGCTGAGCGGCCTGCAGAATCTGCTGTTGTATTATATCCTCTGGCATACCATACAAAGATAAAACTATTTTCGACACTTTGACAAATAGTGTCGAAAATAGTTATTCTTCCTTCCCCTCCTGCAAGTCCATATCCTTGTTCCTACCCAGTTTTACATTTGGATTATGCTGGGTACCCGTCACACTAAACGGAATTCCCCAGATACCTAATGGTGGTAATCCTACACGGCCTTTCAGGTTCAGTCGGCCATCAAAGCTCACCTGGCCCTCAAAGCGGGGACGCATACCTGCTATACGAAGTTTGGTCCTTTCTATGGTAATGATATTATTTGCTATGGAAGTACGGATGTTTACTTCTGACAGACTCGGATCTTTAATATCCTCCTTACCCGTTTTGCTACTTACCGTATTTAATAACTTAAACCCTTTCAGTTTGATCCGCTTCAATGTCAATACCCCCTCTCCTTTCAGCGACGGGTAAGACACCTTCATATTCTCGTCCAGACGGCCATTGATATGATAATCCAATCCCACGATACCACTTGCTGTAGATGCAGAGGTAGCCATGTCATGGAATAACCTGATCTCTTTATAGGCACGTTTGATGTCAAACTCCTTTGCACTGATATGAAAATCGAATTGTGCTCTTTGTGCACTCAGACTCGTATACTGTGCATCCATCACCACTGGTGCATCAATGATATTAAAACCTGTATTACTCATATTCAGCGTACCATTGTCTATAGCCAGCTGTCCATGAAAACGATGCAGGTCGATACTGTTATAATTTACTCTATCAGCAGCTGCATGAATGGTGAGCGATACATTAGCCGGAATGATCACCACACCCGGTACACCGGCAGCAGCATCCGCAGGGTCACTGTTGCTGGTATAAGCTGCCAGTTCATCCACCTGTATATAATGGCTCTTTAGTTCCAGGGCACCTTGTAAATGCTGATCCTTCTGTGTCATGTATCCGATCAGGTTATTGAGGTAACCATCCAGGTGCAGGTCTGATTTTCCATAGTGCACATCGAATTTATCGAACCACATTTTATCATCTGCAAAGCGGAACACACCATCATTAATATGGAAAGGTAATGGGAAGATATCTGCTTTGACAGTCACTCCTTTTACAGTCAGTGATCCTTTGTTATTCAGTTTTGCAAACTGACCCGACATTGCATCGCTTTGTGTACCATGCAGAGACAGGTCTGCTTTGATCATACCATCTACATCATATCCATCCTTGCCCAGTACCTTGTAAATCTTACCCAGGTCGATTGCACCATTTGCTACGATATCATAATGCGGATCATTGAAATTGTCTACAGATGCTTTTAAATGAAAGGCTTGGCCTTCGAATTCAAAAGCCACTGGTTTGATATCAAATCTCAATGCCTGGAAGTTGCCCGTTGTATCAACCAACATTGCATCTACATTGATCTTTTCGATCGGATGCGGGTAATACTTTGTCTTTACCGCGCCATTACTCATTTTCAGGGAAGCCGTGGTGACGGGGAACAAATGCTGTGCTGGTACCCATGGCCCTTTACTGAGAATGTTTACATTCACATCACCCTGCAGGTCAATACCATCGATGGGATAGAATTTCTTCATTTCCTCCATGTGCAGTAAGCCTGTCAGGTTCGCATCGATCTGTGGTGCGAGGGCATTGTTTATTTGCACATGTCCTTTAATGTAATTGCTCAGTGCTTCTGCGTTGATCTTGTTTACATTTAAATGGACATTAGAATAATTGTTATCCTTGCTATAGGCTTCTACTTCAAATCCAATATTTTTGATAGGCTCCTTCACATCTTCAAAGTGCAACGAACCATCGCTGAAAGTAGAATGGAAATCAAAGGCAGGTACACTTACATTCGGCACATATCGGCCATCGGCTGTGAACTTTGCCAGCAGGTGTCCTTTCAGCTTAAATTTATCATAACCAATGGCTTTGGTCCATTGCTCCATATCAATGTCGGCATCCATCTTTGCTTTTACCAGCGGTTTGTTCAGACCGGTGACCTCGATATCCGCATTCAGGTGGCCTTTACCCAGTTGGAATGATAAGGAATCTAAGCTGATATTCAGACGGTCCGGATTCATCTGCGGCATGCGGGTGATGAAATCCAGTCTTAATTTCTCAATCTTGCTGGAAGCGCCTGAACTGGAAATTTCCCCCTCTCTTACTTTTATCTTAAAAGTAAAATCAGGCATCCTGTTCGCATTGGCAAGGTACTTCCCTTTCAGAGAGGCAGAAAGCTCGGCATCCCCCTCAATATCTGTATGTTCCATCCAGGAGAGGTACTTGGCAGGCAGGGCACTGAACAGCGCTTCCAGTGTAGATGCACCGGAGCCTAACTGGAAGTCCATCTCATAACCATTCCGGAGAAAACTGAATTCGCCTTTGAACTGAACGGGTAACTGGTTAATCTTCAGGTCGTTCTTTTCAAATACCAGGTCGAGTGACTTCGTATTGATCCTTGTGATCAGATCACCCTTTAGTTTTTTGGATTGTATATATGGTACGCCTCCATAAGACAGGTCGAATGAATTGATACCAATATGCGAAAAGAGATCAAACTTGTTGGACTTCAGGTTGCCCTTGCCTACATAATTTACATCGTTCGCTTTGATATTCAATGCGAGTGAACGATCGTTGTAGACAATACGACAATGTTCCAGCTGTATCCGATCTATGTGCAGCGATGCACCGCTGGTATCTTCCTTCGTTGCCTTCGCAGGCGCAGTGGATTGATAAATATTGTAGTTAGGCCGTCCATCAGTATCTACCTGCACGTGTACATTTCCTTTTGTGAGGTAGATCTCATTGATCTTTATGGTTTTAGAAAATACGGTAGATAAGTCTACCCCTAATGAAACTTCGGAAGCCACGATGAGCGTATCCGATTCAAAAGGTGCAGACCCTTTCAGACTAAAATCATAGAGGGTGAGTGTTAAAGATGGAAAGTGGTTAAAGAAGGATAATCTGGCCTTCGAGAAATTCAGCTCACTGGTTATGCTATTATTGGCCCAGGTCTTAATTTTGTTTGAAACAGCCTTTGGAAAAAGCAAAGGCAGGATAAATAGCAATAGTAATACTCCTCCGAAAGACAAAGAAATAACTTTCAATGCTTTCCAAGAGGACTTCTTGAATCTGGCACTTAGCATAAAAAGGTATAGGAGCGTTAATTAGGTTTCCGCTTGCGGGCGCAAAGATAGAGATTCTCCAACCTGTTTTTCAAATAATTTTAACACTCCCAGTTTTCAGGTAAAAATTTCCTGGAATGCTTTCATATTCGGCGTCGTAGCACTCTTATCCAAAACTGCAAAAACGACTGATTTAAAGCATTTACTGTACTTTCCTCCGTTTAATAAATAGCTACCGAAATAACGCGCGATATCTTTGGGATCATTTCTAAACACGCCACATCCCCAGGCGCCTAATAAGAGATGTTCGATATTATGATGTGCAAATACGCCCAGTACCCTGTCCATTCTGCGGAGCATGACATCTTCAGTCTGTGCTTTTTCGTGGGGGCGATTATTCAATATTGCACCAACGTTCACAGCAGGACTGTTGATGAACGAGACAGGATAAGGATCCGGCAGCAGTTCGCCGTTATCGTTGCGGAACACGGCTACATCCGGACTCCAGATCATATGATCCGAGTACAGTAGCGTAGGCCTGGCCCTGTTATACTCGTACATCTCAAAATGTTTTGAGAGCGTTGCGTACAATGCAGATGACATGGCGAGACTTTCTTCCTGCGCAACGGCACCTCCCAGAAAACCGCCTCCGGGGTTCTTGGCGGAGGCGAAATTGAGGCAACCGATCTTCTTGTTCTGACGTATCATAGCCGCAGCAGCATCGAGTACCGTGGTGTTAATCACTTCGAATGTGGTTACTTCGTTGGCTGCGGCAGCTTTTTCGGCTACCTCCGGCATGAGGGTGTTGAAGTCATCAGGGGTGTACAATTTGCAATCTTCGAGCATAGTAGCAATGGATGCTTTGATGTTGACAACCTCTTCTTTCACACGATAATAGCCCTGGTCAATGATCTGCAGGGTCTCCTGGGCCTTCTCGGCCCGTGTTGTTTTTTTCATTATGTAATGGATTTCTTTTTCAGCCATGCCCGTACGGGTTCATCATACAGTTTGAGGCTGGCATAACCTACAAAAACGGCTACAGCAAAAGTGAGCAGTGCATAGCCAATGGCTAGTGACGGAGCTACCTGCCTGTTGTCGTAGGCCCATGCGGTGTAAATGTAAATAAATGGGTAATGGGTGATGTAAATTGGGTATGAGATGTCCCCCAGGAATTTGCATACTTTATATTCTTTGGTGCTGTGGGTCTGACCACCTGCACCGAGGTAAACTATCAGGGGAAATACAAATATAATGGCCAGTGCTTCGTACAGGCCATTGGCCCACAAGCGTTCAGCACCACCTATTCTTGGCATGAACAGTACTACTGCCAGCAGGAGACTTGACCACAGGAACGCATTTTTAATACGTTTCGGTTTGGTTACCCTGGCCAGTAATAAACCGCCAAAGAAAGGGAACATCATCCTGATAAATCCAATCTTGATCTGCTCTGGCGTGAGAGACCATCCACCAACAATATCGCCGGCCTGACTGGTAACTGTATAATACATTAATACAGCACCAGAAAGAACGACCAATGCAGTTAATAGTCCTTTGGAAAAACGTCGGATACCTAATCCGTATAAAATATTTGCGATGTACTCGTAAAATAAAGACCAGCCTGGGCCATTCAGCGGATGTAATTCCTGCCAGCCACGGATGTCCATAGAAACGGGTATAGGCAGCAGGGTGAAACCTACGAGCATGGTCAACAATACCTGCCATACAGGCACCGTATGGATCAGGGGAAATACTACAGGGGAATCACTAAAATAAAAGCAGATAGCACCGATGATCATCCCCATGATCACCATAGGCTGCAATCGTTCGAGACGGCGGCGGAAGAAGTTGCCGACAGACATTTTGTGCCAGCGGTCATCGTAAGCATAAGAGATCACGTACCCCGAAAGCAGGAAGAAGAAGTCAACAGCCAGGTATCCATGATTAATGATCTGAGTAAGATGACTAGTAGCATGGGCTTCAAAAATGTGAAAGGCGACAACAATCAAAGCAGCGACGCCTCTTAATCCATCCAGAATCTGGTAATGAGGTTTGGATGGGAGTGGATTTGCATTCATAACGGTATTAGATAAAAGTCGGGGGAAGGTAATAAAAACAGTTTAAAAATTTACAATTTGTAATTCTAAATACGGATGTTTATTTTGGGTAGATATGAAAGGGGACTTACAATCAAAGCAGCATTACGAAATCCTGGATGGCCTGAGAGGCGTTGCGGCTATTGCCGTGGTCACATTTCATTTTATGGAAATCGTCTTTTCGGATTATAGCAAAAACTTTATCGGGCATGGGTTCCTGGCAGTAGATTTTTTCTTTTGCCTGAGTGGGTTTGTGATTGCGTATGCGTATGATAGTCGTATAGGTCGTATGGGATTGAAAGCGTTTTTTACGGCGAGGATCATACGCTTACATCCTCTGGTGGTATTGGGTTCCATATTGGGACTGATTGGTTTTCTCTGGGATCCGTTTGTAGCTCCGCCCGCTGGTTATGGGTTTGGAAAGCTGGCGCTGCTTTTTGTCACATCTATACTAATGATCCCTTATCCGGTGGTGGCAGAGCGGTGGTTTAACCTGTTCAATCTGAATGCCCCATCATGGTCATTGTTTTGGGAGTATGTAGCGAATATAGTGTATGGGGTGGTGTTGTGGAGATTGAATAGGCGGGTGTTGTTAGGCTTGCTGGTCATAGCTGCCGTGGGAATATTGTATGTGAGTCATAGTGCCGGTAACCTGATGGGGGGATGGAGTGGCGGTACTTTCTGGCAGGGTGGTGCGAGGATTGCGTATAGCTTTTTGGCGGGGATGCTGGTATTCAGGTATAAACTGATACTTCGGAATAAATTAGGTTTTTTAGGGTTGTCAGTGATGTTGCTGGCGGCTTTGATGATGCCTTATACAAGTTTTAACTGGCTGGCAGAGGCGTTGGTGGTGATGGTGTATTTTCCGTTATTAATTGCGCTGGGGGCAGGTGCGGGTAAGCATATCGCAACACAGGCGATTTGTAACTTTTCAGGGAAGATCTCTTACCCTTTGTATATGACCCATTATATGGTGATGTTTGCATTTGCGAATTATTTGAACCAGTATAAGCCGGGTACTACGCAGTTGACGTGGATCATTGTGATTGGATTGGTGGTGTTGATAGGGTTTGGGTGGTTAGCAATGGTATTGTATGATATGCCAGTGAGAAAATATTTAACTAACAGGATGAATCAAAAATAAATAAACCTCTTCAGAATTGCATAAAGGACTACTTATCTCCATTAGGTACTCTAATATAAAGAGGCCGTATCAGAAGTAAGATACGGTCTCTTATCTTTTATCAATAATCCGGTAAGTTTTCCACAGCTTCGCTGTGGAAAACTTACCGGATTATTGATAAAATAAATAAACGATAATCATAGGATTTCCCAGAAAACCGAGATAGCATAGAACCAATTCTCGCAATATCATTTGATGATTGTATCGTTGCAGGAAGTTTTGAATATAAGCTAGCCGAATTCCAATTCATTTTAGATAAACTTAAAATTTCAGTTGCAATTGTTTCAAGTGAAGATGGACCATAATGCTTTTTTATGACAAGTGGGGCCGGTATTCCTCGCCCTCCCATAAAATCCCTACCACCTTGTTGCTTAATAGAAGGAGTAGTGCCATGGGTAAAAAGTAATCCTGTGTAAGAATTAACTTCGATGCAGGTTCCTCTGGCTACAGGATACTTATCTATTTCAAATTTTTCATGCACTTGTAAAGAATTAATAAATCGAAGGCTTTCTTCTATATTAATTTCTATCAAGTCTATTACTGGAAAGTTTTTCAACCCATCTAATATACCTTCTTTCTTCTCTTCTGTAAATAAGGTTCTCTTATGAATAACAACTCTTTTAGGTGGTTCATTAGTAGCTTCGACAAATAATTGAGCAGTAGATGTTCCAAACTGGTAGGCATCATTATAAGAAAGGTGTGGTCTTTTATTTCTAACGATTTTAAATTCATTAAAAATATTATATTTTCGTTACCAATTCCAAAAACAACGTCATGAAATAACACAATATTCTACAGAAATATTCTAATCAAATTCTTTTAATTATGGATTTTAGTAAAATATGGGAATTCTTCATACCTGAAAAAAAGACAACCTCTAATAAACTGTTCGTATTATTTATTTTTATCGCAGGTATTATTTTTGTCAATGACATCTTTAGTTTCACTTTTTTTTATCGGATTGATAAAAAGATTGCTATTATTCGTGAGATGAATGCAATTATAAATGATACGCAAGGAGATAGTTCAACTCACAAATCTTTGCTTGAAATGAGAAATGACGTAATAACGCAATCACCTGCAATCATAGGATTTCCTGAATCTGTTTTCAAAAATAACCAGGGGTTAATTCCTTGGCTCTTTTATCTAACAGCCATTCTTTTAAATGCTTTTATTATTATATTCGGCTTCGCATTGGTATTTATGAAGCAGGATAAGAATGAGAGAATGAGTCTCAAAGATTATTTTTCAGTTTTTCCATATTATATAGGGACTACTTTAATAACATTATTTATTTGCTTGATAATTCCTAAATTTCCATTATGGGGATACCTCTTTACTTATATTCTGAATTTTATTATTCATGTGTTACTCTTGCTAGTTATGTTAGCTTATACAACAGGCTCCAATACATCACAAAAGGAGACTGAATCGTAATAAGAGGTGGCACGGTTAAAATAAATGAGAGTCCGCGGCATGGTTAAAATGAATAACCGTAAGCGACACCATTAAAATGAATAAGAATAATTCATAGTGCCGGTATATTCCCTTACAGCGTCTTTTTGCATATAAAGTAACGAGCTGCTTATAGTATGTTTCTTCCCTTTGGGCGTGTAACCGAGTGTCAATCCGGTATTAAAAAGATCGGATTGTGTACTTGCCACCTTGGTGCTATTGTACGTTGTTAATAATGCGACCTTACATGTTTTATTAAAGAATTGCTTGCTGATATTTAAATTGGGACCGAAGAATTCGGTATTGAATCCTGCGGAGGTATTGTAGTAATAGTTGAAAGCTGTTGTGAGTGACATGTCGTGTTTTTTGAGGAGGTAGGTATAACTCAGGTTACCTGTAAAGAAACTGCTCAGGTTATCATTAGCATCGTTTTTGTCGCTGGCATGCTGAAATGAAGTATTGATAGTAATGGCACTGTTGCCTATTCTGTACATGAGCATGCTATTGTAGGTAGTATTTACCTGGTAATAGCCAAGTGTATCTAATGGGTTGGTAAAGTAAGGATCGGCTAGCGGGCGTACGCGGGTGAAGGTGTTGAAGTTGGAGTAGTTTGCGGACATGGTCCAATGATCATTGGGGGTAATGGAGGTGTTGATATTGGCTACCCAGCGGCGGGTATCACTCATTTTTTGATGGTTGAGGTTATTGACTTGCAGACCGGCGTTGCCGGACAGGGTTATTTTCCCTTTCCAAAACTGTAAGGTGGGTGCGATGGTAACATTACGCATGTCGTTCACCACAGTGTAAGCACCTAAGGTGGTGTAATCAGGTGCCACCCGTTCATAGCGGAGTTGAATGGAATAGCTATTAGCAGTATATCCTAAGCCTGCCTGAATCGCATCATAATACAGGTTATTAAGTTGGGAGATGGAATATTCTGCATCAGCAAAAATACGTTTGGTGATATGTTGTTTTATGGCGAATGCGGCGGTCTGATTTTTTGTAATGGCATCTATGGCTGTAGCATCATGAGCTGAATCATCATGGGCTGTAGCATCTTTGGGGATACCATCCTTTGCTGTAAACAACGCTATACTATAACTATTCCCATTGTTTTCATAGCCTATTTTCGTTCCATATCCTTTTCTGTTTAATGCTTTTTCCAATGTACCATACATGGCAGCTATACGCCATTTGCCGGGAGTCAGCTCCACTCCTGCTCCATTGAATACGTGGCCAGCCAATGTGTAATTGGAGAATTGCATACTGGTGGTGCCGAGGTACAATTTTACCCATTTGTAGGACGGGGCAAAACGATATTGGTTAAAAGGTTGGGAATATTGGGTGCCCTGGTTGCTATAGCTGAATGAAAAAGGCATGGCATAACCAAATAGGTTCATATTGATATTGCCATTCAGGTACCAGGCGAATGGGTCACGGCGTTGCGCCATACCAAAAGCTTTGTAAGCGTTGGTGCTGGTATTGATACTACCATTCATGGTAATGCCTTTTTTAACGCCTAGCTGGTCGATGGCCTGTGCGGATGCTTGTTGAACAAACAGGATGGGGATGTAGATTAAGTACCTCATAGGTTAATAGATCACTTTGATAATTTTGCTTATAGTAGATTATAGATCACTTCGATCACTCTCCTCATGGCGGATTAATAAACCACTT
>NZ_MTKN01000026.1:20752-107872 GCF_001975825.1 [Flexibacter] sp. ATCC 35208
AATAAACCACTTCGATCACTTTACTCATAGCGGATTTTATATCGCCACGAAGCACAGCAGTAATTTTATATTTGAATACATTTCCAAGAAAGATAGCATTGTCTGTAAATTCAGTTTTAGTGCCATCTTGTGTAGTATACAGGGTAAACAAATCATTATTCTTAGCGCGGTAAATGCGGTATTGCTTTACATTTTCAGCATTGTATTGCCAGTGTAAGACAATTGTCTTGTTTTGTTTACTGGCACTCCATGTTGTGATCGCTGGACGAATACCAGTTTCAACCCAGATATCACCGCTGGTTTCGATAGTTTTATTTCCTGAATCATCATAGACTGATATTTGGTAGAAGTAGGTATTGCCTTGTTGTAAGCCAGTATCTTTTAAAGATGTTTTTAGTTGTACAGTATCCCAGATAGCGAGTGGCTGACGAATGCTATCTTTTGTATCGATCCTGTAAAGGGTATATCGCACTGCATCTTCGCTGGTACTGTTATTCCATTCTAATATAATAGCGGTATCGGTATTGAAGACTTTTGTAAATAAAGGAGGCGATGGGGCGATTGTATCTGGTCGTTTTAATTGTATTGGGATGGAATAAGGAGAAGTATTATAATTTTTATCTACAGCAATGACTTTATAGTAGATACTCTTGCTGAGGGTATATAGGGTAATGGTATCAGTGAATGAGGGAGATAAAGATATCATTTCAGATGGAATTGAAGATGGACCAGGAGATGGAACTAGAGATAGATTTGAGGATAACTTAGGAGATGGATTTGTAATCACCTTACTCGTAACTTCCACAAATTCTTCTTTAGCGCTATTCGCACGAAATACCCTGTAACCCAGTAAATCAGGTTCTGTATTCCCATTCCATTGGAGACACACAATACCTAAGGAATCTACAACTCCTTTTACCCCTGTAGGTGTGGCTGGTGGAATAGTGTCTATTAACTGTGCGAAGTAAGGGAAAGAATAAATAGCCTTTCCTTGTTTGGTAATCCCTTTAATTCGGTAATAGTTTGTTGCAGCAGGTTTTAAATCCGTATAAGAATAGGCTATACCTTTCAGGGTAGCAATAGAATTAAACGGTCCTTTACTATTGTTAGCTCTTGTAATAATGATCTTTGATAACTGATCTGGTAGATGACCAGGCAGGAGCCAGCGTATTTGAATTCGCTGATTATTCTGAATGATGATCGTATCGAGTTGAGGTCTGTCATCTACTGTGGGCATGCCCATGCCAACTACAGTTTCTGAGTAAGGGCCGTACTCACCGAATGGCGTGATACCTTTTACCCTATAGGAATATTTATGCTCATTTTCGGGCAGGGTATCTTTGAAATGAGGTGAGACCACTGGGAGGGCTGAAATCTCATGGAAGTTTTTCCCATCGGCGGCACGCTCTACGATGTAGGCAGAATAGGCGTCTTTCCGCCATGCTAAGGCGGCAATTGTATCAGTACAAATGATAGTCAGTTCACGGGGTCGGGCTAGTAAGGTAGGCACAGCCACTACCACAGCAGTGTCAATGAGAATGTTTTTGGGTTGCTGTGCTAATGATATACGGTATATATAGCGGTTGCCTGCTTTGATGTCAGTATCTTCAAAATACAATCCGGCACTTTGAGCTGCCAGTGGAGATAAGTCACAGGATAATAAAGCCATGGACATGCGCCATTCATTTCTATTATGGGCTTCATAAAATGCGCCAAAGCCGCCTTGTTCAGGGATTGGCTGATCTCCGTAAATGACTTCGGCTACAATGGCGACACGCTCATCAATGGTATCCATTTTGGAAAGTGGATAGGGTTTGATGGGTTGTGGTGTCAATAGCGTGAGTTGGAGTGCACCATTTTTGCCGACTTTGCTTTCACCGGGACTGCTTTCCCCCCGTCCGTTTTCACCAATAGCAAAGCGCTCTATATTATACCCATATTTGATCCCCATTTCCCAACCAATAATACTGCATGGTGCCCACCGCAATCTGATCAGACCGGGTTTTACATCTGCCATGGCGGCGATATGGTGGTCCTGCCCTATTGCCCACTGGCTATAGAACAGCAAAAAAAACAAGATACGGTACATGGAATATTATAGTTTGTAATAAATAGATTTGGTGATAAATGAGGTGATATGGTTTGTGCCTGGTAGCCGGTAGGCGATATCTACAGGATAATAAATATTCTGCTGTAAATCAGGATACAAGCTGGTAAGCAATGGAGATGATGGATTTATTCTTGCGGTTTTATTTAGTAGTTCATGGTAGTCAAGATTTGCTTCGCAGGATACATAATAGATCATACGGGCACGTCCGGCAGTGTAAGTATCATTGGCAAGATAGACGGCATCCAATGGCGGTGTCGAATGAGGTATCATCTGGGATGTTCCTTGAGCTACACCCTGAGACGTTCCTTGAGCTACCCCCTGATCTGTCGCATTGTTATAAATCAATGGTATAATCTGATTTTGCAACCAGCTATTATTTGCATTCGCTTCCAGAAAGACAAGCCCATTTAACTCATACTGATCGAAAGTCTCCTCCATATCCCAACGCTGGCCAATTACACTGATATAACCTGTCCCTACATCAAAGAAATCCCGTGAATTTGTAGCCCCACTCATTTTTTCAATGAATGTGTTGTACATACTGGTACGGAACCCATAACCAATCAGTTCCTTACTGGTAGCAGCGGTAGCATTCCCCTTTAAACTATTTTGTGTAATGGTAGTCGTATCTCCATCCGAAGAAGTAATTGAATGATTGCCACTAACCACATTATCTGTGCTGGCTTTACTCTCCCGTACTACACTCAAAGAATACGAAGTTTCTTTGATCATACCCGATGGTATTGCAAAGTCCAATTGGGCCATACCTGAATCATAAGCAAAAGCCGTTTTTATTGACTGCCCACTTTCTGACACCATATTAACTGCCACATCACCTGAAAACAAATACGGCTGCCCGCGCTTTAATTTGATATAACCAGCAGGCGATTCTTTTGGCAGAAAATGATACTGATCTTTTATCGGGTATTCATAAGCTACATTCTCCCATGGAATATAATCAGGTGCTACCCCCGTTGTAAAGCTTGTAGATTTCGTTTCGTTATCATCCAGCGCCATCCAGCCAGCACCATTTTGTCTTTCTATATGCACTTTTGCTGTTGCATTCAGGCTACTCGTCGGCGGTAATATGTCTGTTAGATGTAACAATGCTGTCGTACCGTCTGATGAAATTTCAGTTGTACCTGTAATAGCAGTTTTATCATTCAATAATGTAATCCCATCCAGCTGCACCCGATACGTTTCTACTTCATCATAATTATTCAGCATCGAAAATGGCTTTGTAATAGGAATATTGAATGCCACCTGTGGCGTAGCAAATACACTGACTTCTGTAGATTGGTGATCTGGTTTGATATCATTGATAATAGGAAGATCAAGCTCCTTTCCTCCTGCTATCTCACATTGCGATCCCAGTTCGACCCTCACACTGGCAGTACCATGTACCATCCCTCCCAATACGGAATATTTCACACCCACCATTCCTTTCATCCAACTCGGATTCGGCATTTTTGCCTGTAACAATACCGCTGCTGCCAGTTTTGCGATAGGAAAACCTCTTTTCTTACCAAATACTTTTACCCGCATCCCCACTTCCCCATTCAGGTAAGCATATGCCTGTCCTGAGGCATACCAGCCATTGATACCAATCACCTCATTACTCCCTTTACACCGCGCCTCTCCATAATCACGCAGGCAGATATCCGCACCTGCACCAATCGCAAAGTCTCCATACACACCATAATCAAAACTAAACTTCGTAGAAAAATGCGCGCCAAAAGCTAGTCCGCCGCCGGATTTCAACGGATATTCCATTGTATTGGAATATGCTCCCAATACATCACTGACTTCTTTGGGCAAAGGTGGCATATCTTCCAGCTGTGACCCGGTCATGAAATAAGTTTTTACTGTAGCCAGTCCTGCAACATCCAGGTTAAACATCTGTGAAGGCCGGCCTATATAAAAGTACCAGTCATCCGGACCTATATGCAATGCACTTTCGCCATTCCCTTTGATAAAACAATTGATATAAGTCTTTGCAATGGCATCGAATGTACTGTTTACATTATCATAGCGCATCTTTAAGGTGATACGAAGAGGCGCACTTTCATCGCCATTGGCATCCTTACTATTCAGCGCCTTTACTGGTAAATGCAACACATACCCCGCACCATCAAACTGTGCATAACGGAAACCGCCATCTGTACCAAACTGCACTTCCAGCGAAGCATTGACATTTACGATCATTTCTTTGACAAGTGCCAGCGATACCCCTCCCATAAATCCCAATCCAGCCTCCTTAGAGGGAATATATTGAAAGATCTCATCCACCTCTTTCAATCCACCTTTCTGGTCTACCACATTCCGCGAGGCATAAGGATCAAAATCTCCCGGTCTTTCCATATGATAGGATAAGCCACCTATTAACCCTGTGAGATTAAGCATCGGTGGTATCGGCATATTCGTTCCTACATACGCATCAACATGATAATACCGGTAATCATCTTTTGAACCAAAATAAGCAGTAGCCTTTGCTTCCGGAATAGGTCCTGGCAATCCGAATTTCAGATACCCCCTGAAACCATTGCCATATACTGGATGCTTGTCAAAAAGCGTCAATATCCCCTCCATTTTAAAAGCCATGACCGCTACCATGAGATGAATATCGCTGATACTCACTTTCCCATCTGTCACTACGAAGGAAGTAGATCCGCTAAACCCTTTATCAGAAGCATTCATGAAGTTCAATTTCACCCCTGCACCAATGGCGATCCTGCCTTCATCAATCCCCAATCTGATACTATCAAATGAAACAGGAAAGGCAGCCATCTTACTACTATTACTATTCAAGGAAAATGTACCACTGTGTACATAAGGTTGTTGCGTAGACAATACCAGATCCTCAAATACGACGCCCTGTATATTCAATACCCCTTTATTAATATTGACCTTTCCATGCAGGGTGGCCACCGGTACAAAATCCCTGACCTCAATCCGGGAGTTCTTATTTAATATGATTTCACCTGCAAAACATTCGTATTTCCGATCCTCCGCTATTGACAAAGCAAATGAATAATACGGATCACCCCCCCGCATATTCACCGAAGCTTCATAATCAATGGGCGTTTTACCCAGGAAACCTATTTGCAACTGGCCGCCCAGCGTACCTCCATTCAGTTTATTTTTACTAAAACTGATTCCCAGCTTATCTATCGAAATAGGCCATCCGCTCAAATTAGCATCTCCTGATTTTACTATATCTGTAGCTGTTAAAGCACCACTCACTCCCTGATCATCAATAATAAAATCATTCACCTTTATTGATGGCCGGCCTAATTGGGAAGGCAACCCGATCTCCAGTTCCTGTAAGTAAAATCCTCTCCATAATGCATCCGTTTCTTTGAAACCATCAGGGTTCACCAGGTCACTGAGATCCACCACCGCATTCCGCACTTTGAAAGAGAAATCTTTCAATCCTGCTATATGAAAAGAGGGCAAATCTATCCCGGCGATAATATCATTCAAATCGGCTACATGTACCTGTAAAACCGCTTTTAATTTTTCTTCCAATGGATCCTCCGGCGTCAGCCACCCTTTATCAAATTCAAATACAGCGCTTAAATTAGCCCCATTAAAGCCATTGCAATCCCATTCGATATAATTACGCCCATCACCAGGAAAGACGAGATCTACATGCTCATTGACAGCAACCTGCTGATCCTTCAGTAATACCAGTCTGGTAGCACCAGATACGCCTATCCCTCCGGGTGTAAAAGCTATATCTCTCCCGCCGAAAATCAGCTCATGTTCTGTACCGGGAAAAGGAAATCTGAAATAGGCATTCAGGTAAGCACCTGTAGGCGTGAACCGTGCACTGTCAATCGCAATGACATAGATCCTGCCATTGATTTCGCGGACAAGACCCACCGGCAAGCGACCCATTTCCTGCGTGCCAAGTGCGCTGACATAGCGCCCGCTATCCTGTATTTCTTTGAATATACCTGCTACGTAGTTTGTATCCGACGCCAGGGATATGGCGGGGGAAAACAGACATAGGATCACCAACCACAATTGCTGTAGTACAGGTATAGGGTTACCATTAAATCTCATTATTATCAGGTTTCAAACAACATTCTGAATATATGATTATTTCAGCATAACAAAATATTTAATTATTTCTAAAAAAGTCTTATAATCAAGTTTGCGTAGCCGCTGCTGATATTTAATATGAAGCACAACGTTGAATTGATTAACTAACAAAAGTCAAGTAGATTCCCTCCCCCAGTGCTGACATTTGTGCTATCAAAACAAAACAACAATGGCACAAAAGAATTTAGCACTCGTATCCGGCGCAAACGGTCACTTAGGCAACAACCTCGTAAGACTCCTTATTAAAAAAGGCATCCCTGTCAGGGCAACCGTCAGAAATATCAATAACAAACTCCCTTTCCACGGCCTCGACTGTGAAGTCGTTCAAGCCGACATTACCAACAAAGCCTCTTTTGTTAAAGCCTTACAAGGCGTTGAAACCTTCTACGCCGTAAGCGCCTCCTTTAAACTCTGGGCAAAAGATCCCAAAAAAGAAATCTACGATGTAAATATGAATGGCACCCGCAACACGATCGAAGCCGCTGCAGCCGCAGGTGTAAAGCGAATCATATACGTCAGCTCCATCGCCGCGCTCAATTATAGCATCCTTTCTTGGTATGAAGGCCGAAAGCCTGAGCCGCATCAGGAGAAAACTGAGTAAATCATAACGGCCCATCACAATTTATGATATTTCATAAATGCGTATATCAAATTCACGAAATACCGTAACGTTTATCCCTACCCATTTTCCACAACTTACTCATTGGCAAACCATTGTTAATATGGCATAGTATTCGCCAACCCCGTTGCCAGAAATAACCAATATTCTTATGATGAAAACCTTTCTCACCACTGGGCTACTGCTTGCCCTTTTATCTGGCTGTACAAAAAAAGAATTGAGTGAAAAAGCCCCCACTGTTGCAGCAGCTGACGCTGCCAGCTCTCCTGTCGGAGATGTGGTCGGCAAAGTGACCGTTGGCTACCAGGGATGGTTCAATGCTCCCGGCGATGGCTCTGCCGTAAACAGATGGACCCACCAAAACCTGGATATGTGGCCGGATATGCGTGAATATGAAATCACCTATGCCAGCACTTTTCCCAACCTTGCAAATGGAGATACTGCAAAGATGTTCTCTTCTTATGACCAGGCAACTGTAAACACACACTTCAGATGGATGCAGGAAAACGGTATTGATGCCGCGGCACTCCAGCGTTTCTCCGGCGAACTGGCTGATCCGGCTTTTAAATCCATGCGTGATAACATGGCGCAAAAAGTAAGAACGGCAGCAGAACTCACCGGCCGTAAGTTTTATATCATGTACGATGTTTCGGGCGACGCCAACATGCAGGAACGTTTAAAATCTGACTTTACCAATACCATTCTCGGTACATTAAATTTGCTCTCCTCTCCTGCTTATGCCAAACAAAATGGTAAACCTGTGATCTGCATTTTTGGGATGGGCTACCAGGGTGCACCTGCCCCAGGTCCCGGCGATTCTGCACAATGCCTGGATATGATCAGCTGGTTCAAAGATCAGGGCTGCTATGTAATTGGTAGTGTGCCGATGGACTGGCGTACACCAAATGTGTTTTCACGGAGCAACTTTACCAGCGTATACAATTCATTCAATATGCTGGCGCCATGGGCTGTCGCTGCACAAGTGGGATCTACTTATCAACCCTGGATCCAGGGAGATTTTGATTACTGCGAAGCACATGGCATGGATTATCAACCTATCGCCTATCCAGGATTTTCTTTCCATAATTCGAATGCTGGCAATCCATTAAATGAAGTGCCAAGAAATCATGGTGACTTCATGTGGGCACAGGTTGCCGTGATGAAACAGGTTGGCGTACATAGCCTGTACATTGCCATGTTCGATGAGGTGAATGAAGGTACTGCCATTTTCAAAGTAGCAGAAAATGCCTCTCAGACACCTGTAAATACCAGCTTTGTGAACCTGGATCAGGATGGTGTAGCGGTGTCTGCTGACTTCTATCTTAGATTGGTGAATGATGCAGGTAAAATGATCAAAGGTGAAACTCCTTACCAGGCCACGCATCCTACACAACATATCATTGGTGGCAGTGGTCCGCTGGCTGATGGTACCTATAAGATCATTAACCGTAACAGTAACCTTTCGCTGGATGCAACAGGTCAGGGTACGGCCAATGAAACGGCGATACAGCAGTATACTTATAGCGGTGGTACCAATCAGCAATGGACGATCACAAGTGTAGGTGGTGATCATTATAAAATAATTGGTGTGCAGAGTGGCAGAGCACTGGATATTAAAGGGCAATCTTTATTGGATGGTGCCGGTCTGCAATTGTATGATTACAATGGTGGCGCGAACCAGCAGTTTATTCTTTCTCCTGCTACAGGTGGGTATTTTACCATTCAGGGTGTGCAGAGTGGGAAGTTACTGGAAGTACCGGCGTTCTCTACTACAGCAGGTACAAAAATAGAGCAGTACCAGGCGAATAATGGCGCGAACCAACAGTTGATCATTACTAAATTATAAAGAGTATACCTCTTCTTTTTCTACAACACCCTGTAAGGACGATTACAATTTATAAAGACCAATTTTAAAAGGTCATTTCAAATTAACCTAACTCATGCTACGGAATTATATCCTAATATTGCTCACCCTTCTCCTCGGTGCCTGCACCCCGAAGGGCGCAAATGACAACAATATGCTCAGAGCAGATCAATTAGCTTACGCGGCTCCCGCTACAGGTTATGGTAGTCTGAAAGATTCCAATATCCTTTACTTTGGCAGATGGGATTTCAGTGATAGCACGAAATTCAATGCCTACTGGGGAGGTGCTTATATCAAGGTGAACTTTACAGGAACTACGGTAAAACTACAGACCGCCAATACCAGCAATTTCTATGCGAGTATAGATGGTGGTCCGTGGGTATCCTACAAAAACGTAGGTGGTATCATAGACCTTACTGCGACACCTTTGTCTGCAGGCAACCACAGCCTGAGCATTGCACAGGGTAGAGATTATGACTACCTGTTTAGTTTTCAGGGCATGGTATTGGATGCGGGTGCAACCACCAGCAAGCCATCGGCGTCTGATTACCTGATTGAATACATCGGCGATTCTATTACTGCTGGTTACCTCGATGATCAGGCAAATGTATCGGACTATGCATGGATCTGTTCCGAAGCACTAGGTACCGAACATACACAAATCGCCTATCCCGGTATTGCACTGGTAAGCAGTTCAAGACATGGCGTGGCAATGGATAGCCAGTATTTCAAATTACAGCCGCCAAATTATTCACCACGTGTAGCATGGGATTTTACGAAGTATACCCCAAAGGCGGTTGTATTAAACCTGGGTACGAATGATGGTGATTATGAGGATTCGGACAGTACCTTTCAGGCGGTATATGAATACCTGTTAACCGGTATCAGAACTAAATTTCCGCAGGCAGAGATCTTTGTATTGAGAACATTCCTGGGAATCCGGTCACAGCCTACTGCTGCTGCTGTAGCGGCACGTATTGCAGCGGGTGATAAGAAGGTACATTATGTAAATACAGACGGCTGGATCACCCAATCTACTGCTGATTACCTGGCAGATAACCTGCACCCCAGTGAGTCAGGACATATAAAAATAGCAGGGTTATTGCAGGCCGTACTGGCTCCTTATGTAAAAGGCACTTCCGTTATTCCTGACGGCACCTACGCCATCGTCAATAAAAACAGTGGTCTGGTAATGGATGCTGCCGGTCAGGGTACTGCTGCTGGCACGGCTATACAGCAATGGACGGATAATGCTGGTGCGAATCAACGCTGGCAGGTAATTTCTTTAGGAAATAACCGGTATAAGATCATCGGTGTACAGAGTGGAAAGTCACTGGATATAAAAGGACAATCCCTGTCCAATGGCGCTGCATTGCAATTGTATGATTACAGCGGTGGTGACAACCAGCAATGGATGATCACGAAAAACGCGGATGGCTATTATACCATTACAGGCGTACAAAGCGGTAAGGTATTAGAGATCCCGGCGCTCTCTGTCACACCCGGTACTGCGGTGGAACAATATGAGAACAATGGCGGAAGTAATCAGTTATGGTCGTTTCAATAAGTTTAACAGGCTGCATCTGTAACAGATGCAGCCTTCCATTTCATCAGCTACGGCTGACATGGAAAACAAAGTAAATTTGACACGCTCAACAAAGCCCTCTTTCTGTTCCATCCCTAATTTTGTTAAAAAAAAAGATGGAACAACAACACCCGCTCAACAGTAAATATTACGCCACCACCAGTACCACTGAAGTAATCAAAGGCATCAACTTAACAGGCAAAACCGCCATCGTAACCGGGGGCTATGCAGGCATTGGCCTCGAAACCGTCAAAACACTAGTTAATGCCGGCGCAAAGGTATACGTCCCCGCCAGAGATATAGAAAAAGCCACCCGCAATTTAAAGGGCATAGCAGGCGTCATAATCGAGAAAATGGACTTAATGGACATCACTTCCATCGATGCGTTTGCTGCCCGGTTTCTGTCCCTGGAAACCGCTTTACACCTCCTTATTAATAACGCTGGCATCATGTGGGTACCTTTACGCCGTGACAACCGGGGGAATGAATCCCAGCTAAGTACCAATCACCTGGGGCATTTCCGCCTGACCGCCCGTCTCTGGCCGGCACTCAAAAATGCCGGCGGGGCCAGGGTCATCAGCGTATCCTCTTTCGGTCACCAGATGGCGCCTTTCAATTTTGAAGATCCTAATTTCTTACACAGGGATTATGAAACCTTGCAGGGATATGGCCAGTCTAAAACTGCCAATAACCTCTTTGCTGTAGCTTTAGATGCCCGCGCCAAAGCCTTTGGCGTACGTGCCTACGCTTTGCACCCAGGATCTGTCAATGACACTGATCTAGGTAGGGAAGCACCTATCTCCATGTTCCAGGAAATGGGTACTTTTGGTGAGGATGGTAAGATCAAACCCGAAGTAGCCGCCAGTCTTAAAACCATTCCTCAAGGCGCCGCCACCACCATATGGTGCGCTACCAGCCCTTTATTAAATAATATAGGTGGCGTATATTGCGAAGACTGCGATGTGGCAGAAACAGACAATGGCCAGATTATCCATGACTATGCGGACCCTGCTTCGCTGACTGGTGTTCAACCATATTCTATCGATGCAGACAATGCCGAAAAATTATGGCTACTCACCGAATCCCTCGCAGATATCCGTTTTAATTTAGCATAAATCAAGCGATATGAAATATATCACCCCCGACATTAAGCTCTCCTCCCAAACAGAAAAGCATTTCTCGACCGAAGTCTCCTTCGATCATCACATGCTTGTCTGGCTGATCTCCGGCGATACGAAAGTGACGCAGGCGGATGCGACTTACCTGTTCAAAGCGGGTGATATATTTCTTATTCCAAGAAATTTACTCATCACCGTCTCCAACCACTCGTATCAATCAGTGGTCATGCACCTGACGGTAGACCGACTCAAAAAATATTACGAAAACCAACCTATAACCATATCCCCCGACTACCCCTCCATCCGTCAATTCACCTCCCACCCCCTGTTGCAAAGTTGCCTTTCTTCGTTACTACCCTACTTTGATATGACGGATCCTTTTCCATTAAACATCGCCGATTTAAAACTCACTGAAGCCATCTCCATACTCAGAACCGTCGACCCCTCCATCGATCATACCCTCGCTAATTTCGAAGACCCTTATAAACTGGACCTCATCGATTTCATGGAAAAACATTACATGTTTAACATGCCACTTGAGAAATTCGGACACCTCACAGGCAGAAGCCTCTCTACCTTTCACCGGGATTTTAAAAAGAAATTTAATACCTCCCCTCAGAAATGGCTTACCAGAAAACGACTGGAATTAGCGCACTACCAGCTCAGTGAAAAGAATATGAAACCCGCTGAAGTGTACCTTGAATCAGGGTTTGAAGACCTCTCCCACTTCTCATTTGCCTTCAAAAAGCGGTATGGGTACTCACCAAATAAAGTTGGCCATCTATCCTGAATAATTTAAATTAAAGTAAGCTTAACTTTGAATTAACAACAAATTCCCGAAAGCGCACTATCATTACACCCTGTTTTATAAAGGTAGTCGCCTATATGATCAATTGAATTTTGCGCCCGCGCACCATGCGTTCTGATTGTGGTATTTCAAATCGGTTTTATTTAGCGTGTATCGTCAAGTAGCATACCCACTTTACGCATCATTTCAACCTGATAAAAATTAATCACTGCCCACCGGGCCAGGACTTACTATGTCTTTTAACATCAAGCATAATAGCAGATTGCAATGAACAATCAATTACTTTTAATGCTAGCCGTATGGCTCTCGGCCGCAAGCCCTGCCATGGCAGCTACGGGTACCCACAGTATCTATGAACAGGCCATTCGCCAAACGCCTGTAAAGGGGATCGTAGTCGGAGCTGACGGCACACCACTTCCCGGTGTATCTATCAAATCCGTTACTTCCAACAAAGGAACTACAACCAATGATCGCGGAGAATTCTCTATCGACGCCGCTCCTGGTGACCAACTCGTGTTCACCTTTATCGGCTACACACAACAAATTATTGCCGCTACCAGCACACCCATGAAAATAACCCTCTCCTCCAGCAACAGTCAGCTGGGTGAGGTAGTTGTGGTAGGTTATGGTAGCCAGACCAAAGCTGACGTAACTGGTGCCCTGACCCAGTTGAAAGCTGATAATATTAAACAGGGTGCGCCTATCTCTGTAGACAACATGCTGCAGGGTAAAGTATCCGGTGTGCGTATCGCACAATCCAGCGGTGAACCCGGTGCAGGTGTGGATGTTTTCATCCGCGGTGTGGGTTCTATCCGCAGCGGTAGTACACCGCTCTTCGTTGTTGACGGCGTTCCGCTGAGTAATGATAACGTGAGTGCAGGCGGGCCTGACTTCGGTCTTGGTTCTTCTGAACCCAAGAACCCGCTGAACTTCCTCAACACCAGCGATATCGAAACCATGACGATCCTGAAAGACGCTTCTGCCGCAGCTATCTACGGTGCAAGAGGGTCTAACGGTGTTGTACTGATCACGACCAAACACGGTAGTAAAGGCGCACCTACCCTCACCTACGACATGTATGTAGGTAACTCTAAAGTGATCAAAAAACTGGACGTTCTCAATGCCGCGGAGTACCGCAAAGCACTGGTAGATCCTGCTTACGATCACGGTGGTAACACTGACTGGCAGGATGTAATTTACCGTAATGGTTCCCTTCAGAACCACAACGTATCTTTTGGTAAGACTACCAACACCGGTAGCTACCTCGCTTCCCTGTCACGCATGTCACAGGATGGTATCGTTGAAAAAAGCAGCTTCAAAAGAACCACTGCAAGACTGAATGCAGAAGAATCTTTCCTCGATGACAAACGTCTGACTGTAAAGATGAACCTGACAGCAAGTGATATCAATGAAACCGGTATTCCAAACGGTAACACCGCAGGTTCCGATGGTCAGCTCATCATTCACGCACTGATGGCAAACCCAACCTGCTCCCTGCGCGACTCCACCGGGGCTTACACCAACTTCAACATGAACGCGCATTACAACCCCGCGTACCTGCTGAGCATCTGGGATGATCATACCAATACCTTCCGTGTACTGGGTAACATCGAAGCTGCTTTCAGGATACTGCCCGGTTTGAACTACCGCTTCAACTATGGTGTAGACAAGTCTACTTCTGAGCGTAATACGACTATTTACCCTAACTATACCGATAGACAACCAAGTGGTGCTTACCAGCAGAATAACCTGAAGTCCCTGACTACACTGGTTGAGCACTACCTGACTTACAACAAGTCATTCAACAAACACAACCTGGAATTACTGGGTGGTTTCTCTTACCAGAAATTCTCTTTCTCCGGTACAACTTATGGTCTGCAGGGCATCGCAGCACAGGGTGTAGGTGTGGCACCTGAATACAATCCTGGTTATTCCGGTACCACTACCAGCCCTAGCGGTTATGCGCAGGAGAATGAACTGCAATCAGGGTTTGGTCGTATCAATTACAACTACGACAGCCGTTATATGTTCACCGCCTCTTTACGTGCGGATGGTTCTACCCGTTTTGGTAACAACAACAAATACGGTTACTTCCCGTCCTTCGCATTGGGCTGGACCATTTCGCAGGAAGATTTCATGAAAGACCTGAAAATGGTACAGGATCTGAAACTCCGCGCCAGCTGGGGTCAGACAGGTAACCAGGAAGTAACGAACAAGATCACCCAGGCGAGTTACTCCCTGTCAAGTGCATCTGGTTACTACCTGTACAACGACCAGACTTTGATAAATGGTGTTACTGTAAACCGCACTGCAAACCCTGACCTGAAATGGGAAATGGTAGAACAGCTGAACATCGGTCTGGACTTCACCCTCCTCAAAGGTAAACTGTATGGTTCATTAGAATATTACAACAAGACGACGAAAGATCCTATCCTGAACATCCCTTCAGGGCCACTCAGTCCAACCACAACTGTATGGAAAAACGTAGATGCAAGTATCGTGAACAAAGGTTTTGAATTCACACTGGGTACCCAGCTGGTTCGTACTAAAGACTTCAGCTGGACACTGGATGTAAACGGTTCTACCCTGAGCAACACGATCAAAGACCTGCCTGTATCTGAGCTCTACTCCGGTAGCATCTCCGGTCCTGGTCTGTCTGGTGTAAATGCCAACATCTACAAGAACGGTTATGAGGCAGGTTCATTCTATATGCTGAAACACCTGGGCTATGACAAGGATGGTAAAGACATCTTTGAAGATAAAAATAAAGATGGTGTGATCAACTCTGACGATAGAGAGATCTTCCAGGGTGCGCTGCCTAACTTCAACTTCGGTATCAACAGTAACCTGCGTTACAAAGCATTTGACCTGGGATTCAACTTCATTGGTCAGACCGGTGGTTTGCTGGTAAACAATACCGCACTGGATCTGAACATCAACAGCCTTGCATCTGACCGCAACGTACTGAGAAAATTCTACGAAGCAGGTGCCAGCACGACCAACGCGGTGCAGCTGTCTTCTCTGTACCTGGAAAAATCAGACTTTATCCGTCTGGCGAACCTCCGCCTGGGTTACACGCTGACCATCCCTCACCAGGACTGGCTGAAATCAATCAACCTGTATGTGAGTGCACAAAACCTGTGGACCATCAGTGGTTACTCCGGTTACGATCCGTTAGTAAATACAACCAAAACAGTAGGTGGTAACCAGTCACTGGGTATCGATTACACGACTTACCCTGCTGCTAAGACATTCCTGTTAGGTGCAACTGTTAAATTCTAAGAAACATGAGAAAGAAATCGTTATATACATATATCGGTATTGCGCTTACTGTAGCAATGGTAAGCTGTACTGACCTGAAAGAGAAAGTGATTGATGAGGTGCTGGGGTCTAACAACTCTAATCCTGAGAATGCCATTGCTGCAGCTTATGGCCAGCTGGGTAGCGCTACCTTTGTAGACCATGCAAACGTATTTGGTTTGCAGGAGTATTCCACTGACGAAGCCATGCTGCCTACCCGTGGTAGTGACTGGGGTGATGGTGGTGTATACCGCGCTATCCATGAGTTCACATGGGGTGCTGATAACTCACTCGTAGCAAATGGCTGGAATAACCTGAACAGTGGTATTACCAAATCACTGACTGCTGTGACCAGTGCTTATCAGGCAAACGGTAATGCCAATCAGGCATTGTTCCTTGCGGAAGCAAGAGGATTACTCGCTTTCTACACCTTCCATACCCTGGACCTGTATGGTCAGGCGCCTTACAGAAATCCATATGTGACGAATGCACCATTGGAGATCAGGAGAGCAGATACTGCGATCGATGGCCTGATCAGGGAAGTAGAAGCGATCATTCCTACCCTCGCTAACCTGAAAGAACAAAGTACACACAATGGTCGTTTTACCAAACAGGCTGCTTATGGCTTGCTGGCGGATATGTACATGAACCGTGCTGTATTCAAAAACCGCTATGGTGCCAGCTTTGACTTTACCGAAGCAGCCGTAGATGGTAACGGTACAGATATGGACAAAGTGATCCTGTATACGACGAAGTTGATAGACGACCCTCAGTTCTATCTCGAAACAAACTATTTCAGAAACTTTGATATCGACAACGCCGGCAGACCGGAGCTGATCTTCGTGGTTTCGCAGGACATCAATTCCCTGCGCAGCAGTGATAACGACTTCGCTTATATGCCGATGGAAAGAAACCAGAAGCCTTCTTCGGCAAACAGAGGTACCAATGCGGTATGTACTACGCCTCAGTTCTATGCTACCTGGGATGGTAATCATGATGACCCGCGTTTCTCCCGCAAGTACCAGTATGCTGATGGTACCTGGTTTAAGAACGATGGTACTGATGTGAGCGTACCTGCTACCAGCCTCGTGCCAAACAGTGCTTCTCTGCCATGGTTCCACTTTAACCGTGGTTTCCTGGAGGGTCAGCAATATGGTCCGATCCTGTTGTCCACCGGTAGTCTGAAGATGACCAGCGACGGCAGAATCGCAGTTGAAAAACTGTATTGCGAAAAGAACACGGCTCTGGCAATGGACTTTACACCTGCACTGAATTTCGATAATGCAGCACAGTCTGTATTTACACAGGCACAGATCAACCGTGGTGTACGTATCTTCAAGTTTGAGTTCGATCCTGAGAAAGATAACAGCTCAAGCAATGTAGATATCCCATTATATCGTCTGGGTGGTATGTATTGTATGCGTGCAGAAGCTTATTTCCGTAGCAATCAAACTGCCCTTGCAATGGCTGATATCAATAAGCTGCGTACCACCAGAACTCGTGAAGCATATTATAACAATGCACCGGGTGTAGCAATCACTTCTCTGGATGCAAATATCCTGTACAACGAGATTGCATATGAAATGTACTGGGAGCAGTGGAGAAGAAAAGAAATGATCCGCTTTGGTAAGTTTGAAGCTGCAGATGCAGGTTCTGCAAAACCAGCGTCTGAGACTTACAGAAGAATTTATCCTATTCCACAGTCTGCAATGGATGCAAGCGATGCATTTACACAGAATCAGGGATACTAATATTTACTTTTTTTAAGAAAGCCCTCCATTGCTGGAGGGCTTTTTTTGTAAAATATATTTTGCGAAACCGAATGGTTTCATATATATTTGCAACCATATGGTTTCATAAACAACCTACACCCATGAGAAGAGACATATTCCAGGCCATTGCGGACCCGACCAGAAGAGCTATTATAGGATTATTGGCCATGCAGGCAATGACACCGAACGGCATCGCGGAGCACTTTCAGACCACGCGTCAGGCTGTGTCAAAGCACCTGCGGGTATTGACGGAATGCGAGGTTGTGAAACAGGAGTATCAGGGCAGGGAAATTTTTTATCACCTTGAAATCCAGCGTATGAAAGAAATTGACAAATGGCTCGAACAATTCCGCCAATTGTGGGAGACGCGTTTCGACCAGTTAGATAACGTATTAGCAACCCTCAAAAAAAATAAGCGATGAACAAAGCAATCCTCTTTAACTTTGATGTAGACAAGGCAAACAAAAAGATTAAGGTAGAGCGGTCTTTCAATGCGCCCCTGGACCTCGTATGGGCAGCATGGACAGAGGCTGACATTCTTGACCAGTGGTGGGCCCCAAAGCCTTATAGAGTAGAAACAATGTCTATGGATTTCAGGGAAGGCGGCAGATGGTTTTATGCCATGGTGAGTCCTGAAAATGAAAAGCATTGGTGTATCTTCGACTATGAGACCATTCAACCAGAGAAAATGTATGCAGGCAAGGATGCTTTTTGTGATGAAAACGGGGTGATAAATACTTCCTTCCCCAGTACTAACTGGACTAACAATTTCGCTGAGATAGACGCTGACTCCACTACCGTAACTTGTGAGCTTCAGTTTAAAGCATTGGAAGATCTGGAAACACTGGTGAAGATGGGCTTCAAGGAAGGATTTACAGCGGGACTGGAAAACCTGGATCAGTACATCAGCACACAGTTTTACCTGCGTAAACAAAAGAAACCAGACAATCGGAACCGGGTATCTTATTATGTGAACTTCCCGGGAAATACTGAAGAAGCATTTAACTTTTACAGATCCGTTTTTAAGACTGAATTCGTAAATGGTATACAACGGTTTAGTGAGGCACCTGGCCATGAGCAAATGGATGAAGCACTGAAAAATATGATCATCCATGTAGAATTGCCACTCATAGGCGGACATATTCTGATGGGTACAGATGCACCAAAAGAAATGGGATTCACCGTGACATCCGGCAATAATATGCATATCAATGTAGAGCCAGCTACGAGGGAAGAAGCGACGAGATTATTCAATGAATTGTCTGTAGGTGGGAATGTGACCATGCCCTTGCAGGATATGTTCTGGGGTGCATACTTTGGAAGCTTTACAGATCAATTCGGAATCAACTGGATGATAAATCACCAAAATATATGAAGAAAATAATCTTTAACATTCTGTCTGTATTGTTCGGGCTATTGCTCCTTAATGGCGGTTTTGCCAAATTCTTTCACTACATGCCTGAACAAAAAGATTTGCCGCCGGCCATGATGGCAGACAATGCTGCCTTCATGGAGATCTCCTGGCTGATGCCGCTTGTGGCAGTAGCGGAAATACTCGGAGGTATATTAATTATTATTCCTAAAACAAGGGCGTTTGGTGCTGTGGTTATTTTCCCTGTAATGGTGGGAGTTGCGTTGACACATATTACGGTGGCACCAGGTGGATTGCCGATGGTTGCTGTGATATGGGCGATATTGTTGTGGATTATTTTTGAGAATTGGAAGAAGTATCTGCCAATGATCAGGTAAGTTTAAAAAGGATGTATCATATTTTTGGAGTGCCTCAAAAGTCTAATTTTTGGGGCACTCCGTTTTTTGATTCATGCGCTTTGGCGCCAGATTGGCTCCTATTTTATTATTCTAAAATGATATTACATTCTTCGCTGATCGCTCCATACTTTTCACACCATGTAAGCCAATGATCCAACTCCGGCTCCATTGGCGGCGCATCTTCCTCCCCTCTGAAAAGCACGGCAGTTCCCGCTTTCAATTCTATCTGGTATTTCAAATTATCTATCCACTCCTGCCAGTATTTCACATCGCCCCGCTCATTGTATACATAATCCCATAACTTAGGCTGGTGCACCCGGGCTTCATTTAACAGGGCAACATCACCCGTCTTTATTTCTTCCGCGATCTTTTTCAATGCCGCTTCTTCTTCCTCATCTGCATATGTAAAGTATTTAGGAAATACACCAAACGGATGCATCAGCTCATTCAGTATATCCAGATCTTTCACATGCATGCCCGCTATAATAAACGAACCTACACCAACATCCAGTCTTAACAAGGCACCTTGCTCCTCAGTTAGCATGCCATTCAATCCACACATAAAACTCTTGTCTATCGGATCTTTTACAAACCGCTCGTGCAACTGAATATTCACGCCCCAATAATAATCTAAAATACTATTCAGTTCATCTACCCGCTCAGACAGTGGCACCGACCTTGTAATTTCACCTGCCAGTCCCGCTGCTATCAATCCATCTAACAATGCAGCGCCTACCAGCCAGTAAGGACTGTCAGCTAACCCACGATGCTGGCTATCCTCCTGATACTTAGTAAAGATATATGCATAAGGAAACTGCGCCGCATACAATACCCTGTTGAATACAGACCCCGCCAATCCCTGAAAGATCGTTTCATCAGGTGTATTTCTAAACATCCAGATCAGTTTCCAAAGCTGCTCTTTATCGACGTTTTTGATCAGCTTATTATTCCAATTGACCTTTCGGTTCACATACGTTTCGGCAATGTTGAATATCTTCAGCACTTCTGCCTGCATTTCTACCGGCGCCGATACCCATCTTTCATCTTCATTCTCTATTAATGTACCAATGGTATCCTCATCTGTAATGTACCAGAAAAAATTCTTCTCATCATCCGTATGAATAGCTGTAATTGAACTGGGTACAGTGTCTCCTTCTTCATCTATCTCCCCACCTTTATTCAATGCAATATGCCAGCCATCTTCATTAATCGCTACCCGCGTATGATCCGGCCCAAACAAAGGGACATTCAGCAGGTTGAGAAAATCTCCCTTTGAAATAACATTGCGCTGGATCAAAGGTTTTAACAAAGGAATACCCTCCTTCACCGTGGTATAATATAAGAACCAGTCTTCCTGGTCAAACAATTCATCAATCAACTTCTCTTTAATAATATCCTTATCATCGTCATCATTAAAATCCAATACTTTCACACGGGCGAAATCTGAGAAATGGAAACGGTAATCATCTGCAACCACTATCGGTGCCCATACATATGATTGACTATTAAATTCCCCATGGTTATAAATCCCCATCAGCAATTCTTTTACCGCTACATATCCGGTTACGTAAATAAGCTGACCTCCAACGATGACGTTCTTTGCTTTTAGATTTCCTAATACTATCAGTGAGCAGGCACCATCAGTTTCTTCGTTCAAGATATTGCCATTCACAATCAGATCACCGATAACAATAATGCCAAAATAATCCGGTACATCGAGATCCAGTGATTCCAGTACCGTGGTTCCATTGTAGAGCAAAAATTTCAGCTCATTGCGTTCCGGCATTTTTTCCACCATCGCCAATGGATAGCCTTCGTACTTAGCCGGTAAATGCTGTACCAATGGTTTAATAACATCAAAGCCTACAATTTGTGGAACGGGATTATTATCGGCAGAAATATGCTTCAATGAAGATTTGAACACAGGCACACCTTCCTTTAATAATTGAAGGAAACCTGCATCACCTGCAAAAAGATAATTGTCATCATCCAGCAATTGAGCAGCGATTTCCGGTAAGAGGATCTTTTTCCAGTCGGTATAATCTGCAGCCGGAATCTGCCATCCACGACAATAAGTGGCCGCATGGATGGTACCTTTTATCTTCCCACTATGATCATCAATGATCAATAACTCTCCATTCAGGTCGCCGGATATTTCCACATTGCCATGGTTGTAATAGGCGACCATGACATCGGCGACCGTTACATCTCCATTCACAATGATTTCTACACAGCCTGCTACGAGGCGGGTACAGGTCAGGGAACCGTTTACCAACAGAAAGCAACTGTAGGTATCCAGTTCAAAATCCATAATAGGGGCATTGACGGTGAGGTTCCCGTTTACAATAATGCCAGCAACATTCTGTTCATAATACAGGTCATATAGGTCTAAAAATTCGTTTAGTACAGTATCCCCTTCGTATATCCTGATTTGTAGGGTATCCGGGTTTTCTTCGAACAGATCATAGTCAGTCGTAAGGGAGTCTAACAAATCGTTTTCCAGGGCTGCTCTTAGTGGCAAGGTTTTGAAGCTCAAAATAATGGTTTTTATAGACTGTGAAGATAATGACTTTAATAAATGATTTACATTTATGCCATGAGATGTTTTTTGCTCCTTTTTATATTACAGGCTACAGCCTGTAGTCATACAGAAAGCTTCCCTACCGGGAAAGTCATTGATACCGTGGTCTCTAAGGCCAATCCATCGCAGACCTATGCCCTGTATATCCCGCCGGATCACAAAGGAGCTGTTATGTATTGCTTTGATGCCCATGGTGCGGGAGTATTGCCTTTGAATAATTATAAAGCACTGGCAGACAAGTATGGGTATATCCTGGTGGGGAGTAATAATTCTAAAAACGGGAACGACTGGAGCACGACGGAAAACATCTGGCAGGCACTGGAAAAGGATACAAGAGCACGGTTAGAGATTGATACCAACCATGTATACACCCTTGGATTTTCAGGTGGAGCAAAAGTTGCGGGATATGTAGCATTGAATCATCCGGGTATTAAATCGGTGATTGTCAATGGTGCAGGATTACCGGATGGTACGCCGCCAGGAGATTTTCCTTTTACCTATACCACAGTAGCGGGCGAAGGAGACCTGAACCTGACAGACCTGCTGGGGTATCATATGGCTTTGAACAAAACCAACACGAAGCATCACCTGATCACTTACAATGGCAAACATGAATGGGCACCGGCTACGTCCATGGATGTAGCATTTGCAGGTATCAAAGCGGATGAAGGCGCTGCGCCACCAGATTTTATGGCGAAGACCCGCACAAGGATGGAAATGGCTGTACAGTCGAATCAGTTCCTGAAAGCGGAAACAGAGTGCAGGTTATTGCTCAGTTATATGCCAAATGATAATTTCTTTAAAAATCAATTAGATATCATCCTGAGTAATCCTGCATATAAAACACAGTCGCAAGAGCAGATGGCGGTATTGATAAAAGAGCAAAATACCAAGGAGTCTTATAATGCGAACCTCGGTACCCAGGATACCGCTTACTGGCCCAAAACCATTAGCAGCCTGAATGCGGGGGCACAACTCCCCTCTTTTGAAGGCGCGATGAACCAACGGCTATTGGCTTATCTGTCTCTGATGTTCTATTCTGTAAGCAACCATTATATGGCGAGTCATACCGATGGGGTGGCGAGACATTTTGTAGACCTTTATGAACTGGCGGATCCTACCAACAGCGAAGCGTATTATTTCTCTGCGATATTGTATGCTCGTGCAGGAGATGCGGATCATGCAGCGACAGCATTGAAAAATGCAGTGAAGAATGGTTTTAAAGATAAAGGACGGTTTGAACAACAACCAGAATTTGCCACAATGAAAAATTTATCTGGAATAGTGAAATGAAATTAAAAAATTCCTATACCTTTGCTCCCGCAAAACTTTAAAATGAAACAAGTACAACAAATAGCACCAATGATCAGCGGAGACGAATATCTCCGTTATCCGCTGTGTGGGGCTTATTGTACTGATAAATAAAGGATTACCTTATTCCGTATAATACAAGCCCCGCAAGCAATTGCGGGGCTTTTTCTTTTTAATCCCAACCTACATTTAACATGAGAAAACTAGCAAGTATCCAAAGGATCAAAAAACTGGAACCTATCGAAGGTGCTGATGCCATAGAGAAAGCCTATGTGCTTGGCTGGCAGTTAGTCGTAAAGAAAGATGAATTTAACCCCGGTGATCTCTGCATCTATTGCGAGATCGATAGTTTGATGCACCCTAAACCCGAATTTGAATTCTTACGAGCCAGAGGCATGCGCATCAAGACTGCAAGACTGAGAGGCCAGATCTCCCAGGGCATTGCTTTCCCTCTCTCCTACCTGCCTGCAGGTTTTGAAGTGGAGGAAGGCGCTGATTGCACCGATGCACTGGGCATTACCAAATACGACCCTCCTATGCCTGCGTGTCTGAATGGCGTGGCGAAAGGCCCCTTCCCCGGTTTTATACCCAAAACGGATGAGACCCGGGTACAGGTATTGCAGGATATACTCGACAAATACGTTGGCGAGACCTGCTACATCACTGAAAAGCTGGATGGTAGCTCTACCACTTACTTCATCAACAATGGTGAATTCGGCGTATGTAGCCGTAACCTGGAATTACTGGAAGATAGTGAGAACAGTCTATGGAAAGTAGCCAGAGAGCAGGATATTGAAAACAAACTTCGATCACTGAATGGCAACTATGCCTTCCAGGGAGAAATGATTGGCGAAGGTATACAGGGTAATAAACTGAAGTTACGCGGGCAGCACATCCGGTTCTTCAATGTATTTGACATAGACAATGCTGCATACCTGGATTTTGATAGATTCACTTCGCTGATGTCTTCACTGGAACTGAGCACTGTACCAGTATTGAGTACGGATTACGTATTAGAAAATGACATTGAGGAGCTGGTAAAGAAAGCCACTATCAGGAGTAGCATCTGTACAGAGGCATGGGCGGAGGGCATCGTTATCCGTCCTGTAAAAGAACGGATAGAGTTGTACAACAATCATTTTGTACATAGCAGGGTGACCTTCAAAGCTATCAATCCTGAATTCCTTTTAAAATATGGTGAATAGTTTTTTTAGGGGGTATCAAAGTATGATACTCCCTTCTTTTGGTTCCCTGATGTAATCATCCAGGAGACCGGCTAAAACGCCCATCTTAAGGTCATAAGTAGAAAGGCTTAATTGCTGTAAGTTCAACTGCTCCAATACATAATCCGTAATGATAGCAGCAATGACGATCATATCTACACGCAGGGAAATTAAGCCTTTCATATTTGCACGTTCACTGTGTGTAGCATGAATTAACCTTTTAGAAATTGCTTTGTATCTATCTATATCCAAACCCGCTGAAGCCACCTCCCCTATTTCATTTCCATCATTCAATAACGCAGCAAATGATTCAAAAGCACCCGCAGAACCTACTAGCAAAGAAGGCTTGTATTGTGCACACGCCTCTTTTAAATCAGGTAATGTATTGTGTAAATGATCTATAATAGACTGATGCTCCGTATCACTCAACGGATCTGAATGAAAATAAGCCTGCATCAACCTGGCTGCGCCTATGTTATAGCTTTTCTTCCAGAGCGCCTTTTCCGGATTACAGATAATAAACTCCGTACTTCCCCCACCAATATCCATCACAAGGGTCGTTTGTTTTATCAGGCCAGTTGCCATCACCCCGCTGAATATATATCCTGCTTCTGCTTCGCCGGTAATCACTTCTATATGAATCCCAATCTCTGCTGCTTTAGCTACAAATTCCTGCCCGTTTTCTGCACTACGTACGGCAGATGTAGCCACTGCTTTGATCGTATCTACTTTATAATTGTCAATGGTAGCTTTGAATTGCCTGAGCGTACGAATGCCCCTTTCCATTGCCTCCGGTATGATCATATTTTGATTGATCCTTCCCTCCCCTAACAATACCGGTGCAGTCGTTTTATATAAAATCTGATCTACACCTTCTGCTATCAGCAAATGAAATGTATTTGTACCCAGGTCTATTACTGCATATCTCATATCCTACCCTTTAAATATTGCAAAAGATATAAAAATTCTCTTTAATTTAGGTTGTAGACACATATTCTATATGAAATCAACTTCCGTTTTTGTTTGCTCACTGCTCTTTTGTATTCATTCTTTCGCCCAGCAGTTCAGCGTCAGTTTTCCCGACAGCCTGCTTTCCACACCATTCACCGGCAGCATTCTCGTTTATCTTTCCAAAACTTCGAAGGAACCCCGCCAGGCCTCCTCACTTCTGGATAACGCCCCCTGTGTAAGGATAAATGTAGAAAATATCAATCCCGGAGAATCGGTCCTGATCCAGGCAAGTGCACTCACCTTTCCTGTTCCATTGCCTGACCTCGAACGGGGAGAATACTATGTGCAGGTAGTATGGGATCGCAACCTGGGCGGACAATTCATTGGGCAGTCCCCCGGTAATTTATATAGCACTTCGCGAAAAATACGGTTGCGCTATCAAAGTCAGGAGACCTTCAGCATCCAGGCGGATCACATCATCCCTGCATATACCTTTACGGAGACTGATTACATCAAAGAACTAAAGGTACCTTCTAAATTGCTGAGTGATTTCCATCAAACACCTTATTCTTTGAATGCAGCGATCCGGTTACCAAAGGAATATTATACTTCGCCTAAGCGAAAGTTTCCCGTCAAGTTTGTGATATTTGGATTTACTGGTAACTATCATTATTTCTCCGGGTATCCGAATCCGATGGAACCCATAGATACCATACCGTGTATAGGCGTATACCTGGATGGAAATTGTCCATTAGGGCATAGTGTATATGCGAACAGTGATAACAATGGACCATGGGCGGATGCATTGATTAAAGAATTCATTCCTCAGCTGGAAAAAACGTATCGTTGTAATGGAGCGCGCTTCCTGCATGGCCATAGTAGCGGTGGTTGGAGTGTATTATGGTTACAGACACAGTATCCCGATCAGTTTACAGCCTGCTGGTCCAGCTCTCCTGATCCGGTAGATTTTCATAGTTTTCAGAAGATAGATTTATATGCGCATGAGAACATGTATTATGACAAGGATAGTACGTTACGTCCTTTAGGTACTATTGCAGGACAGGTACCATGGATCTATATGCGGAATGCATACCAGATGGAAACGGTGATCTATAGAGGAGAACAGATGCATTCATTTGATGCGGTATTTGGGCCCAAAGGACCGGATGGAAGTCCGCTGCGATTGGTAGAGCCATATAAAGGGGAGATAGATTCAGCCGTGTTCAATCATTGGAAGAAATATGATATATCTGCTTATCTGGTGAAAAACTGGGAGCAGGTAAAAAATAAATTGGATGGTAAGATAAGAATTACGGTAGGGAACCAGGATAATTTTCTACTGAACTACCCGATTAGAATGATGGAAAAGAAAATGAAGGAACTGAAGGCGGGTATTGATTTTGTATATTATCCGGGAGATCATTTCACCGTGCAGACGCCACAATGGGTCAAGGAGGGGAATTTATTTTTTGAGGGGAAATACCAGGAATGGTTGAAGAAGAAATAATACAAAGTTGAAAAAGAAATAACCCGGGGTTGAAGAAGAAATAATTCGAAGAAAAGAAGCTACTTTTTAAAACTTTTAAAAGGTAGCCTCCTCTTTTTTACAAACTACTCATATCAATCACAAACCTGTACAACACATCCCCTTTCTCCAACCGTTCAAAAGCGGTCTGTATATCCTGTATCTTAATCACCTCTACATCAGAGACAATTTTATGCTCCGCACAGAAGTTCAGCATCTCCTGCGTTTGTGCCAGTCCGCCAGCACCTGATCCAGCTACAACTTTATTGCCGGCAGCCAGACTGAAGGAAGGAATAGACCAGGGTTTTGCAGGCATCCCCACATTGATATAAACCCCATTTGTTTTTAATGCAGCGATGTAAGGATTGATATCATGATCAGCAGCGACCGTGTCGATGATAAAATGAAATGAGCGCTGTACTGATTTGAATTGTTCTTCATCGGTAGTGACTACAAAATGATGTGCACCTAGTTTTAAAGCGGCTTCTTTTTTACGGACAGAAGAACTAAGTACAGTTACTTCTGCACCAAAAGCTACGGCAAATTTCACTGCCATATGTCCCAGGCCACCTAAGCCAACTATAGCTACCTTATGCCCCTTACCTACCTGCCAGTTGCGCAGCGGAGAATAAGTGGTAATACCCGCACATAATAAAGGGACAACCTCTTAGAAACTTTCTAAAAATAATTTTACCCCCTCCTGACATAGGGCTGTCATACCCGGTTTATAGCTTTGTTGTATAAATGTTAAAATCAATGATCAGTCAATTCGCACAATTAAACTGGATAAGCGTTGCCATCGCTTTTGTAGCCTACTCAATCCATGGCGCTCTATGGTTCACCGTATGGTTCCCAAAGCCTTACCGGCGCTCACTGGGCAAGGAAAATGAAACCCTGCCCAACAAGCCTATCTTCATCGTCGGACCCGCCATTTGCTCACTGGTCATTACCATTACCACTGCCTTGTTGCTGTACGCGCTACAGATTTCCTCCATAAAAGCAGGCATCGAATTTGGCTTGCTGATCGGCATAGGTTTTCTGGTAGCGAATACCGTGAACATCGCCATCAATCCCAATATTCCCAGACCCATTCTGTACGGCATCATTAGCGGCAGCTATCATTTAGTGGGTATTTTGATTGTAAATGCGATCTTAATTGCGATGAAATAATGGAAACATTTTGCCCGGCCAACAGGCAGGAATGGCGCCAATGGCTACAGGAGAACCATAGTAGTGCGCCATTCATCTGGCTCGTATATTACAAAAAGCAGGCAAACCGGTCTACCCTCACCTGGAGCGAAGCCGTAGACGAAGCCCTCTGTTTTGGATGGATCGACAGTACGGCAAGAACTATCGATGAAGAAAAATTCATGCAGTTCTTCACAAAAAGAAAGCCCACCAGTGTCTGGTCCAAAATCAACAAAGAAAAAGTAAAACGACTCATAGCCACCGGACTCATGATGCCTGCCGGCCATCAATGTATCCACCTGGCCAGGCAAAATGGGTCATGGTCTATACTCGACGAAGTAGAAGAGCTAAAGATACCCAAAGACCTGGAGAAAGCTTTTAAATCCAGAAGGGGTTCAAAGGCTCATTTCACGGGTTTAAGCAGGTCAGTGCAAAAAAATTATCTGCAAAAACTGGTACTGGCAAAACGACCGGAAACCCGGTTAAAAAGGATTCAGGAAATAGTCAACTTAGGTGGGTGAACAAAATCGTTCGCTCACCTTTTTATATTTATTCTCAGAAATTATTAAATACTATTAAATTGCCATACATTTACTCCATAAACTTTAGAAGAAATTGTCCTTTACCTATTACCTTTTACAATTTGCTACTTACGGTCTGGCGCTATTACCGTTTAGAGTATTGTACCTGCTTTCAGACGTCGTGTACGTTCTGTTATATCATGTTCTTTCTTACAGGAAAAAAGTTGTCATGAATAATCTTCGTGCGTCGTTCCCTGATAAGTCGGAAAAAGAGCTGACAGCAATCTGCAAGGAATTTTATCATTATCTCTGCGACATGTTCCTCGAAACGTTCAAGACGCTTGTCATCAGCAAAGAGACCATGTTAAAACGCTGTGTTTTTACACCGGACACCATCGCCCTCTTTAACAAGCTGGCCGAAGAGGAGAAAAGTGTAATACTGGTAATGGGGCACAAAGGTAACTGGGAATGGGCAGGCAATTCATTCAGCATTCTGCTCAAACAGCAATTGTATGTGATTTATCATCCGCTGTCCAACAAAAATCTGGATGCCCTGATGTATAAAATGCGTACCCGTTTTGGCACAAAGCTGATCGCCATGCAGGATACATTCCGCGAAATGGTAAAGAACAGGAAGGAAATAAACGCCACCGCATTCATCGCCGATCAGTCACCACAACCCGCTACGGCTCACTGGATGGCCTTCTTAAACCAGGATACCCCCGTATTTAAGGGAACAGAAAAGATCGCGCAGAAAATGAACTACCCGGTAGTGTATGTAACAGTGAACAAAGTGAAAAGGGGCTACTACTCCGTAGAAGCTTCCATGCTGGTAGAAGCACCAACGAACGAGCCAGAAGGCGCTATCACAGAGATCCATACCCATAAACTGGAACAGGATATCATTGCCCAGCCAGCCACCTGGCTCTGGTCTCACAGAAGATGGAAACACAAACGCCAACCACAACCTATAGCGGTACCGACCATATAATTTCTAATTATACCACAACGTTAAAATTATTCATTCTATGCGCGAAGGGAAAGACCTTATCCTGGCAACAAAACCATATGCCAATGAAATCAGGTCCAGGAGCTGGTTCCACCTCACTACAACTTTGGGGTTGCTGATACTGGCATTGACGGGCACGCTGGTATTGCCATATTTTATTTTAAGGCTGGCGGCCAGCATTTTTGCGGGTTTACTGATTGTGCGGACATTCGTCATTTACCACGATCATCAGCACCATACAATATTACATAATTCAAAACCGGCAGAAGCCATCATGGTTCTTTTCGGGATCTATGTACTGGCACCTACCAGCATCTGGAAAAGATCTCACGATTATCATCATAAACATAATTCAAAACTGTTCAGTGCCAGCATTGGCTCTTATCCCATTGCTACCAGACAAAAGTTTGAGCAAATGAGTCGTGGAGAAAGAAGGGGATACCTCTTCACCAGGCATCCGCTCACGATCCTGTGTGGCTACATCTTTATGTTCATGATTGGTATGTGCCTGCAGTCATTTGCAAGTAGTCCCAAAAAGCACCTGGATAGTCTGTTAGCGCTGGTATTGCATTTCTGCGGTAGCGCGGCGGTGATCTATTTCCTGGGTTGGGAGGCATGGGCGCTGTTCATCCTGATACCTTTTTCCATCGCCTGCTGTATGGGAGCATACCTGTTTTATGCCCAGCATAATTTTCCGGGTGTTACATTCAATGATAGTGAGGACTGGTGTTATCATGAGGCCGCGTTATTATCTTCCAGCTTTATGGTGATGTCACCGTTTATGAACTGGGTAACTGCGAATATCGGGTACCATCATATTCACCATCTGAATGCACGTATTCCATTTTACCGTTTGCCACAGGCCATGGCGGAGATTCCGGAGTTGCAACAGGCAAAGACCACCAGTCTGCGGATCAGGGAGGTGATTGCATGTTTAAAGCTCAAAGTATGGGATCCGGAACTGAAGCGGATGATCACCCTGCGGGAAGCTGCGGCGCTGAAAACACCGGCTTATAAAGTGAATACTCCCCAACCTTTAGGTTTTTCTTAACATTTATATTTATGGAAAATGGATTTTCCGGGAATCATGAAAGAAAATCCATTTTCCATGAGTCCAAAGTACATTATCCCCATTGGCACCTTTTTCTGTGCGTTATTCCTGATGGGCGCTGTGCGTAAGCACCCTGTTATGGAATCCTCTCCTTCCCCCGTTATAATTGATTCTCCCCACGCTCAATCTAAAATTCAGGTAGTATTTGCATTGGATGCAACAGGTAGTATGACCGGTTTGATCGGCGCTGCCAAAGAAAAAATATGGTCTATTGCGGGAAGTCTCGCACAGGCGGAGCCTGCGCCTGTCATTGAGATAGGTTTAATATTTTACAGGGACAGGGGAGACCAGTTTATTACGAGAAGAGTGGCTTTGTCGGGTGATATGGATGATGTGTATGAGCAGTTGATGCAGATGAGTGCAGATGGTGGAGGAGATAGTCCGGAGAGTGTGAACCAGGCCTTGAATGAGGCGGTAACGAAGTTTAAATGGGATACGGCGCAAAGCACCTACAAGACGGTGTTTTTGGTGGGAGATTGCCCCCCGCATATGGATTACAGGGATGATGTGAAGTACCCGGTAAGTTGTAAGCTGGCTACGCAGAAAGATATTGTATTAAACACGATCCTGATGGGGGATAATTATAAAGCGATGCAGGTGTGGAAAGATATAGCACAGTGTAATCAGGGAAGCTTTACGCAGGTAAATATGGATGCGAATGATATACAGGTGAATACCCCTTATGATAATCAGATTGCACGGTTATCAGATCAGTTGGATGATAGCAGGCTGTATTATGGTAGTGAAGATGAGAAAGTGGCCTATTCTGCAAAAGTATCAAAGAGCAAATATATCAGTACGAATGTGGCGGCAAATGTGAAAGCGCAGCGGGCGGAGTATAATGCTACAAAAGCGGGGAAGAGTGGGTATTATGGAAAGAAGGAATTGCTGGAGAACTATAAAGATAAATCCGTGAGTGTTGAATCTATAAAAACGGAAGAATTACCGGAGGAAATGAAGAAGATGACAGTAGTGCAGCGGGAGGAATATTTAAAGAAAAAAGTGGCGGTAAGGGATAGTTTGAACAAGGAGTTAGATAAGTATGTGAAGATGCGGCAGGCGTATATAGAAAAGGACCTGAAGAGCAGGAAGGCGGAAGATGTAGATAGTTCATTTACGAATAAGATATATAAGAGTATACAGCAACAGACGGAGAAGAAGAAAATATATCTGAAGAAGGATGCAAAGTATTAGAGTAGTGTATCATTTTGAATTTAGTCAAGCCGGCAGCAGGCAACTGCACGGGAGATTCGGGTGATTTTTTTAAAGAAAACTGCAACTGACACACTATCAATATTAGTAAGATTTATATTTTAATTTTAGGTTTTGAAGCGCCCTGAAGTTTATACTTCGGGGCTATTTTTTTGATAAGCTCTTTATATGAATTTTATATTAAATCCGAACAAACCCCTCCCCTCATTAGTTATTTATAAATGGCATTATATAGATTTAAACTATTAAAATATAGAATATATTAATCTTGTTTATATCCTTAAAGTCCTACTTTTACCATCCTGCTTGTAAAAACAACACCGTAAGCTTTCATTTAATACCATAAAATAAAAACAATGGGAAAAGAATCAAACGACATCAGTAAATGCCCATTCCACAATGGCAGTATGAAAAACCCAGTCGCTGGTGGTGGCACCAGGAATCGTGACTGGTGGCCTGACCAACTTAAACTCAACATCCTTCGTCAACAATCACCTTTATCCAACCCTCTCGGCGACGAATTCAACTATGCCGAAGCCTTCAAAAGCCTGGATCTCGAAGCCGTTAAGCAAGACCTCCATGCACTCATGACCGACTCTCAGGACTGGTGGCCTGCTGACTTCGGCCATTACGGTCCCCTCTTTATCCGCATGGCATGGCACAGCGCAGGTACCTACCGCGTTACCGATGGTCGTGGCGGCGCCGGTTCCGGCCAACAACGTTTCGCGCCACTCAACAGCTGGCCTGACAACGTTAGCCTGGACAAAGCCCGCAGACTACTCTGGCCTATCAAACAAAAATATGGCAACAAGATCTCCTGGGCTGATCTCATGATCTTAACCGGCAATATTGCCCTCGAATCTATGGGCTTCAAAACCTTTGGCTTCGCAGGTGGACGTGTCGATAAATGGGAACCGGACGAAGATGTATATTGGGGTTCTGAAACCACCTGGCTGGGTGGCGATGTGCGTTACGCACACGGCTCTGAAGGTGTAGTTGAAAACCGCGGCGTACTGGTATCAGATGATAATGCAGATGGCGATATTCACTCCCGTTACCTCGACAAACCACTCGCTGCTGTACAGATGGGTTTGATCTATGTAAACCCTGAAGGTCCTGATGGTAATCCTGACCCCATTGCAGCTGCCAAAGATATCCGTGATACCTTTGGTCGTATGGCTATGAATGATGAAGAAACTGTTGCCCTCATCGCAGGCGGTCACAGCTTCGGTAAAACCCACGGCGCAGCTACTGCTGATCATGTAGGCAAAGAACCGGAAGCCGCAGGCATAGAAGCACAGGGTCTGGGATGGAGTAATAGCTATGGCTCCGGCAAAGGCGCCGATACTATTACCAGTGGCCTGGAAGTAATATGGACAAAAACACCTACCCAGTGGAGCAACAACTTCTTTGAGAACCTCTTCGGTTTTGAATGGGAACTCACCAAGAGCCCTGCCGGCGCTCACCAATGGGTAGCAAAAGATGCTGATAATATTATACCGGATGCATATGACAGTGGCAAAAAACACCGTCCTACTATGCTGACTACGGACCTCGCTTTACGGTTCGATCCGGCATATGAAAAGATATCAAGGAACTTCTTTGAAAACCCGGATGCATTTGCAGACGCGTTTGCAAGAGCATGGTTCAAACTCACACACCGTGATATGGGGCCAAAGGTATTATACCTTGGCGCCGACGCTCCACAGGAAGAACTGCTCTGGCAGGATCCGATTCCAGCTATTGATCATGAACTGGTGAATGATGGCGATATAGCTGCACTGAAAGAGAAAATACTGGCTTCCGGCCTGAGCATCTCTGAACTGGCGTCTACCGCATGGGCTTCTGCTTCTACCTTCCGTGGCTCTGATAAACGCGGTGGTGCAAATGGTGCACGTATCCGCCTGGCGCCACAGAAATACTGGAAAGTGAATAACCCCGCACAGTTACAAAAGGTGTTGGATAAACTAACAGCAATACAGAACGAGTTTGCTAAAAAAGTATCCATCGCTGACCTGATTGTACTGGCAGGTGGTGTAGCAATTGAAAAAGCCGCGAAAGATGCAGGACAGGATATTACTGTTCCATTTACACCCGGCCGTATGGATGCTACACAGGAACAAACGGATGTGGAATCTGTAGGTTTCCTGGAACCACAGGCTGATGGTTTCCGTAACTATCGTAAATTCAAATCATCTGTATCTACTGAGTCATTGTTGATTGATAAAGCTCACCTGCTTACACTCACAGCGCCTGAACTGACAGCATTGATCGGTGGTCTGCGTGTATTGAATATAAACTACGACGGATCAGCTGATGGCGTGTTGACAACTACGCCGGGCAAACTGACAAATGACTTCTTTGTGAATTTGCTGGATATGAATACCGCCTGGAAAGCAGTGACTACTGAGCAGGAATTGTTTGAAGGAACAGATCGCGCCACTGGCAATGTTAAATGGACGGCAACACGTGCGGACCTGGTATTTGGATCTAATGCAGAATTGAGAGCGATTGCGGAAGTGTATGGTAGTTCAGATGGAAAGGAACGATTCATTCACGACTTTGTGAAAGCGTGGACGAAGGTGATGAACCTCGATAGGTTTGATGTGAAATAGGTTTGATGTGAAATAGGTTTAATCTAAATAGGTTTAATCTAAATAGGTTTAATCTAAATAGGTTTGATGTAAATAAGTTTGATGTAAATAAGTTTGATCCAAATAAGTTTGATCCAAATAAGTTTGATCTAAATACATTAGATTTAAAATAGGTTCGATTTAAAATAAAATTAAAAGCCTCCGGGGGAATAAAATCCCGGAGGCTTTTTTTATGAAAATTGATCTCATCTCTGTTGGTGCATTCCTATACCTATCACCTGACGGAGTATAGTCAGACATTGTATGATGTAGTAATGGCACTGGGCAAGAGGGGGAAACTACATGCCCAGACCATCAGAACAAAATAATAATTTAACAAATAACATTTACTCCTCCATCCTACAATTCAACAACCCCGTTCCAGTATCAGTAGAAATCAGGAAATTATCAAACGTCATATTCGCCGCATGTACCCGCATCCCTGCCTTGCCACTGATGAACGGGTTCGTATCCGTATATTCTATCACCGGCGTCAACATATCATTCAGGTAGATCTTTATCACATCCCCACTTATCACTGCCCTCAGCTTATAAGACTGCCCCGCCGTCAAAGCCTGACTCTTGTAAGCCAACGTCGTCCAGTTATAGTTTTCCTTCCCAAACACGATCCCCCCGGCCTCTATACCTGCATAATACCCCTGCTGGTAATCAGAACTGATATCCGTAGAATTCCCAAACTGCTCTGCCGCCGGATTACGGGAACGGAATATCAAACCACCATTACCACCTGAAGGACAGGTGACATCCGCCTCCACCGTATAATCCGTCCAACCTACATTGCCCATCGTCCTTTTCCCATAGCCATTAATACCCGCCTTCCCGGCAGATACTGCCCATGGACCATTGTCATAGTTCCATGATGCATTAAAACTACCCGCATCAAAATTGTCAGCGCCACTGGGGGTAATGGTACTACCTGATTCAAATTTTAAAAACGCAAAATCAAACTCCCCTTCTACCGTTTCCAAACGAATCGTATGATTACCGGCAGTTAGATTCAGGTTCCGGAGCACAGCCGTACGCCAGGTTGTCCAGGCACCCGTAGCCGGAATGGCAATGATCCCGGATACATCCGCACCATCACAATACACCCGTAGTTTGCAGGCGGTGTAAGTCGTTGCATATCGCAACCCCAAATGATATGGCCCCGTTTCCTGCACATTCACATTGTACTGATACCATTCACCTGTCTGGTTCCAGCCAATATTCTCACCACCTTCCTCACTATCACGAATATCTACATTGTCTGTCCGGTATTTACCTCCTGTATTACCACCAGACAAATCATGATAACCAACTCCTTCCCCACCCTCATTGTAATGCACGGCAGGAATAGTACCCGGTACAGGTTTATAAAAACTAAATACGCCACTGCCATTTACCTTGTTGCTAAAAGCTGTGTACCCAAAATCAGCGTGATCGCTATAGGTCGTTACCCCTATCTTACCACCAGCCGTGATATTGGCTGTACGGGTAGATTTCAGCATGCCATCTACATATATCCGGAAGGTAGTCCCCTCTTTTTCTACCCTGATCACATGCCATTTCTGGTAGTCATAACCGGGAGGCAGGGCAATGGCATTGACACCAATTGAAGTACCGTTTACCTTGATATCGGTTTCTAATGTGTTATCATAACTACTTAACAACGCCGTACCATACGTATTTTCATCAATGTAAGAAAACACAGCGCCAAAGCGGGCAGCATTCGTACCCCTCTCCATTTCTTTCATATTGAATTCGGCTGTGTAATTTGCGGCACTGGTAGCTGTGGTAATTTGTTTGTACCAGGTAGTGGTCGTTTTTGTATCCTGCCACATCAGTTCCTGGTTGTAAATACCCCAGGTCCCGCCATTCACATTCGTCCAGGTACTACCAATAGCTGTCCGGTCAAAACGATCGTAGAAAACAGGCAAAGCAGGAGAAGGTTGTGTCCAGTTAGTCGGACCATATACCTGTATCCGGTCACCATTAAAACCCATCGGGTCAATGTTCAGTTTTCGGTTAGGCCCTACGATACTACTTTGACCAAGCAGGTTATGATAAGTGATGAACCAGGTATCGAGGTCAGGACCAATAAAAGAACTACTATGCCCCAGGCCAAAGAAAGTCCCTTCCGTATTGAGCAGAATAGGATTGTTGGCACCAGCGGTGTAACTACCCAATGGCGCCGTGGAGGTAGCATAGTTCACCCGGTAACCTTTACTGAATACGTGATTACCTGTATAGGTCAGGTAATATACCCCATTACGTTTAAAGAGCGTGGAGCCTTCTGTCCAGCCATTGAGGTTAGCACCACTCAAAGTAGTGGCAGATCCGATCACTAAGGGACTACTCATTGCTGATCCCTGTATACCACTGCCACTGGCATTCGTGAAGTACATAGACGCATTGTCATCGATGAAAACGGAGCCATCGATAGAATGCCCCAGGTTGCCCGTCTGCAAAGAGAAAGGCCCTGTTGGACTATCGGCGGACAATACATAATGTCCGTTACCTGCCGGTGAGGTGTACATGTAAAAAGTGCCGTTCCAGTAAATGACTTCGGGGGCATAAGCGCCTTTGGAAGTCGTTACGGATGCAGGCACAGCCAGACCTTCGTAGGTCCAGGTCACCAGGTCCCAGCTGCTCCAGCACTTTACACCATTCTGATCATCGCGGGTACTACAGTACAGGTAAAACTTACCTCTGAATTTAAAAATGTAAGGATCTCCGATACCATATTCTCCCCATTCGTCAGAAAGGGTGCGTGGATTAGTAATCTGGCAAAATGTTTGAAGGGAACAGCACAGAAAAAAAATCAATAACGGGATTTTGAGGGAATTCATCATAAAATATAGGATTTGTACTATAAGATATGGAATTTCAACAATTCTACGTCTTATTACTTAAACATATACTCATGAGAAAAACCTTGCTTATCAGTATTTTCTTTGAAGGCAGTAATGAAAAAGGACAACTGGATTTTATCAGAACGGATGAGGGCTATCAGCTGATCGGCGTGGGGTTTGCGAGATAATTATTTTGATTATTTTTCAGTTACCTTTACCCCTGCAAATTATTGAAATAGAAGAATGAAAACAGAATTTTCGGAAGTCTTGCAGGAGAACCTGCTATTCTGGAACATGTGGAATATCGCGTATGCATATGACCTGCTGGCCAAAAACCACGAAGGGTACGAAGCCCATTTTGAGCAGCTCCGTGAAATGTGGGATTTCTGCTGGAAGGCAATAGCAGCAAAGCACATCAACCCCGATGAGTTTGAGCAGGTCTTCGGAAAGACCTACCCGGCTGAGTTTGATGATGAGGGCGCATTTCTCAATCCAGGAGATATTCTTCATCAAACTTATGATGATCTAAGAGATACCATATTGAGTGAGTTTTGTATCACGCTGCTGGTTGGCGCATTTAGTACTATCTATGATGGCATCACTTCAGGCAGAAGATATGGTACACGAGCAGGGGAATTGCCGATTGAAGTACTCTATGGAATAGCAGCCTCCAATGGATTAGAAAATGAATTCCGATCTCTCCCAATTGTACAGGATGAATTAGCAGCACAGGCAAAACTACTGCAGGATCTAAGTCTGCCGAATCAGTATACCATACAGGACAGACATCTATACAGGAATCTGGAACTCATGCAATCTATGCAGTTTATCGAACAATAAGAACTTCAAACCTTCCCCGCTCTCCACAGCTTATAAAGGTTCCACCTCATCCGGCAAAGTTTTATTTCTTAACCGCCAGCGGTTGTCCATCCCCGCCCAGGTACACAACAAACAGCACTACATCAGTCATCCCTTTGTTTGTTCCTTTGTGGTAGGTATCGTAAGATTCTACAAAGCTGGTACCTTCCTTAAATTCAGCAGGCTGATGCCCTTCTATTTCGACAGTCAAAGTACCTTGCAGCACATAAGAGAATACAGGGATCAGGTGCTTATGCCAACCAGTGGTTTCACCCGGCGGAAAGGTAATTTTGGCCATTGTCACCTTTGCATCTTTAAATTGTGGGTACACGATCTTCTGGCCGATAGAGTTGACGGTGGTGTCTACTAACTTTTCAATTTTCAGTTTTCCGGCGTACTGTTGTGCATGTACGGTAGTACTAATGAAAATTAATAATGTCAGAATGGTTCTCATTGTTTTTTGAAATTTGATGCAATGTAATAAATTTACAAAGGAGGTAGGAGAATAATGAGTACTACCTCTCAACGATTCAAATTATAGCGCTAAAATAAAAAGTTCATGCCGAAGCATAATAAACCAATTCCTGTCATTGGCTTACCTCCCGATATAGGCATCATGCTTTTTAAGACCACGGCCTCATCCCTACGCGGTCTCGAAGATGTACAACAATCTCACCGGGACAGCTGGCATTTATTAACGCTGCAACTGAAGGGGGCCACTACCATGGAAGTGGATTTTCAAAAGGTCGTTATAAAGCCATCCTCCGTATTCTACATGCATCCAAACCAGGTGCATCGTGTTATCTCCTTTAAAGACGCTGTTTTTTATAGCCTGATCATCGACAATAAAAGCCTAAAACCTGAATACTTAAAATTACTGGAAGATCTCACACCGGTGCAACCACTTCCGTTAAACAAAGAGACCTTTACGATCCTTTCTGAAATAGCCGCTGTCTGCATCAAATTGTATGAAAGAAAAGATGTAAAATTATACGCATCATTATTAAAAGACAGTTGCCATACGTAAGATGCCCTACACCCCAATACAGTTGTATGGGATAGCCAGTTTGTGTCCATGACGCAGGACGGTGAAGGTTGGATACTGACTTTCAATAATGGTACAACAGCCAAAGCAGATATTGTAATTGGCTCAGATGGCGCCCGCTCAAAGATCCGTCCTTATGTTTCAGATACCCAAACCCTGTATTGTGGTGTTACCTTTATACAAGGAGAAATTGACAATCCAGCGGCAACCTGTCCGGAAATATATGAACTGGTGGCCAATGGAAACCTGGTTGTATTGGGTGATGAAAAATCTATTACCGTACAACCGCGTGGAGATGGGGGATTGACCTTCTACGCTGCTGCAAAGTATCCGGAAGACTGGACAATAGATGCTTCCGACAAGGACGAAATATATTCCTTCCTGCTCGAATTCTATGAAGGATGGAATGAGCTCTTTTTTACCTTATTTAAAGCTTGTGATAAATTTACCGTCCGGCAGTTAAACTATTTTCCACTGGATCAAACCTGGGAACCGCATTCCAATATCACTATCATTGGTGATGCAGCACACCTGATGCCACCATCTGGAGAGGGCGTGAATACAGCTATGCTGGATGCGTTGGATTTAAGCGAGCATCTTACAAACGGAAATTACAACGACATACAAACTGCTATTGAGGCATTTGAAAATAAAATGCGTGCACGTAGTACAGTGCTGGCGCAAGAGGCATTGGAAAGCAATGAGGTGATGTATGGTGAAAATGCATTAGCAGCATTGGTAGGCATGCTAAATAAAAGGGAGTCTCTTTAAAAAGTGAACCTTCTTATTTACCTGCAATCAGGTCAGCTAATATCTTCCTTATTTCCGGTGCAGAATAATCGAAACCACCGTCAGTGCGCCAGACAATCTCTCCATTTTTATTAAGGATGTCAGTAGCGGGAATTGTATGGTAGTAATACTCCCGTGGTACAGCAGTGGGCGCCGAATAAACAGGTAATGTGTAATTCTTCTTTTCCATGTAGGCATTTGACTTTGGGAAATCGCCGTCAATATCTACTGTTAGAAATACCACGTCTTTAAAGGATTCTTTTAATGCCTGGATGGTAGGCATTTCCTTTACACAGGGCTGGCACCAGGTAGCCCAGAAGTTGATAAATACCACCTTTCCTTTCAGAGAACTGATCGTAATGGATTTGCCATTGGCGTCTACGAGCGCCAATTCAGGTGCACTGCTTTGCGCATAGGTTGTAAAAGCAAAGCAAGTGATTATAATAAAGGTTTGAATAATTTTCTGCATAGAGTCACGAAGTTATGTATTATTTGATTTAGTTAGATTTTGTGACATGAATCGGCCATTTCCCATTGAAAGCATTGAAAATCAGTTCCTGTATCGTTTTCCGCAGGATTTTGCCAATCAACTGAGTATACCTGTGAACCGCTTAGTCACCCCTTCCAAAAGATCTCCGGTACCTCTACCACCGCTTACCGTTGAAATCGCCATTCGGCCGGTTCTTTTGCGCGGGTGGTAGCCTTTGCTATTAACCAGCCGGAAGATGTGGAATATCAACGAGGTATTGTTTTGTCCCACCAAACAACCAAACAATTGTGAATCAATCACTTAAGTTTCAGGGTATGTCTAAGCCAGGTATATGAATGTTCGCTTCGCCTCTACCATAGCTCATTCCCGAGGATAACCCGCCTATAAGCCGCCTATAACCCGCCCATAAGCCGTACATATCCCGCATCTATATAGAGGCGGGATATGTACGGCTTATGGACGGGATACTTACGGGTCAGGTATATGTTTGTGTCCTTTTAAACTTCCATCCTTATCGTCAGGACCCAATATTATCGACCACTACTTTCTCATCCGTCACCAGCATCATTATCTCAACCGATTTGAAAAACTTCGGCTCGTCTGGTTGAATGTTCTGTTTGTAATACTCATTGGCAAAAAATGTATTAAAGTCTTCCAGCGAAGAAAAATATATATCTGTAATTCCATCGTACTCCGGCGCTGGAAAACCTGCTATCCCGACAGGATGAGAAACAACGTATTTTTTGACGTATTTACCCGCCTCAGGATGAGACATAAACAAAGGCGCATGGTGGTTTCTATGATAACTAACGAACTCTTCGTTCGTCATCCCCTCTACCTTCCTGATTAAAAATGTAAATTTCAACATAGAGATTATTTTGACTGCAAAGCTATTTTCAGGGAGAAATAATTACAATAGCGGACAATTTTATGCGGATATTTGAAATATGTATCAAAAGAAAACGACCACTCAGACATATTGTGGATTACATTTATTTAAAGAGCTGCTGAATGGTAAATGGAAGCTGATGCTGATCTCTTATGTCTATAAAGGATATAAACGGCCGGTCCAGTTACAGAAGGTGATACCTAATGGCGATCGCCGGGTATTGGATAAGCAACTCAACGAATTGGTGTTACATGGTTTTATGAAAAAACACGTATTTGATACAAAAGTGCCTAAGGTAGAATATGAATTGACTGAATTGGGTGAGAGTTTAATACCTGTGATATTTACGATTGAAGGTTGGGGAGAAGATCACAGAACAGACCTGGAAAATGTTTTAAAAGCGGATCCAAAATTCAGGGATACCCTGGACCATGCTTAATTATCTAAGGAAAAATTAAATACGACTTTACTCTTATTGGCTAAAGAATACCTCAATGCTGATAATGAATACAAAAAAATGTGAGAGGAGGAACAAATCTTTTTTAAGGCTGGTCGCTTCTTTTCGGGTGAGTAAACCTAGGTTGGAACCATTATTCTTCACCTTCTTGGGGGATTGCGTTTACGACATTTCTAATCCCATTACGACACTTTTTGATGCTTTTTTGTCGTAATAGCCTTATTTACGCCAGAAAATATAATAAATAGCTTACTGATAATTCGTCATCTGCACCAACGCCTTCACATTATAAATAATAATCGTCCTTCCCAGCGACCCTACTATCCCCTCTTTTTTCAACTCTTTTAACAACCGCACCACATTCTCCTCCGTAGTCGCCGTCATACTCGCCAGATCCTTCCTGGAAATGTTAATCGCCACCCCGCTCGTATCATTTTCCGACAACTTGTACTTCTCTCTCAACACAATCAGCGAAATCGCCAACCGCTCCCGCACAGAATGCTTTGCCACAATCGACAAGCTATTTGCCAACACACTATATTCATGACTGAGCGCACTCAGTAAATGCTTAGACAAATTAGGCGCCCATTCTATCGCCGACAGGAAAGCATCCCTGGGTATAAAAGCAATCCTGCTATCTTCCAGCGCAGCAGCAGAGTCCGGGTAATTATTCCCGGATAATAAAGGATGATACCCGATCAACTCCCCCTCATTAGCCACATATACAATATGCTCATTCTCATTTCTATCCTGCTTATATTTCTTCACCTTCCCCTGCTGGATATAATAAATTCCAAAAGCAGGGTTATTTTCCCTGAAAATAATCTGCCCCTTTTTGTAAGTTTGCTCCACCATATCTGCAAACAACCTTTCCATCTCTTCCGCAGAAAGGCTCTCCATAATTGACCTGGACCGGAAAATCCACTTATCTATCGGGAATATGCCTTTTAAACTCATAATATTAAAAGTTGATTTTTATCAACTCATCAATTGACAACTTGCAAAGTTCTACCCACCTTAAGTTGATAATTTTGTTAGATTAATAAAGGTACAACTTATTATAGGACAGCGAATGACAAGTAATACGACAAAAGAAGACTTCTTTTCGACCAATAAGAATTTTGATCAGTTATATCCTCTCCCCATAAGCCGATTATCCAATTTGCACTGGACACCTATAGAAATTGCCCGAAAAGCGGCTGATTTTCTATCAGCTACCCCCGGCGCGAATATTCTGGATATCGGTGCAGGTGTAGGGAAATTCTGCCTGAATGCAGGGTATTATGCGGGTGATTGTAATTTCTTTGGTGTGGAACAGCGAAGTAATCTTGTGGCAATAGCGAACCAGGTACAACGTCAACTCGGCATCAGGAACGCCTCTTTCATACATGGAAATTTCACTCAGCTGGACTTCTCAGCTTTTGATCATTTCTATTTTTATAATCCTTTTTATGAAAACCTGGTGGATGAGAGTTTGCATATAGATGATAGTATTGCCCACTCAGAAAGTCTATATGAGTATTATGCAGGTTATCTGTATACATTGCTTGACACCCGACCACCAGGCACGCGGCTGGCTACTTACCAGAGTTCGCATACGCGCATTCCTGCATCCTATCAACTGGTTTCAAGTGACATTGACACGCTATTTAGTTGCTGGATAAAAAATACATGAGATGTTCAGACATCTGGGACAGAAAAGGAGCTTCAGGCATAATATCAGGCTGGCTATCTTACTCTGCTTAACGGCAGGTTTTGTCAACGCTTCAGGTTTTTTAGGATTCTTTATATTGACGACCAACATTACAGGACATGCGGCATTGCTGGCTGTAAAACTGACGGAAGGGGATCTGCGGGCTGTACGAATGGTTACGCTATGGCTCATTTTATTCCTGGCAGGGGCATTTTGTTCCAGCCTCTATATATCAAAGGCAGGTAGAGATAAACCCCATTCGTATACGGTGCCGATGATGTTGGAGATAATTATACTTTGCGGGGTGGGGTACTTTGGACATACCTACGACAAGAGTGTGGTGAAGACAGAATATTTTGCAGGGAGTCTGCTGTTTGCCATGGGTATGCAGAATGCATTGGTATCGGTAGTATCAGGTTCGGTGGTAAGGACTACGCACCTGACCGGGATGTTTACTGACCTGGGTATAGATCTGGCAGCGGCGCTTTTGAAACATCCTGCAGCGTTGCAGAAAAGGATTGTGCTGAGGTGTACAATTATTATATCTTTTTTACTGGGAGGTGTGATTGGTGGATTTGCGTATGTGAAATTCCGGTATCATAGTTTTTATATCGCGGCAATTGTTTTGATAATCGCGATGTTTTATGATTTTTTCAGAGTGAATGTCAGGTTGTTTGTTTCGAGGGTACGCAAAAGCAGAAAAGCCGCTTAGTCTTTCGATTTAAGCGGCTTTTTTATTGTGATCCCAGCGGGACTTGCACCCAGGCACCATACATTAAAAAAGAAAGACTAATTGTTTGTTTTTACTCTTTGTTGTTCTGATTCAGCACTACTATTATGGTTTCGTTTGGATCCACTAATTTCCTTGCCAAATCTATAATTGAAAGTCAGGCCAATGACACGGCTGTCAGAAAGATTGCGATCAGTCGCCGTGGCCTGTTGGAGATTCGTAATTTTCCCTTTAATGATCATGGAGTAGAAAATATCCTGCACACTCAGTTTAAGTGACCCCTTGTCCTTCAGGATGTTTTTCATTACACCGGCATCCACCCGGTTCACCGGGTCCCTGATAAACTGGCCTACCCTGGTGGAAGACCGGTACATCGCATACACTTCTGCCGCCCATCCCTTATTGAACCGAAACTGGTTCATTAACCCAATACCCCACGAAAACCTGTTCTCATCTATATATTCGGAATTAATAGGTCCTTTATATCCAAAATTCAGGAATTCAAGATGCGCATTACACATGTACCATTTGGTAGGATTCAGGGAAGAGTTGAGCAGCAAACCATATACCGTATTCTCCCCAATATTTGCATTACGGGCAATAAACACGTTACCTGACTGTTCTATGGTCTGTGTAATCATATCCTTTGACTTATCATACACAAGCATCGCATTTATATACTGCCGGAAATGATAGGAGAATTCATAATGATTGAGGTATTGAGGCTTTAGATAAGGATTACCGGCTGAATAAGAATACTGGTCCATAAAATAGAGAAAAGGATTCAGATCCTGATAGGCCGGTCTGTTAATCCTGCGGCCATAACTTAATCCCAGCGTGTGGTTACCCGCGCTATCCAGCTTGTATGACAGGTAAGCAGTTGGGAACAGGCTGGTATAATCCCTTCTGAACGAAGAATCACTCTTTTCAACATTTCCAAGCTGATGCCCATTGGCAATAGTATTCTCCAGCCGAAGTCCGGCCTGAAAAGACCACCTTTTAAATTCTTTATTAAAGTTGAGATATCCTGCATTAATATTTTCATCGTACAAAAAACGGTTGGTATAATCATAATCTGGTGTAGTCACATTATTGACCCGGTTATAATATTCAGCTGCGTTATCAGTTTTCACATAACTGGACTTTACACCAGCATCAAACCGCCCTCCTGTTCCCACAGGACCCGAATAGTCTACCTTCCCGGAGTATACAGTAATATCAACCGGGAGCACGCCGATACGATCATAATTTCTTGCCAGCGTCTGGTCAGCTGCATACACATAATTATTGGTCACCAGATTACCATCAGAATTATACCGGATATAGTCCAGGTCCACAGTGATCTCTTTTCCGGTGCTGTCAATCCTGTGCTGCAGGTTGAGGTTTACCCCACCATTCTTCCATTTATATTTTCCATTCAATGTACCCTGTGCAATAGAATCTAATGTATGATTGCCATCGTACACCCTGCTCGTTGTGTTTACTTCTTCTGATTTAGGCCGGTACAATCCTGTAAATATAACTCCCATAGTAGTTTTGGGAGAAAGGAAATAGTCCATACCCAATTTAAGATTGACCGCATCAGCAACGTTTTTATTACGCACTGCCATCTGTATCTCTGAACTGGGGGTGCCATCCGAATTCACATAGTAGCGGGCAACATCTGTATTTACAAAATTCCTGTCACCAGCATATCCAATGTTTGCAAACAGATTCACCTTATTATTGCGATAATTCAAATCCAGCGCATCATTGCTTCGCCAATAGTTTGCCTGGCTATAATTAGCTGAAATACTTCCAAAAAAACCTTTTATCCTGTTCTTTTTAGTTCTGATATTGATCACACCCGTACCAGCAGCATCGTATTTGGCTGGCGGATTTGTCATGAGTTCAATTTTATCCAGAGATGCACTGGGCATCGCTTTCAGGTAATTCGCCAGGTCCTGGCTGGATAAATAAGTAGGTCTGCCATCCAGTAATACCAGTATACCTGATTTACCGTTCAATGAAATACTCCCATCACTACTTACACTCACGCCGGGCGATTTTGATAACACATCCAGCGCAGTAGTACCGGCATTAGTTATCAACGCATCTACATTGAGAACCAGCCGGTCTATCTGCTGCTCCATATATGGTTTTCTGGCGGTCACAGATACGCCTTTTAATACTTTCGCATCACTTTGCAGCAGCTGAATGGTCTGCAAAGAAATACTGCTGTGCAGGGAATCAATAGAGATAGGATCACTTGTAAATTTGTTGTAACCTACGGCTGTTATAATTAAAAGATATTGTCCGGCTTTCAGATTTTTCAACTCAAACTGACCATCCGCATCACTAATACCAGTTTTCTGTAAGGCTGAATCTTTTGCACCTATCACCATCAGCGACGCCCCGGGTATGGGACTGTTTTTATCATCATGGACAATGCCACTGATCTTGTTGTCAATGGGATCCTGTGCCAGAACTTTGTTACAAAACAAGCTTATCGTTATGAGCAGATACAGTGCTTTCATGTATATCCATTTATAGTTTGACAGACACAAAACAATCCCTCATTTGAGCTAAGCTCAAAAGTCAGTTTGCGGAGTCTGTTTTTAAAATGATGGTTTGTTGGAAGGTAGCCTGGGTTACTATTTTGCGTTCTCTCCTGACGTATGATGTGGTTCCTGCATACGTCGCTGCAAATCAGCCGCTCTCATTTTCTGGTCCTGCAGAATTCTGTTCCGATCCTCTTCCGATATCGGTTGGCTCAACAGTTTTTCATCTCTGTCTGCTAAATCATTATCGCGAATTTTGAGGGCTTCATCTCTTAACAACAGCTCATGGTTCCGTTTTTCAGGATTTAATTGATCATCATCCATGGTTTGGGAAAGATTTGTATTTGTTGTCGATTGCGCGTGAATTTTCCGGATTGGGGCAAAACCCATTAATACCAGTATAAAAAGGGATAATACCAGCACAATTCTATCCATTGGCCGCATGCCCGTATTCTCTTTATGTACTATTCGTTTGACCCTGTTTAGTAAATGATTCTTTTCACCGGTGAATGCCACTACAGGACTCCCTTTGGTAATGTCAAGGTTGTATTCCTGAAAAGCCACCAATGCCTGCACATATTTCTTTTTGCTTTTTATGCCCGCTACTGCCAGGTCATCACAACAGTGTTCTCTTTCCTCTTTTATCAGCGATGATAACCATAACACAGCCGGATTAAAAAAGAACAGGATCTCTACGAAACTTTGCAACAGGTTTACCAGGTAATCTTTCCGCCTGATATGGGCCAGTTCGTGCAATAAAATAGCAGCTGCCTGATCGGCGGGTAAATTAGCCAGCAGCCCCACCGGCATAATAATTACCGGCTTTAAAGCACCTATTACCATGGGCACTTTCACCAATGCTGACTCCAATAGTAATATCGCTTTATGAATATGTAATTTCCTTGCCAGCCCTGCTACCTGCTCCTGCCACTCTTTTGCCGGAGATAGGGTATTATAATTTCTGATACGCTGAATACGCACTAAACCACCCAATATATTTACACATTTGGCACTAAAAATGATAAACCATATGCCTACAATTACAGGTGCGTGCAGATTGCAATACGTCACAAACTGCCTGATAAAAGTTTGCTCTGATATAGGCGCCTGTAAAGTAGCTACAATCGTATTATTTAATTGTTCACCGAAGGTAAAAAGGGTCACCAACAGGAATAAAAACAAGATACCCACCATTAAATTATAGCGCAGCCTGGCATCCGCCTTTCCTGTAATAGCCAGCAATACACCAGCGATGATGGCAAAAATCCCCCCCTGCCACAAAGAATGGATGAACGTCCAGCAAAGCGCTTGTATTACATCATCTGCAAATAAACGTTGTATAAAGAGGTAGTGCATACAATAATAGTTATGAGGTAATTATTCTTCTTCCTCCAGCTTGTCAATCAGATTCCGGATTTCTTCCAGTTCCTTTCTGGATGTTTTTTTGTTGGCCAGCAATTGCATCATTAATTTGCTGGCAGAGCCATTGAAAACATTCTCCACAAACCTGCCTAACAGATCCTTTTTGGTGGTATCTTCTGCTATCGCAGCTGAGTAAATATGCTTCATATTGGTCTCGTCTCTGTCTACCATCTTTTTCTCTGCCATAATCTGCATCAGCTTTAAGGTAGCAGAATATTGCACAGTTCTCTTTTCCTCATTCAGCTTATCGTTTACAAAGCGAACAGTGGATGGACCGTACTTCCACAAAACCTGCAATATTTCCATTTCAGCATTCGTAGGATGAATATTCATAGTTTTTATTTTCTCCAACTAAAGGTAGGAAAAGTTTCGTACGAACAATACTCTAGATATTGTTTTTTTGAAAAAAAACAATATCCAGCTCATTTTTAATAACTTACTTTATTTCAGTCCAAATTTAGGGGATGATTATATATCTAATACCTCCATTTCTTTTTTGCCTGATTTGCGCTACGTAATCTTCTGCAGCCATGGCCCTGTTCGGCAGAAATTCTTCCTGGAACCGTTTGGCCCCTGCCAGGTAGTTACAATGCATGTGATACTGCATTCCTGATACTCTTCCCGAAAAAATCATACGAATGCGCGTGTCCTCCTGCATAATGCAGTAAAAATATCTGTGGTTGCTTCATGCCCATTTGCTATTTTGTTCTGTCTTTTTCTTCCTCGTTACCAAATGCTCTTTTGTTAACCCTGATTTTGTCATTACCAAAGTTATAAGACAGGGAAATCCTGAAGAACCGGCTGCTGACATTCTCATTATACACTTGTTTTACACCATTTACTATGGATGTATAATCCCTGAGAAATGCTGAGTTAAAGATATCATTCATCAACAGCGTCAGATTCAGTTTTTTATCCATGAATGACTGTCCGATAGATAAATCCAGTTTTGAACGGTAGCCGATCTCATAAAGTCCCTTCTTAAAGGGCGAACTATAGGAATAATCCAGTTGCAGTTTCGTATTATCTCCTATTGAAAAGGTATTGTTGGTGGCAGTGTATATCTGCCATCCGTTTTGAGGTGTCGCGTCGATCCTGCCATCAAACCGGCTATTGGACCCCAGGGCAAACACGGTATTCCTGCTTTGCCACCACGACGTGATATCTTCTGTATAGATCTCTCCTATCCCGTAAAAATGTTCTTTGTAATAATTTTCCCGGGTGATGATCTGGGCATGGGTCGCTTCGTCGCTTTTAAACACCACACCAAAACCGTTCGTGATGATATTCAGGAAAATATTCGTCCTGAACTTGTCTTTCAAACTGTAGGTAAAATCCAGTTTATCTGTGAAAGATGGCTGCAGGAATGGATTACCCTCTGAATAGCTGGTATTGGTAATATAGATCCTGAAAGGGTTCAGGCTGTAGAAATCAGGACGGGTGATCCTTCTGCCATAATTAAAAATGAAATTATTGTCTTTATTGGCTTTATAACCAAGATAAAATGTCGGGAACAACTTGGTATAGTTGTTTTTATTGGTCTGGTCTAAATTATGAGAATAACCTTCTGTACGGGTATTTTCCACCCTTAGTCCCAGTCTGAGACTCCATTTTTCCCCGAAGTTTTTCGACCCGCTCACGTAATATGCCTGGTTCCGCTCCTTGTAATCGTAAAGGTTGGATTGATTTGGATCCAGTACCGGCTGTCCGGATGCCATATCATAATATTCCACGCCACTGTTAGTGTTAATCACACTGTATTTTGCACCATAAGAGAAATTAGCAAAGTGAGTAGGATGTTCCATATCCAATTTTACGCTGATATTGTCCAGCACCTGGTTGGAGGTATTCCGGGCATCCACATTCAGGCTCTTGTATACGAACGCCGAAGTATAGTTTTCACCGCGGAAATAATTGTTTACATCATCATCATACCGAAAATAATCAACATCAAAAGACAGTTTCCTACCCAGCGTATCCAGACTTGCAATAAAGTGCCCGTTTGCGCTGTGAGACACTTTCCTTTCTTTGATATCGCCATGGGTCAGGATGAAGGAATCCACGTCATTGTTAGTATAGAGGGTGACCAGGTTTTTGTACGAGCGGTCCGGCTGACCCACGCTCCCCTGATATTGTATACCAGCGCTTACTTTATCAGAGAAATCATAGTCTACGGTAGCTCTCCCGGATATTTCATCCATTTTGCCTTTTTCATCGCCTTCCAGCTTTTGTACTCCTTTATCGAAATACATATCAAGGCTGGATTTATGTTGCCGGCTCCCCGATACGCCGCTGGCGCTAGCCGTAAGCCTAAGTTTATTTTTACTGTAAAAGAAATTGTCCCTGACTGTGAGGTACCCATATTTATTCCTGTCGTAACTTACAGTAGTAGCATTTTGCCAGGCATTGATCTTTGCTTTTTTCAACACGATATTGATCAACCCTTCCCCTGCCGCATCATATTTTGCAGGAGGGTTTGTGATAACTTCAATACTTTTGATATCACTCGCTGAAATGGAGTTCAGGTAAACAGTCAGTGCGCTGCCGGTCAGTTCCAGCATTCGTCCGTCTATCATCACTCTCGCAGTACCTTTCCCCAAAATATTGATCGCATTATTTTGCAATACAACCCCCGGAGTGACATTGATGGTATTCAGTGCATTGCCGCCTTTCACAGCCAGATTATCTTCCACATTAAATACAAAGCGATCCGCCTGGTACTCCACCAGTGGCTTCTTCGATTTCACTACTACTTCGGTAAGTTCTTTCACATTTTTCTCCAGCAGAATAGTGCCTAACGCGATATTGCCTTGAAAGTCCATTACTTTTACCCAATCCTTATAGCCCACATAACGAATATTTAGCTGGTACCGCCCATCAGGAATATTCATGGAAAACTTTCCGGTCTCGTCTGTCGTTACGCCGGTGATCAGCTTATTTAAGGTATCAGTTAAAATAACATTGGCAAAAGGAACTACGCCTTCGTTATTGCTGACAGTACCAATGAGGGTTGACTGGGAATGTACAAAACAGGGGAAAATAATGGCTAACAGGAGGATAGTACGATTCATTCTTATCTATTTCCGTTTAAAATAATGGAATATTATCAAAAAAACTACTCAACTTTCTTAACAGTTATATTCTTGTTAGCTCGTGAATTATATCATTCAGTGCGGAAATATGGATACCTCATCTAATATGATTTTTGCGCATTTAAAGAGGATTATAATAATTGTTAATTTCAAAATGGATTGTAGTTACGTTTCATAATTCCTGTTAAATACATGCAAAGAAACAGGTCTTTCATTTTTGGTTTCAACCTACTCCCAGGGTTTCAATTTTCAACCTGCCTCCTCCGTTTTTCATTTGATCCTTTTTGGGTACTCAATTACTCTAAGATTTCAATTTGATTTATTTTCCCATTCAGGCTAACTAAATATGCTTAAAACAAGATCTCCCTGGTTTTCGACTTGATCGATTGTTTCAATGTAACCATGTATTTTACCATTCAGATTAGAATGGATTGGAGCAACATCGTTTGGTATAAACAGAAAAGCCGCTTAAATCAAAAGATTTTAAGCGGCTTTAACTTTCTTGCTGTGATCCCGTTGGGACTCGAACCCAAGACCCATACATTAAAAGTGTATTGCTCTACCAACTGAGCTACGGAATCTGATCCCATTTTCTCTCAAACGGAGCGCGAAGATAGGGAAATATTTATTTATGCCAAATATTTTTTATTCTTTTATTAACTTTTTAAGTTAGGGAATGAATAACTGGAAAGCCGCAACCTTTTTTGATCGGGCATTCGATGGGTGGCATGACGGCAGCGGTGGTGGCCAGCCGTAAACCGGATTTAATAAAAAGGGTGGTGCTGGCAGATCCTCCTTTATCAGTTTAAAAGTACAGCAGGATGTGAGGGATAGTGATGTAGCCGATCAGCATAGAAAAGTGTAACAGCTCCCATTGGAAGCCGGCACCAGGCTGGCGAAAAGCATTGAATACAATACGTTAAATACTGATTGAGCGATTTCGCGCCACTATATCCCATTTGCCAATGACCTGCTGATCTTCCACAACATATGCCTGCTGATATAATGCTACTGTAGGGCAGATATGTTCTGGCACCCCATACCAAACATCCCCAACCTGGTGCCCTGCCGTATTTTGTATTCTTACTACCAGATGTTCTTCACTCTGAGATATAGCTTCTGCTTCTGGCATATTCAAAAAATGTACCCGTGGAAATGGATTTTCAGCTGCAATCGCCTTATGTCCAAGATCCAGGCAAATCAGCTGATCATTTATTACAGAGATAATGCGGGTGATTACCAAGGCTGCATAATCGAATGGTTCATCGGGTAAGATATGCCTGTACTTCCAATCCCAGAAAATAAAGGTACCCGGGCTACATTCTACCCCTTTCCGCGTAGCATGTACAGGAAAAGATGGAGACCCTCCTGCTACTATTTTCACAGGCTCCTCTAAATTTGCTAACAGGCAGGTTGTTTTCTCAAATGCAGCATCCACAAACTCCCTCCGTTTAGCAAGGTCTGTTTCCCTGATATGACCATCATATACATGTATACCCTGCACCCTTATCCCAGGTAATGACAAAAGTACTTTGAATAATTCATATGCCTGCTCAGGCTGTATACCGGTTCTATTCATCCCTACATTCAAATCAATCAGCACATCTAATGTTCGCCGTCCTCTCATCGCCAAGGCAGATAGCTGTTCTGCAGTCAGTATGTTATCGACAATACAGGAAAAGAGTGTTGCAGGATATGCATCACACAGCGCCAGCAAACGTTCCTGTTTAGGTCCCACCGGCTGGTGTGCCAACAATACATCCGGCGCGCCAACCATAGCCAGCATCTCTGCCTCTGCAATGGTCGCACACTTGAATTTCCTGATACCAGCATCCAGTAACATTCGGCTAACCTCCTTCATTTTATTCGTCTTGACATGTGGACGCAATTTTGATAGGTCATCGACCATACCAGTCAGCGCTTTTATATTGGCTGCCACCCTCTCCCTGTATATCACTAAACCGGGTGAATCCACACTTCCAATATTGTCAATTGCATACCAGCACATAGTTTACCATTATATTTTTAAATAAAGGGCCCGTTGTATAGATTTGAAATACAACGGGCCTGTTTTCATCAACATTATTTTAATTCGCCCTGTTCAGGATATCTTCATTCTCCAGTTTTTTGCCTGCGGCTTCTTTCACGGTTCGTTTACCGAAATTATATACTAACCCCAACGCTACTCTGCGGCTATCGTAGTAGCTGTAGAAGCGCGACTGCAGATTACTCGTTTTCAGATTAAATCCGTTAATGTCTTCTTTGAAGATATCAGCAACAGATACAACATATTGTAACTTTTTATTAAACAGATTTCCCTTCAAAGCTATTCTTGAGAAATTGCGGCGGCGGGAGGTGGCCAGACCATAAGCTCTTGGAGAGCGATAGTTAAACGTCATGTCCAGCTTCAGATCTCCCGGTAATGACCAGGTATTGTTAATACCAAACACCCAGGCAAAACCGTCTATTTCAATATTTTCAATACCCAGCAGGCCATTTGCAGTGTAGAAGTTACCGCGCACAAAAGCAGTCCCCTGCCACCACGACGCAATGTCATAATTATAGCTCACGTTTCCGGAATAGTTGGCTGAATTGAGATTGATGGTTTGCCAGATGGTAGTACCTTCACTTTGTCTGGGCAATTGCGCAAATGCGTTTTTATTATGCGTATATTCCAACTCCAGGAAAAGCTTATTGCGAATATTGCTATTCAGATTGACCAGGTCTGTATATAATGGTTTTAACGCAGGGTTTCCTGCCAATATAGTATAATCATCAAGATAATACTGATAAGGCGTCAGCTCCATAAAAGAAGCACGATTGATTGTCCTTCGGTAAGAGCCTGTTAGCTGGTAATCCCTGCTAAAAGTTTGCTGAATAATCAGCGAGGGGAACAAATCTGTAAAGTTCCTGTCATATACCCCTTTTACGTTCATCTCTGTCTTCTCTCCTCTTACACCCGCACTGATAGAAGTTTTGGCAATTGCTTTCTGTACGTTTACATAACCAGCGGCAATATGCTCATTATATTTATTGTGGAAAGTAAAATCAGGCGCAATCACCCACTCATCATTTTGATGCAATTCCTGGGAAGGATCGGAGGTTAATTCTGAGAAACTATACTTCAAGCCGAGATTTAATTTCCAATTTTTCATAAAAGGAAGCTGCCAGTCGAGCTGCCCGACCAGGATAGATGAGTGACTGGGATTAGTATTGCGCACGACCGGCCGCCGCGTCAGAATATCACCTTCGGGGCTCAGCACATTCTGGAACCTCATTTCGTTTACAACTAACTTATCGACAGGCGTATATATGACTACAGCATCCATTCTTTTCCCCATACTATCCAGTTTCCACCTGTAGTTTAAGCTGTAATTAACAATATTGGTCTTACCATGCACGTCCTGTAAGCTGCGAAGTACGGAATCTGTCGTACCATTTATACTCCTGGAAAAGGCGACCTTGTTATCCCACAAGGTACCGGGGCGTACTTTTTTCAGGTTAAAGTCAACCAGCATACTTAAAGTATGCCGGGGGTGTACCTGGTATTCTACAACAACCTGGCCTGATATCGTACGATTTTTAAAAAGTTCTACAGGTGTCTCGTTCAGCACCACGGATTTACTATCCAGCTGTAACACCCGGTATCCATTATTCTGTACCTGTTTATCGCCAATGGCATAGTTTAGGTTACCATTTACAACCAGCCTCTGTTTACGGTATGTCAGGTTGACCCCGCCATTGCCGTTTGCATAGATCCCCTGCGAGATATTGCCGTTCAATGTACCGGTCAGTCCCTGTAATTGTCCTTTCCTGGTTATTATATTAATCACCGCTTCTGCAGAAGCATCATACTGTGAAGACGGACTGGTAATAAATTCTATTTTCTCAATGTCCTGACCTGACATGGTCTCCAGTATAGAGCTAACCGTTTCCTTAGGTTTAGGTATATTATCCACCATTACGAGAATATTATACTTCCCGTTAATTGAAATATCTTCACCTTCTACATCCATAAAAGGCAGTGCACGAAAAATGTCCATCAAGTTTGCTGTCTGGAAGGTACTGGCAGCCACGTTAAAAATAAAACGATCGGCCCGCCGCTCTACTGCCTTCTGTCTTGAAGCCACGACTAACTCATTCAATGTGGTACTCTTTTTAGACAACATTATTCTACCGGCATCATATTCGGGATGAGCTGCATTTACTTCGAAAGGACCACTGTAACGTGGCACAAACCCCACGTAACTCACCAATAAAAGATACTGTCCATAAGGAAGATCCTTCACTACAAATTTCCCTTTCTCATCTGTAAACGCCCTACCGACATTAAGGCTATCTGGCTGCTTTACCAGGCTGACAGAGGCAAAAGGCACACCAGTACCAGCATCTTCAGTGATCTCGCCCTTCACTAATCCTTGTGCATGGGTATAAGACAACAAAAAAAGAAAGCATAACAAAAAGCAGATGGGCTTTGCAAAAAAAACAGGGTTCATTCTCTTCTCTGGTTATTAAGTTTTGGTCAAATTTTGTTTGGATTGTAACCGGCTAAACTTTGGGCTTAAAAGTAAAGTACAGTATTTACTACGACATTACAAGACTATGGTTTGCTTAATTTGAGTAGTATTACTCATATAACCAGGCGCATAGATCATATTAGACGGCAATTTTTTACGCAGCAATGTTTCCGGTAGCCCTATCTTACGGTCTATTAGTGTCAACCTGGCTTCCTGTCCTGCATCGCAACTAAAAGTGACCAGCACGCCCTCTGCAGGGGGTGCGTAAAATGAGATCATTTCATTGCCCATTTTACGGACAATAGCCCTTTCGGCCAACAAGTCCAACATAGCATGAGCCGGCAGGAAAAGATCAAAGGAATTCGTTGCTACCCCCGGTGTAACCAACACACGAATATACCTTTTGTCTTGTTTTATTTCATCATGTAAAACGGAGAGCTGGCAGGTAGCCATCTGCAACATTGGAGCCGCCGATTTCCATACATAAAAACCGGACCTGGGATAAAACTCTGTAAAAGATGCTTTCTTTCCTGCAGATAGATAGGTACCATTCCAGGCATCTTTGTGCTTTTGTGTTGCAACCCATAAGGCTTTACCACCATCCTTGTCTATTGCATACATCAATTGTGTCTGTAAGGGATAACGCTTATTGTATAACGAGGTGAATTGCCCGGCCAGTAATCCTGCAATGACCAGCATAATGGCCGCTATAAACAAAAGCCTCCTGCTGTGAGCACCAATCCGGCCAATCCACGGCACCAGCAGTGGGATAAAAAAACTGGCAAACAACGCCGAAGGGTAAGTCATACCAAGCCCAAATATTACAAACAGTATATACACAAAAGGAACCCACAAAGCTACAGGCAAAATAAGCATCAATACGCAGGAAATAGTGTAAGAAAGCGCGCCCGACTGATAGTCTATTCCCGCAACAAACAGCACTATATACACCACAAATGTGCCCAACAAAGGAATGTAGAGTATATATGCGGCAGAAGGCAACACCACTTTCACCGCAATCATCAACAATATCCACACAACCAATGCACCAGCCAGCAGGCTCTCTTCCTTCCCCCTGTTGAATGCTTTGCCAAAAAACAAAACAAATGCCAGCAGTACAAGCCCGATAACCGTGATAAGATAATAATTTGAATTATAGAAAATACTGCCATAATAATTTGCATAATAAGGATAAACAGCAAATACGAGCCATTGTAGTCCCCACACCAGCAACATTACTAATAATACAGCTCCTGTTAACCTGCCAATTCCTGACAACAGAGGTCGCAAAAAGAGCCTTCGCTTCCGGATACCGACACTGATAAATACGATGAACAGCACCAGCGTAATCCCCAAAAATATATTATCACAAATACCTGAATAAATAATAAGCCTGCCTGGCAACAGATTAAAAAAGACCACATGATCCTTCTGCCGGATAGATAGATCAAGGTTCCCAAAGTGACGAGCCATACCGAACATCAGGTCTCCTTCATGCTGTAAACTTCTCAGGTCAAAGTTTTCAGGAACATCCGCCATACTATGATAATAAGAATAACCGCTAAAGAAAGCAGTATTCAGCCCAGGTGCGCCATTAGACTTTAACACTGTAAAATCGGAATTATTGGGCATCTGGCGATACACTTCATAAGCCATCGAATTGGCCATGGGCAGGCGTACTGCTTTCGCAAATTCGTGCATCAGCCAGCCATTAGCCCCCGAATTCTCATAAGTAAAATTAATGCCAGTGTTACCACGTGCGTCAAAATTCAATATCAGCCCCAAATCGCCAACATCTCCATTGTGGTGCATAAACATTTCTGCCCCCAGCTGCCCGGGCTCTTCCAGGTCAGAAAACAGGAAAAGTATATCATTCTTCAACGGCGGTCCCTCTTGAAGCAAACGTATCGTTTCCAGCATGGCAGCTACCGCCGATCCGTTATCTGCAGCGCCAGGTGTATTAGGCTGAGAATCATAATGACCCGCGATCAGAACAGTTTTACCGGCGCCTGTTCCTTTTAGTCTGACGAGAAGATTCTTCGCACTGCCAGCTATCAGCTTGTCTTTGTAGTATTGTAAGCCTGTACCGATTTGTTCAACAGGGTCCAGCCCCAGGTCCTCACAATAGGACATCAGGTAGTCAAATACTTTGTCATTAGCCGGTGTGCCTGCACTATGTGGTACCTCCGCTATCTTTCCGAGATGCTTAAAAGCCCGCTGTGCAGAAAAAACACTTTCATTGCCCGTTTCGGGCACAACCGCCGGCGGGTCAATGCCCCTGAGGAAAAACCAGCTGCCTAAAAGGAAAAAAAAGAGCACTGAAAGAGCAAGTTTATTTTTGGACAATTGCATTCCTTAATAATTATTATGTTTCAAATTTTTCGACACGAACCGGTATACTGTTTCTTCCAGTTCTTCATTGATTTCAAAACCCTTTTCTGCCGCTACCTGGTGCGATAGCGCCCTGTAAATATCCAGCGATTTCAGTACTGCTTTCTGCATCTGTTCTATATCGCTATGCAGAAATGTTTGCATCAATTCATTAACCAGCGATGCATCACACCATTGCTGCATTTTTCTACCGTTATAAAAAACATCTTTTTGGGGATTGTGTAATTGAGCAAACCATTCCACCATTTCCACGAGGAGTTTCTTGGCAAGATTATCCAGTACCATCACTGCATACACAAAATCCCCCCTTTTGAGCTTGATCTCCATGTTATAGTTCGTTTGCCAGAACTGATGGTAATTTTTATAGAACAAATCTCTATTCAACCTGTAATGATCCGGTACGTTGCTATGCTCCTGCATTATACGTTCTATCACATCCGTCACCCCAATCTTGTCATATAAGATTTCATAGCCTCTTTTTACCATATCATAGAAAGCTTCAGTGGTATATTTAGCTAATCTTTTTTTTCGGGCAGGCATCGAGAATAAGACCCGGTAATCTTTCAGCGAAAGATAACGTTTAACAGTTCTGAAGCGGGCTTCATTTAAGAGTACTATATCAATGCAAAGACCATTCTCCAGCAACACCAGTACAATATGCTCCTCCATATTTCTACGTACAAATACTGATTGTACATTATGAAAACAGCGCTTCCAGATTTCTGTATTCAGGTACTCTCTGAGGTCTGTGGTAAAAACATATAAATCCAGGTCTGAAAATCTATCCGGGTTTTGGCTCCCCGTCGACCCGAAAGAGATAATTGCTTTGAGGTCATTTTTTACTGCTGCTAAGTTTCTTATCTGGGTTATCGCAGTCCTGATCTTATCTTCTGCAGGCTCTTCACTTAATCCCTGTATTACAAAACGGAATACTTTTCCCTCCAGTGCTTCGTTCAATGGAAAGTTGAACTTTTGCGCAATTTGATGAGCCACTTCTCTGTAAACAGTCATTGTGTTCAACAATGCCGTTTTCATTTCCTCTTTCCCTGGATGCAGAAAAACGCCGTATAATTTTTCTACTATTCCCGGATTACACCATTGGCGGATCTTTGCTCCATGGTAAAATACATCCGTCTTAGGTTTCTTTTCGCTGGTCAGCACCTGCCATTCCAGCATCCTTACCAGGTTCTTTTTAATCACATTGTCCAATACAATAACCGCATAAAAAAAATCATCTCTCATCAACTTGGCATAGATCTTATAACAGGTATGCCAGAACTGGCTATAGTTTTGCAGAAAAATCACTTCATTAAAAGTAGTGGTACGATCCTGTTTGCCATCATACTCCCGAAAAATAATATCCACATCCCGGCGGATATTGATCCTGTCAAACAAAATATCATAGCCACGTTTGAGATAATAATGAAAAGTATAGGTGCTTTCATCAATCTGCCTGATCAACCAATCCGGTATTAATTTGTCTACACCATATTTTCTAAGCCTGAAATACCAGATTCCCTTCCTGAAGCTCTGGCTATCTACGATAATGATATCGAGTGATAACCCGTTTTTCAACTTTATCCTGTTAAAGAGTACATTATCTATAACATCTTTGATGACCACCCTCGACAAAACAGGTTCGAAGCCTGCCAGCCATGCATTATTTCCTTCATTCAGATACCTACGTGTATCTGTTGTAAAAAGAAACAAGTCCAGATCAGAGTATTCATCCTGTTTTCCACCGCTAGAGGAGCCGAAAGAAATAATGGCCTTTACGTCGCTGTGACGATGTGCAAAGGCATTAAAAGCTGCAACTGCCGATGCAATTTTCTCCTGCATATTTCTATTTTTGTTAAAAATTAAAATCAATATTTATCGTATCGCTGCTACTTTCTTTTATGAGCATCATCTTATATTCATCAGGTAATTGGGCAGGGTTAACTGTTACTTCGGCTGCGAGCTTGCAATAGCGTGCTATTAGTAGTTGAACAGCGTCGCTGCTAAATATATCTGCGTCATAAACTACTTCACACGCGATCTCATCCTGTTGTTCCCGGAAATTAAATACCAGCGGGAAACGGCTTACCCTCACATCCAGCGGGAATGGCTCAAGCGATAATTCATTCATCTCTTTGATCGCGTTAGCTAAAGATTCAAATGGTTGATATACGATCATGATATCGAAGTATGCATTTGCCCTTTCAGGCAGATTATACGCATACATAGCCGCCTGGCGGATTGTTTGACCTGTTTCTTTTAGTAACACCAGGAAATCTTTATCAGGGTCAATACGACTTCTCAACATACATGTATTTGCATACATCCCTAACTGGCTCTCTGAACCCGGCACATCCCTACCTGCGGTAACAGTCCCGATACAACTATCCCTGCTTCCATCGTATTTATAAAGCAGCAGTTGAAATAAAGCGGTGATGACTGTAAATGTAGTAGTCCCCTGCTCTCTCGCCAATTGTCGCAAATGGGAGGTTTCCAGCGCCGGGAATGCAAACTGGTATTGCCTTCCTTTGAATGACATCACCCTACTGTTACGTTCGTTCATCAGAACAGGCCGTGGGATGTATTCACTGAGCTGTTCATCCCAGTAAGCTATCGCCGCTTTATCTTCAGCGGCTACTTTACCCAACCAAGCGCTGTAGTCCTTAAACTGATAAGACATGGAAGGAACAGAACGTCCGTTATAGATAGCTATTAATTCCTGTAGTAATACTTCTACCGACCATCCATCCATTATCAGGTGATGCGTTACGAATACCAATATATTCTCCGGTCTAACCAGCGCTACCCGGAATAAGAGATCCCGTTCCAGGTCAAAAGGCCGGTGAACGAATTCATCTGTCAGCAGCACTGCATTTCCCTCTAATTGTACTATCTGAAGGTCTCCAAAAGCCTTGATGTGTTGATAAGGGATTCCGTCATGTTCAATAAAATTGGTGCGCATGATTTCGTGCCTCGCTGCTATTGATAATAAGGCTTTACGTAAGGCTACAAGGTCCAACGGACCTTGTACAAGAAACGCAGCCGACATATTGTACGCAGCAGCTGCCCTTCTCTGTTGCGATAATAACCAAATATGATATTGGGCACGTGTAACGGGGTAATACCGGGCTGCTTCTGCGATAGGAATCACTGTCACTTTAGTGGCAAGTTGTTCCATCTGAACGGATTGCAGACGGATAGTGGGGTGTTCGAATACATCTGTTATCGTGAAGCCGGCACCCCACTCTTTATTTATCAGGCTAACCAGTTTTACGGCACTTAAAGAATGCCCTCCCAGCGAAAAAAAATGATCATCTATCCCTATCTGTTCCACTCCCAGCACCTGTCGCCAATACACTAATAATTTTATTGCATTTACCGGATATAATTCAACCACCGGATTACCCACCGAAGCAGACCGGATTTCCCTTTCAGACAAAGCCTTCCGGTCAATTTTACGATTAGGCGTTAAAGGGTACGCATCAAGGTATATCAATACCTGCGGTACCATATAAGTAGGTAAAGCCGCTTTCAGTAACGACAGTATTTCTTTTTCAGGAATAGGTTCACCTACCGGAATCATATAAGCAACCAGAAATGCTTCCTGCATAGCTGGCCTACTTGATACGACCACTGCCTCCCTTATTCCCTCTATACCTGCAAGTTTACTTTCTATATCTCCCAGCTCAATCCTATATCCTCTTATTTTCACCTGGTTATCTGTACGACCCAGGAAAATGAGCTCTCCGTTGAACGCTCTCCTGCCAGTATCACCTGTTCTATAAATTCTTTCTCCATTCCGCAATAAGAATGCCTGATCTGTCAGAACATTATTCTTATAATATCCGATGGCTAATCCTGCTCCTCCTATATAAATGTCTCCTTCTGCGCCTAACGGCATGCGGTTCATCCATTTATCGAGTATGTATATACTTGTGTTATCAATAGGATGACCTATACAACTACATTCTGCGGGCCGGCGTATCCTTTTCACAGATGACCAGATAGTCGTCTCTGTCGGCCCATACATATTCCATAATTCATCTGTATGATTCAGCAGCTTTTCTGCCAGCGCTTCGCCAAGTACATCCCCTCCGCAAAGGCATTTGAGACCGGAGGCTCCTTCCCAGCCGGCATTAAATAGCAGCTGATAAAAAGACGGGGTCGCCTGTATAATATTGGGCTTAACAGTAGCCATTGTATGCAGCAGTTTATCGGGATCTGCCAATATTTCTGCGGTAGCGACATATACACTGGCGCCGGAGATCAAAGGAAGCAGGAGTTCCAGGATTGCAATATCAAATGAGTAAGTTGTCACTGCAAATAAGGTATCTGTATAGCTGATACCAGGCGAATGCTGCATGCTAAACAGGAAGTTGGAAAGCGCCGCGTGAGAAATTTCCACCCCTTTGGGATTGCCCGTTGAGCCGGAAGTATAAATGATATAGGCGGCATCTGTCAGTACACTATTATCTTCAATACCGGCTATCCCGCCTGTCAATAATGTTGCTACATCCAACACCTCCAGCTCAAAGCTTGTCGTCCGGTCAGTAATGAGTAATTGTGCACCACTGTGTCGTACTATGTACTCCAGTCTTTCGGTGGGAAACGCAGGATCCAGTGGTATAAAGGCCCTCCCGCTTCTCAAAATGCCCAACAACACGAGGGGTAAGGTTGCAGAGCGATCCATTAAAACAGCAACTGGCGCCCGGTCCTGCCTGCAGTTAAGATGCCCTGCCACCAGTTGAGAAAGCCTGTTCAGTTCCCCGTAGCTGTAAGCCAGATGCTCATCTCTCAGTGCAATATCTTCCGGTGCATACTTCACCCTCTGCCTGAAAAGCGCCACTACTGTATCGGTCGGATGTGCCCGAAAATTTTGCTCTGCCGTTATTATCTGCATGTGTTCCTCAGCAGGGAGCCAGTTCAGGTTGTATAACGGTTTATCAGCAAAAAGAATCACTTCATTCAATAACTGATCAAAACGTTTTACCAATCCACCTATCGATGTCTCATCCAGGTGATCCAGGCTATAATCGAAATCCAGCTTTACATCATCCTTCTCATCAAATTCCCTTACGTAAAGCGAGAGTGCAAGCCGCTCCTGCCGGTGCGTTAAAGGGATTACCCGTGTAGAAGTACCGGCAAAATCAGCCGCATAATCCTGCTTCTCATATGACACGTTGACATTGAATAAACCAGCCGTATTACCGTGTATATTCAGCTCCCTGATTAGTTTACCCAGGGGAAACCGCTGATAACGATAGTCCTTTCTCAGCTGTTGCTTTATTAAACTTACGAGTTCCCTGAAAGAAGACTCCGGTTTAAAATCTATTCTAAGCAAAGTGACACCGGTAAAAAGCCCTACCGTTTGCTTATATACGAACTTCCCACGGTTTAGCACCGGTAACCCGATTGCAAAATCATAGTTATTGTAGAAGCGTCCCAGGTAGGTATATAATACCCCCAGTATCACATGAAATGTAGACACTCCACATTGTTGCGCCAGTTGCGCCAGCCTGTTATATAAAGCGCGTGGTACGACAAGTTCTTTTCGTCCGCTTTCCGGTTTCTTACCGGGCAGGCGTTTTCCTGGAATAAGCGCTTTGGGCAAAGTGTTAAATCTACCAGTCCAATATTCCTTTTCTGCAAGAAAAGAATCAGATGCTGAATAAACCGCATCATCCGCTATAAAGCTACTGTAAGTGTAAACCGTGGAAGATGGTAAGCTTCCATGGTTCAACAGGCTATTATAATAGCCAACCAGGCGTTGAAATAACAAAGACGTTCCCCAGCCATCAGTAATTATGTGGTGGTAAACAGAAAACAGGTAATGGAAATCATCAGATATTTTAATCAGGCAGAACCTGTACGGCGGCATATTGTCATGCAGGAGAAAGGGCCGGGCAAATTCCTGCTGCATGTATAATTCAGCCGTTTCATCAGCGTCAACAGCAGCAGAGTAATCTTTCCATTCCAACTTATGCACAATATGCGCCAGCACTTCCTGCCAGGGTTCATTGTCTTTTAAAATAATAATTGTTCTGAAGGCATCATGCTCTTCGATCATACGCTGATAAGCCAGTTCAAGTGCGGCCCTGTTCAGCGGTCCGCTGATAGCTATTTTTGCACCTATATTGTAAATGGCAGTATCCGGATATATAAGTTGATCATAATAAATATCCTGTTGGGGAAAGGTTAACGGAGACATCGCTTCTTTTAACTTTTAAACTTATGATAATGCGGGAACTACAGGGGCGGAAATATCGGTTACCAAACGTCCATAATCGAATCGTATTACCCTGTCTGCATACTTAAAATAAGCATCGTCGTGCGTAACCGCAACAATCGTCTTCCCCTGTCGCTGCAGCTCCGGTAATAATTGCTCGTAGAAGAATTTCCTGAAATGAGGATCCTGGTCGGCCGCCCACTCATCCAGTATCAGCAGCGGCCTTTTTTCCATTAGTGCAAAAATCATGGCCAATCGTTTGCTTTGTCCTTTGGAAAATTTCCTTCTTACGGCGGCATCGTCTTCACTGGTGATAACCTGATCCAACTCCATCTTCTTTAACAAATGTTTGTATTCATTATTATTCTCCAGCACATAATCTTCGTAGTTAGCTGAAAAAAGATGAGGTTCTGAAAAAATAGCTGCAATATGCTCCCTGTAATACTGTGAGTCGGCAGTTATTGGTGTGTCATTCAGCAGGATTTGGCCCTCTGAAGGCGTGTAAATACCTGTCAGCAATTGGATGAACGTACTCTTACCACTGCCATTGCCTCCAACAATAAAGATAGTTTCCCCCTCCCTTATGCTGAGGTCAACCGGTCCCAGTGCAAAACCATCCTGTGCGGATGCCGAGGGATATTTATACGCGACGTGTTGAAACCTTAATTCTTTTATCCGGCCAGGTGCTTTATCGATACCGGTTGTGCCTTCCGGTAAGGATATATCCTTCAGCTCACTCAAAAATTCACGAATGCGTTTATTGGCTACGTAGATCTTGGTGAGAAATCCCTGCATGGCGATCAGACTATTAATAGGTCCTCTTATAAACAGGAGTATCACAACGAAAGTACTCACCTGTTCCTTGTTCAGCAGCTGCAATCCCGGCAATACAAAAACAACAACACCTATCACAAAATAAAGTCCATACTGGCTTAAAAGATTTACCACAGTAAAGCGCCTGGAAACATAGGTCTCCGTGGTCCTTACTTTTTCTCTGTTGGGATGCAGGAATTTACTTACCAGGTTATTGCGCCGGGCAGTACTTAGCTTAAGCTCCTTAAATCCTTTGAGCGTATCATCGACCATTCCAAAGTAAAGATCATTCAGCTCTCTGAGCAGGGAAAGGGCGCGGGTATTTTTTTTATTAACAAGGAAGTAGAATGCGGTAATAGCCATAATAATCAGCATCACTGCAATTGCAGAAGCGAGGGATACCACCAGGAAGTAGATCAGGCATAAAGCGAGCATCATTAAAGCAGCAACACTACCGGAGATCAATGCCGGAAGAAATACGAACGTCCGCAGATCTTCTATAATACCGTATATACGCTGAAATCCTATCTTTTCGAGCTGGCTCAATCCCGCTTTTTGAAAGGTGGTCATTATTCTTAGCTCATTCTCAAATATCAGTTTATTTGAATAATCAACTATCTTATTCTGGGAAATGATATTTAGCAGAAAAGCAAGTCCCACCATCAGGAAGAACACTATATTCAGATGATCTGTAACAATTACCTGTTTCCCCGTTATTACGCTGTTGACAATTACCAGTATGCCCATTGTAAGCAGGGTATTAGGTATAGAAAAAAGCACCAGGAAAAGTATATTCCTACCGGATATCTTAAACATCACATCATTTTATAAAGGTGAGAAACTTGGTTCATGCCATAACTGATAGTATTGGCGATAACTGCTGAATGATTGAAAATAAAAAAATGGTTTCCTTCCAGCACACGAAAACTAAAATTGCTACGGGTATAAATTGCCCAGTTAGCAATATCTGTAACGTACTTTTCCTTATCTCCCATAAAGGCATAAATAGGCGTATCGATCTTGTACATAACAGGGTCCTCTTTTTCCAGCATTTCGAAATCAGCTCTCAGGATAGGTTCAATAAAAGCTGCCAGCTCCTCATCCTCAAGCATGCCGGCATTGATACCTCCCATCTCCTGTAGCTCCTTAAAAAATGCTTCCCTGGGTAAATGCGCCAATCGCTCCCGTTTGGTGATATTAGGCCCCGGATTACCCGAAGGGATAAAACAGGCCGGCCGGTCACCTATCATTTCCAGCTCCCGGCAAACCCTGAATCCCAGGTCGGCCCCCATACTATGACCATATATATAGTATGGGGCCCCGTTTCGTCTGGCGCTTATCTGTCTTAACAGGTCAGCCACAGCTTCTTTACGGGTAAACAACAGGGCTTCTTCAATACGCTTACCACGGCCAGGCAGCTCCAATAACTCTACCGTAAAAAACGGTCTCAATGCCCCTGCCAGCGCGGAGAAGGAATACATGTTCCCTCCCGCAAAGTGAATCATGAATAACTGAGGTTTCATAGCGATCTGTTGATATTGCCAAAAATGACTTTACTTAAATAATCAATCGAACCCCGCATCATAGTCATATGGTTACCGGGAATACGGCTTACAGTAATCTTACCGAGACAGTAGTTCTCCAACCCGTTAAATGGCTTATCAAAGTTTCGCTCAAATGAGTATACATCTTCCGGCTTAACAAGGCAGATATCAGCATTGACTGTTTGAAGCTGATAGTTTTTAATCAGCTGGTTGGCTGCAAACATTTGCTCTGTGATATCCTTTTCCATGTCAGGGTTGATCCCTCCCTTCTCCAGCAGTTGGTTCATAATATCCACCAGCTTTTCTCTGGTTTTATCATCGTCATAGTCCGACGTATTAAACCCGGGATCTATCAGCACCAATGATTTTACTTCAATACCCAGCTGCTCAATCTGGGTAGCTACCACATAAGTAACTGTTGCGCCGAACGACCAGCCTGCCAGGTGAACAGTTCGCCCTTCGGCCATCTTCATAATCCTGTTGGTATAGAAAGAAGCCATATTTTCCATCGTGGTAGCCAGATCGGCATAGCGCTCAAGGTCAAATGCGTCAAACACCACCACTGTAAGATATTCCGGGATATAGGGCTTCATCGCTTTATAAATAAGCGAGCTTACATCCAATGGAGGAATCAGGAACAGGATATCCTTATTGTCTTCCTGGTAATTCAACCGGTAATAACCACCATCTTCCTCTTCATCTTCCGATGCTCTGACAGTATCAATATAATCTGATATCTTGCGGATGGTGTTATGTTCATAAATATTAGATCCTGATAGCTTAACACCCAGCTTCTTCCTGATCTCATAGGTAGCCCTTAATGCAAGTATAGAATCCATGCCCAGCTCCAGGAGATCAGCCTGTACATCAACCCAGGTATCAGGCATCAGCGTACTCATGATCTTATGTACTACTTTTTCGGTTACTGAAACCGGCTCATGATAATTCCACCTGGTAGCGGCTTCATTTTCCAGCAATGATTTTAAGGCCACATAATCAATCTTACCACTTCCGGTAACAGGGATCTTATCAATTTTCCTGATTTCGTGAGGTTGCATATATGCCGGTAACCGCTCCTGCATATACCATTTCAGGTTCAAATCGTTAAAGGTCTGGTTATCGGGAACATTATCTGCTACGCAAAAAGCTACAATCCGCTGGTTAAAACGGGTTTGAAAAGGAATAACCACTGCCCTTGAAACTTCCGGATGATTTTGCAGATTGTATTCAATTTCCCCCGGCTCTACCCGAAATCCGCGGATCTTGATCATACGGGTTTTACGTCCCTGATAACACAACTCTCCCAGTTCGTTTACAAATCCCAGGTCCCCTGTTTTCAATACCCGGCCCCGGCCTTCACCAAAAGGATTATCAATAAATACCTCATTGCCCTCCTGACTATTGCTATATCCCCTTGCCATGCTCTCGCTCCTGATCAGGATTTCTCCGGTCATCCCCCTTGGCCGTACCCTCATCTCCTCATCTACTACAAATATTCGGGTGTTCCTGACAGGTTTTCCCAATGGAAGAAAATGAGATTCTTCCCTAACCGGTTCTCCCGGCAACAGTTGATAGTATACCACTGAGGCCGCCTCTGTAGCACCATACCTGTTCAGTAAAACCACTCCAGGTAATTGGCTCCTCAGTCGCTCTACCAATTCTGTTTTAACGGGTTCTCCGCTTAATTCCAGATATGTCAGTCCTTCCAGGCAGGATATCTTTTCATTATCCAGTACTGCCTGGATAAAGGTAGGCGTAAGGAACATCCGGCTAATCTTATTTTCCTGAATAAATCCGGCAAAAACCGCGATATCGTGATGAGCATACTCGGGGAACACCGCCACTAATCCTCCCTGTATAAGTGGCTCAAATATTTCACGAATGGAAGGAGCAAATGAGAGCAGCGTTTTAAAACAGAAGACATCATTAGCAGTTGCCGGGAATTGCTGCTCCAGCCACTGCAGCCTGTTCAGATGACTTGCATGATCTGTCAGCACCATTTTGGGCTTCCCGGTAGAACCTGAAGTATAATTTACGGCGCAATAGTCTGACGATTTTATCAGTGGCAATTCCTTTACAGCGGCAACTTCGGGTATCTTTTCGGGTAGTGTAATTGCATACACATCTTCCAGTTCTGCCAGCAATGCTTCACCCGCTTCTGTAATAACAGCGGCTATCTTCAGCTCTTCCCTGATCCAGACCAACCGCTCCAGGGGAAAATCAAACTCCAGACTTGTAACATAACAACCTGCTTTCAAAATGCCGATCACACTGGCTATCAGTTTTACAGAATGTTTTAATCTTACACCTACCGGTCCCTGAATGCCATTTTCAATCAGTTGATTGGCAATGAAGTTGCTCATCTCATCCAGCTGCCGGTAAGTATATTCATTACGTGTTACATCTCTGACCGCAACCGAACTGGGATACTGCTTTACAGCACCGGCAAACCTGCTAACCAGCGATTCCTGTACAGGAATATACTCCTCACTGCCACTTTCCAGCAGGGCCGGATGAGCGCACAGATATTGTTCCGCTTCGGCTATGTTATTGATCTCACCAATATGGTTAAAGATTTCTACCACCGTATCTGCGAAGTCTTTTATAAGATAGGCTGTAAATTGGTCATTCCGGTAGCTAATAGTCGCATACAGTTTTGCATCCTGTTCGTAGAACATAATTGTTACCGGGAAGTGGGAAGTAATACTTTTTTCAAGTTCTACCTGCCTGATCAGCGGCGCATTTTCAAGATTAATCAGCCCGTTTCCCTTGTTAAAATTCTGGAAAGTAAAAAGTACACTGAACAGGTTACCCTTTCTGGCAGCTCCAACAATATCGTTCAATGTAAGATGGGCATGTTCCCTTGATTCCATTACCTGCAACTGCAATGCCTTCATCAGGTCTGTAACCGTCTGACCATAATCGAAATTTACTGCAACGGGAATTGTGGAAATACAGGGTCCAAGAATGTTTTCAGCATCTGATAGCTCCGGAGGTCTGAGTGTAAGCATATTCCCCCATACAATTTTAGATGAACCATGATACCGTGATAACGTCATTCCTACCAGCAGGTTAAAAGCTGCTGAGAGGGAAATCCCCTGGGATCTGACAAAGTCAATACTATCCTTATTCAACACGTAATCCAGCTTCAGTTCACTGTACGGGAAGGGAGAATGCATGATCTCTCCTACTGTTTGCGACTCCAATAATACAGGTTCATAACCATCCAGCAATTGCTTCCAGTAAGCGTTGGCTATTGCAGTCTTTTTCCCCGAAATCCATTTCACGTAGCTTGAAAACTGTAATCGCTCAGGAAATGTGTTCTGTGGTTGCTTACCGGCTTTTAACGCTGTTGAAATTTCCAGCAGCTGCTGAAACAACAGTGGAATTGAATTTCCATCTGTAATTATATGGTGGATGGTAATAGCAACTGTATATTTATTTCCACCCTGTCTGATCCATGTAAATTTAACAAGGGGCTCATTACTGATATCAAATCCTCTTTGCCTGATGGTATCCAGTAAAGTAAACAACTCCGTATCATCTGCCACATCAAATGACTCGCAGCGACAGGTATCTGCTGGCAACACCTGTGTAGTGAAAGTACCAAGATCATAATTGAAGTCGTAACAGGTACGTAGTATTTCATGACGGGATGTAAGTATATGGCACGCCATTGAAAAGAGCTTATAAGGTAGTTCCTGCTCCAGTTGATATACTACCTGTAGTACATAACGCCTGCTATCCGGGTTTCCCTTTACATAACTTACCAGGCCCTTCTGAAAGGGTGTAATCTGCTCTGTTCCTGCAGAAAGCATTACTGCTTCTTCTTCCCCACCGGCTCTTTTCAAAAATGTCACAATTTCTGCTTTGTTGTTTTTTATTTCATCGAGGAAAATGGCAGACAATTCGCCGTCAAAACTTACCTGCAGGTCACTTCCGTCCAGAGAAATATCAATATTATTATCTTTCAGACGCCTGATCAGATTTAGAATCTCCATGATTTAATAATGCTTGTGTTGAGGTTATATGATTGTTGTTGAGGTTCGCTCTTTTTTCTCAAAAAGCAGCTTATATTCATCTACCAGCTGGCCCATCTGCCTCACGGTTTGATTATCGAAGAATTGCTTCAGGGTTAACTCAACGTCCAGTTCTTTTTTAATCCGCTTGATCAGCACCAGTCCTTTCAGCGAATCGCCACCCAGTTCGAAGAACACATCATCCAGCCCTACCTTATTAAGACCTAATAAACGTTGTACTATGCCTGCCAGTGAATACTCCGTTGCGGTTTCCGGTGCCTTATAGAGCGCTGAAAGATCGGGACGTTCCCGCTCTGCATAAGTAATCTGTACCGGCGTTTCCTTTTCTTCTGCGTTTCTTGCCGCCATTTTCTGATGTGCAAATGCCGCAAAATCCGTCGTTGAAACAATTTGTACCGGTAGCTTTAACAGTAGTGCCGATTCTAATACCTGAACCGCTTCTGCAGGAGTAATACCATCTTTGAACACATGTGTTTTTTGTTCATGGTTCATGTGGGCTACTGCCTTCACTGCCATGCCCGTTTCCTTGAGGGTAGGCCATTCAATGCTAATGACCGGGTAAGATGCATTACCATATTCCGCCACTGCATCCTGGTAAATATTGGCGGCGATGTAGGCTACCTGCCCGAAGAGAGGTACAGATGCTGCATTAGAAGAGCAATGTACCATGAAGTCAAGCTCCCTGTCGCTAAATATCTCTTTCAAGACTGCCGTACCCGATACTTTAGGAGCAAAAATTGTGGCATCTTCCTGTTTTGTCCGCTTGATTATAATTCCGGCGAAATCTCCTACACCCGCTGTATGGATTACTCCCCGCACAGGCCCGGTTATTTCTTCTGCAATGTGTAACTGCTCACGCAACAATGCTTCACTGGTAACATCAGCCTGGATAAAGAACGTCTTTACACCTTCCTGCTCCAATTCACTTACGAATGCCTGATCTATTGCACTTCTGCTAACCAGGATAAGGTTAGCAGCATACTTGCGGGCCAGGTGAAGTGCAAAAGTTTTACCCATCCCTCCATTTGCACCGGTTAATAAATAAGTAGCCTTCTTCCTGAATGAGTTACCTGTTTCCGGCAATTCAAAGCTAAGTTGCTGGAAATCCTTTACATACCTGTTACGCCCCCTGATAGCTACTTCTTCGTCCCGTGTTACGTAGTGCAATTCCTCCCATAGTGATTGTATCGTTTTCGCTGTTTGTCCGACACAATCTATCGCCCGGCAGGAAATGTTGCTGAACTCCAATGGTATAGCTTTCACAGCTCCTAATGAAAGGGCACGTGCAGGTATAAGTAATTCTTCTCCTGTAATACTGTACCAGCCGGCGCCTATTACTTCCATTTGAACAGGTGCTGCAGTATATACAGCAGTAAAGCCACGTACTATATGTAACAGGCTTTCATAGCCCATCACCATCGCAGCCACCATGTCTGCAGCGGTGTGATTCCAACAATGAAATATAGCAGCCGGCGTACATCCCGCCGTATTTATTTCTTCAAACAGGCGTTCATAATCCTGTTGCCTGCCGGGGTTAATCGTATATACATTCTCTGCAACTTTTTCGTAATCAATACCAGCCGTTACAAAAATGCCATTGATCTGTTCCTTCGCTGTTAGTTCCCTCAGCTGTTCGTCCAGGCGGCCATTTCCTACGAAAACAACAACCGTTTTATTCCTGTAAGACCTGGCATTACCTGCTACCATAGGCAGCTGCTTCCACTGCGGACTGTAAAACCAATCATTCACTTTATGGGATTTCCGGCCGCCCCCCATCATATGGGTATCAGGCAATGCTTCAAAAGGATTTACATCTGTAGGATACCGGATGATCTCAAAAGCATATGTCGGCAAAGATATTCTCCTGCGTTTCTCATCACCATACCAGGATTTCCAGGAGACAGTTACGCCTTGTGCCCACAACTGCCCGAGGCGCTGAATAAAATAACGTTCATCGTTTTCCTCTTCCTTAAATGACCTGAGCAGGTTAAAACAAACCGGTTTTACTTTATCAGCAGGACGTTGCTTCAACATGCTTGTCAAAGTATGACCCGGGCCCGCCTCAACAAATACAGCATCCTTATTTAAAGCCAGCAATGCATCTACTCCGGCCGCAAACCGCACCGGCTTGCGCATATGCTGTACCCAATATTCAGCCGACGTTGCTTCTTCTGCTGTAATGAGGCGCCCGGTAAGATTCGAAATGAATGGTAGTGAGGGTTCGTTCATTGTCACTGTGCGCAGTATTTCCCTGAAATCTTCAAGCAGGGGATCCAACATAGATGAATGGAACGCACGTGATGTAAAAAGCTTTACAAAAGGCATGTTGTCTTCGTTCAGTCTATCCATCAGCATTGCTATCGCAGCCGTGTTTCCTGCTACTACCACCTGCTCTTCTCCATTAACGGCAGCCAGGGAGATATGCTCATCGAGATAGGGTTCAATTTCCTTTTCAGTAATTGGAAGACTCAACATCGCGCCTTCTTCCATACGGGCCGCCAGTGCTCCGCGTGCAGTTACCAAACGTAATGCATCTTCAAAACTGAAAACACCACTCAGACATGCTGCTACATATTCGCCCAAACTATGACCAATCATACAGGAAGGCGTTATTCCACAGAACTGTAACAAACGTGCCAGCGCATACTCCTGCAAAAATAGCAGGGGCTGTGTATAACGGGTTTCATATATTTTTTTTTCATTACCAGCAATAGGGAACAATACATCCCTCAATTCCTCACCTGTGAGCAGGCGAAGCACAGCCAATCCTTTTTCTATTTCATTCCTGAAAAACGCATTTCCTTCATACAGATCTTTGCCCATACCAGGATATTGAGATCCCTGGCCGGGAAACATGAACACCACTACCTGTTTTTCCCGGCTTCGTATTACCTGCTCTTTCAATGTACCCGTTTCCAGGGCCTGCAAAAGATTTTCTCTATCCTTATATACCACCGAGCGGCGGTATTCAAAAGCCCTGCGACCCAACTGGAATGTATAGGCCATATCAGCCATATCAACGTCAGGTTCAGCAAGTAAAAATGCTTTCAGTTTGTCAAAATACCTGGCAAGGGAATGCTCCGTTCTGGCAGACAATGTCAACAACAGAAACCCACGCCCGTGTGCATCTCCTTCTTTCACAACGGGAGCTTCCTCCAATATAATATGTGCATTGGTACCTCCTACACCAAAAGAATTCACACCTGCCCTGAGCGGCATATTATCCCGGGCTTTCCATGCCTGCAGCGTCGTATTAACATAAAAGGGTCCACCAGCAAAATCAATCTCCGGATTAGGAGTTGTATAATTGATACTCGGAGGAAGCTGCCGGTTTTTCAGACTAAGTGCTGTTTTAATTACACCTATCAGGCCGGACGCTGCATCCAGGTGCCCTATATTCGTTTTGACGGATCCAATAGGACAGCTGAAACTTTTACTCCTGTTGAAGGAAATATTCAATGATTCCACCTCAATAGGATCCCCCAACCGCGTGCCGGTACCATGCGCTTCAATATAACTGATAGAATCAGGACTCACCCGCGCAAACTGCTGAGCAGTTTTTATACAAGAGACCTGGCCATCTACGCTAGGTGCACTAAAACCAACCTTCTGGTTACCATCATTACTGATCGCACTGCCTTTGATCACTGCATAAATATGATCCCTGTCTTCCAAGGCATCCTTCAGCCGTTTTAAAACAACTACACCAGCCCCATCACCACCTACCGTACCACTGGCATCTTTATCAAAAGCCCGGCAATGCCCGTCTTTTGAAAAGACACCACCTTCTTTATACAGGTAGCCTTTAGCCTGCGTAGTAGAAAGTCTCACACCGCCCGCCAGGGCAAGCCTTGTTTCTCCCAGCAGTAAACTTCTGCTGGCAAGATGTATGGCCACGGCTGCACTGGAGCAGGATGACTGTACAGCTACCGAAGGTCCGGTCAGATTCAACTTGTATGATACCTGGTTGGTCATGGTATCCTTATTATTCAGGGAGATCAGTGTAAAATCAGGGATTACTTCGCTTCTGTTTACCAGGCTCGAATAGATCCGCCACTGAAAGTCATCGAATGCACCCGCATATAAACCAATTCCACCTTTCACGTCTTCAGGATCATAGCCCGCATCTTCGAGCGCCTCCCATGTACACTCATGCAATACCCTGTTCTGAGGGTTCATAAACCGGCCTTCATCTGGCGTATAGTCAAAGAAATTGGAATCGAATGAGTCCTTATCTTTAATATCAGAAGCATATCCTACAAAATTGGGATCGTCTATCAATGCTTCATCCACGCCTGCTGCCAGCAAATCTTCACGCGAAAAAAAACGTAAGGTTTCTTTCCCCGCCGCTATATTCTGCCAGAACTGCCGCCAGTCCGCCGCACCAGATACCCTCGAAGAAATGCCGATGATGGCAATTTCTAGTCCTGTAAATTGATTATTACTCATCATTTCCCTGTTTTAATATTCTTAATGTTTCATCCAGTACCCCAATGTTTCCGACAGGATTACTTTCCTGCAGCATTAAGTCCGTTTCATCTCCCGAAGCGATATACGCAGACAATGCTGCTATGTTAGCGAGCTTGAACGCCATCACTACAGGCAATTTTTTACCAAACGACTTATTCACCAGCCCGATCATTTTTACTATTTTCAGAGAGTTACCTCCCAGGTCAAAAAAATTATCCTTCACCCCTATTTTCGATATTCCCAGCACCTCCTGCCATATCTCTACCAGCCTCGCCTCTGTTTCGTTGCCAGGCGCCTCATATTCCACCCCGCTTTCCAATGCTCTTCCTATAGAAAGAGATAATGCTTTACTGTCTATTTTTCCTCCCTGTGTAATAGGCAGCTGCTCTACCTGGATAAACTGGTCGGGTAACATATACACTGGTAATAATTGCCCGAGAAAATTCCTTAGTGCTCCTACCTGTAAGTTTTCTTCACCTGAAATAAATGCAATCAGTCTTTTCTCTGCTCTTTCTGAATAAAGCAACACTTTGGCCGCATTTATACCGGTATGCGTCTGTAGCACCTGTTCTATTTCTCCCAGCTGTATCCGGTATCCCCTGATCTTGACCTGGTCATCTTTCCGTCCTACAAACTGAATACTCCCATCCGGCAATCTTCTCCCCATGTCGCCAGTACGGTAAAGGCGGGCATTCTCCTTAAAAGGATGAGCAATAAATTTCTCTGCCGTAAGCATGGGCTGGTTCACATAGCCTGCAGATAAACCGGCTCCGCCCGTGCATATCTCTCCAACTACATATTCGGGGCACAACTGCTGCTGCTGGTCCAGTATCCATACATCGTAATTGGGTACGTAATCATTGAAACGCATGGGCTCATGCAGCGTACATATACTCCCGACTGTATCAATAGCCGTCTCTGTCTGACCATAGATATTGTACAGTTGATATCCCCTGGCAACAATGGCATCCTTCAGGTTTTCACCCAGTATGTCTCCACCACAAAGTATGTGAGTAAGGAAAGGTAACCGGGGGACATCCAGGAAATATTCAGCAAGCATATCAGGTATCAGCTGTATAAAACTGATACGATGTTTTTGCAGGAAGTCTATAAACTGTTGTTTTTCTCTTCTTTCTTCTTCCTGTGGTATATAAAGTGTTAACCCATTGATGAGTACAGAAAAAATTTCCTGGAAAGCAATATCTATTACGATATTGGTCAGCTGTATTATACGGGTATCAGCATTTATATCATAACGCTCATTATACCAGTAAAGGAGGTTCGTAACAGCCGCATGCTGAACAACGATTCCCTTAGGACGCCCGGTAGTACCTGAAGAATAGAGAATATATACCGGCGAGTTAGGTAAAGGAGCTTTCAATATCACTTCATGGGTACTTTCTTTGATGGTATAAGCATTGATCCATTCACAGACCGAATGAATAGGTGGTAATGCACTCACAGCTGTCAGCACCACACTGCAGCCGGTATCTTCCAGTATATTTTCAATACGTTCTGCCGGGTATTCCTTATCTAATGGAACATAAGCGAATCCTGCCCGGAGCACTCCCAGTACAACGGCTACCAGTAAGGGCGAACGTTCTATCATGATCCCTATCGTACCGGTGGTATTTTCCCGGGTCGCGAGATAAGCAGCAATATTGCGCGACCACATGTCCAGATCAGCATAACTGATGCGCTCTTCACCATACACCAATGCAGTAGTTTGCGGTCTTTCTTTTACCTGCTGCAGGAACAGGTCTGTTACAGTAAGATGAACCGGGTATGCGCGGAGTTTTAATTCAAACTGTTTTTGCCAATGCTGTACATGGTCATCTGTCTGCAAACGACAGGCAGCAATCGGCATATTTTTATTCAACTGCAGCTCCTGCATTAACAGTAGCAAACTTTCCCCCATATTGCGCAGCATAGATACTGCATAAAAAGGCTGCCGGGAGGTGATGCTGATAAAAGAGGGATTATATTCAAACAGCACCTGCTGATCATCCAGCCAGTTACCAGCTGCATTGATCTTTCCATAACAGCCGCCAACACTCTTCAAAGGTGCGGGATCTGCAGCGTAAAGTTCTTTGAACAGTGCCGAATCATAATCCCCATGTATATAAGCCTGGCTAAGTGATTCATGGACATGAAGTAACAGATCACGTACTATCATATCTTCACTTAGCTGAAGGCGGCAATATAAAATGCCCGTTGCTGTATGCTCCTTACCAGGCACCAGGATAGGAGGAACAGCAATCAGGAACTCTTCCTGCCCTGCATATTTCCATAGCAGGATACTTAACCCGGCAAGAAATATTTTCAATATATTCAGGTCGCTATTGCCTCCAACAGCGCTGATCCTCTCAGCAACTGCCTGCGGAACCGGTACAGTAATCACTACAGGAAGTGAATTGCCCTCCTGCGAGGAAAGGGGCAACATCAGTGCATCCACCCCGGCAGTTTGACTTAGCCAGAATTTCTCAGACGGGCCGGTTGTATAATTCATTTGCATTTTTTCAGTCAGTTAACAATTTGTTTGATCATTTCCTATAAACATGATCGCGTCTATTTCAATTTTTGCACCTTTCGAAATTTCCTTTACAGCCAGTCTTATCCTTGCGGGATAAGGGATAGTAAAGAACTCAGGCAACACCTCGTCGAGGTACGGTGAATAAGAGATATCGGTATAATAAACGTTCAGCTTAACGATATGGTCCAAGGTACCGCCTGCGGCCTTACAAACAGCTTCCAGGTTGCGGAAACATTTGCGGTACATATTATGCGGACACTCCGTCTCTATTGTCATATCTTCCACGTTAAAAGGCAACTGTCCACTCAGGAAAACCCAGTTATCCACTTTGATAGCTTGTGAATATTTACCACCAGGCAGTGGTGCGTCCAGCGTTGTAATGGCTAATTTACTCATACAGTTTCTACTTTATTGATAAGCACTTCCTTCATTTTATTTACCATATTGCAGGCAACATCTCTCAATGCATCCCGGCTGCCAGCTGCAATATGCGGGGTGTAATATACCTTGGGATGATGTACCAGGAAATGGCTATAAGTGGTATCTTCCGGCAATCTGTTATACTCCGGGTCAGGATACAGGCTATCAAGTGCAGCAAATGAAACTCTGCCGTCACTAAAAGCTTCGAGCAATGCCTCATCATCTATCAACAGGCCTCTCGATGAATTGATCAGTATACATCCTTTCTTCACCTGGGCAAATAATTGCCTGTTAAACATTTTGCGTGTTTCAGGCGTGAGTGGCATATGCAGTGTAAGCACATCTGCATGCTGTAAAAGAGTTGTCAGATGATTAGTGCGGGAGAAATTTTCAGGTGTGGCAATCTTTAGCGCGTCTACATAAGGATCATAACCAATAATATTTTTACATAATGGCGCTGCTTTTTCTACTACGCCCTGCCCTATGTTACCTAATCCAATCACACCCAGCGTAAGTTCCTTAATGTTACGTCCCTGCCATATCTGCCTGCGGAAATCATTTCTACGTGAGCCCAGATGAGCTTCATGCAGCTGATGACTCAGCAAAATCATCATACATAGAACATACTCAGCCGCACTGCATACATTGCCCTCCGGAGAAGTAATTACCTGTATATTCTTTGCTGCTGCAGCTTCCAGGTCGATATTTTCACTACCGGAACCGGCCCGGCCAATGACTCTCAACCGGCTTGCCTTTTCAATAATATCCGCCGTGATCCAGTTATTGCTTTTAATAACAACCCCGTCAAACTGTGCGATTTCCTCCAGAATACGTTTTTTATCATAGGTACGGCCATCGGTGATGGCGGCAAACTCGCCGATAGCGGCCACACCTTCATCAGCAATAGTGTCCAGCAAAAGAATCTTGGGTTTCATACATTATTTCATTTTTTTATAACATGGAAGCATTGTCAAAAGAGTAATGGACATCCTGAAAAGCGTTATTTAACTCATTCACCATACCAACTGCAATCTCTTTTTTGTCGTCAAGTACGGCCAGTTTTATTATACCTGCTATCTCTTCCATCTCAGTGCCTCTCATTCCCAGGCGGGTCAGTTCCTGTACACCTATACGGACCACATCCCGCTCATATACATGTTTTGCATTCGTACTGATATGGCATTCCAAAAGCTTCCTGCTGATTTCATAATGCGACAGATGGCCCGGCAGATTAAAAAGGATCTGGTGCGTATCTGTAAAAGACTTGCCGTTAGTTAATACCTGGAACCCGTTTTTTTCCAACGCCCCGGACAGCAACTTTGCATTCGCTACAATCATGTCTGCATAATTCTTTGCATGCAGGTCCATTTCCAATGCAGTAATGTAGAATGCCAGGGAATGATGCGTATGCTGGCTGGATACAAGGCAGCTGCCAATAGTCTGCATGGCCTTTCCTGCAATTGTGTTGTCGGCAAAATGTAATAGTCCCTTTTGTGGTCCCGGGAAAGTTTTGTGCGTATTAGCCTGTATCACATCGCAACCATCCTGTAAAGGATGCAAAAATTGCTGCCCATAAATCAGTCCCAACGTATGTGACGCATCATAAATGACAATCACATCAGGACCCAGTATATCGCGGATCTCTTTCAGCGGCATGGCGTATAATGGGGCACTATCATCCAGGAATACAGCCTTGACATTATATTCCTTACTTAACTGGTGAAGATGAGAAAGCGATAAAGCCAGTGTTTTACGGTCGTAATCTATCAGCACACTTTTACGTCCCAACTGATTAATCAACGTCGCAGTTGCAAAATGGCCTCCTCCCTCCGGGCATATAGACAGCACTATATCTCCCGGAGAAGTCAGGCTCGAAATGGAACAAATCATAGCATGTAGTCCTGATAAGGGCCTTGAATCCGAAACAACACCTCCCAAGTGCTTATTCAAACAACGGTGCGCCATATCTTCCAGGCGATACAGGTTGGGAAGTCCCCTGAACAGCAGGTTGGGCTTAGCTACAATATCATCAAAATTATAATCGGCAGGTATACCAAGATGATACCGGAAAGACAACGCGCTGGACAAAACCTCCCGGGCTGTTTTTGATAACCGGTTTTCATTAGCTGTCAGGTGTAGCACATGGGTGTTAAGCAATTCCTCCTTTTCCACAAGCTGGGTTACGAGCCGGCCTATCTCCTTGTCAGTTTCAATATATTGTTCTATCATAATTCGCTTTTTTGACTAATGGGTGGTAATAACATGCGATTGTCCGGAAGCCCTTACTGCGCGGGATTTGCGTAAGTCCAGTGTAATGTTGACTCTTTTCAGCCAACGATCCGTACCATCAAAACGTGGCAGAAACCCTTTACGGCCGTGTACCACTCGATAGTTATCGATAAATATTACATCTCCCTGCTCCAGTACCACTTCTTTCAGCGAGCGCTGGAATTCTTTTATAATACAGGACAAAGCAGCAGCAGCCACCACATCACCCTCTATCGTCTGCATAAAAGAAGGATCAATTCTGACATAAGGAGCTGAAAAATCTCCAAACAATACAGGTTCGGCAATGTCGTTCATAGAGGCATCATTGTTGAAATTCTTGTCAGTAAGAAATTTAAAGCGCGGTTCGAACAAAACCTTCCTGGTAGATTCATCCAATTGAAGGTCTTTAATAGAGCCTATGACAGTAGGCACGCCGTCTGGATTACGCAGGCACATCAGTTGAAGATAATCTGCCCTGAAAGGATGAAAAGCCTCTTCTACATGCCAGTCAAGATCAGCCACACTTCCAGTACTGAGTTGTTCTGCTTCATGATCTTTTACTGGCAGGATATTATTAATCAGGGCTCCTTCCCGTTGGCTACTCCAGCCCATTTGATCACCCAGGAAGGACGAGAGCAGAATTGACATATAGCCTTCCCGGCCAGCAGATAGTTCATCAATCTCCTTACCTACCTGCGCTGGCGTAGGGCCTATCTGATCATCGTCTATCCGAAACCCTTTTAACAGAAAGAGGCCATCTCCCTCTTCCAGGCATCTGAACTCGTTCAGTTTTCTCAGTAAACGCTCGGGCAGGCGGTGTGCATACACCCTGGCTTCAGCCAGGAAAGTGCTATCACAGGGAGACGAAAAACAAGCCTCCAGTGAAGAAAGCAGATCGTCAATCTGCATGTTTTCCTGCAGATTTAATTGCAAAATGTTCATAAATAATGTGTGGGTTAAAACAGGTATCACAACAAGGCCATCTTAAAGCTCCAGGTCGTTGATTAATGCATTCTTTTTTGGGGGATAACCGTATAACAACTGGCTAAGCGGTTGATCAGGGTTATTTAATAAAGCTTTCAGTAATAGTTCAAGATCATCAATCATCCGTTTTATAGTATCACTGTAAAAAATATCACTATTATATTCGATGATTACCTGCAATCCCGCACTGGTATCAAGGAAATCAAATGCCAGGTCAAACTGGCTGTTAAGATGTACCTTTCCTTCATAAGGGGTAACAGACAAACCTTCAGCACCCGTTAAAGTTCCTGTGTTACCGATCCGGGTATTCTGCAACACTACCATCACGTCGAATAACAGGTTGCGGCTCAGATCTCTTTTAATCGACAGATCATCAGCCAGGGTATCAAATGGATATACCTGGTGTTCGTATGCGGCCAGGGTAACTCCCTTTACCCGGTGTAACAAATCCCGGAAACTCCCGCTGTGCTTAAAACGGGTTCTTAATGCCAGGGTATTTACATAGAAACCAATCTGGTTCTCCAAATCCACGTGGTCTCTGCCGGCAACAGCGGTTCCTAAAATGATATCCTCCTGTCCCGTATAGTTATACAATAACGCATTCACCAAGCCAAGCAATGACATAAATAACGTAGCTTCCTGTTCCCTCGCCAGTGCCTTCAATCCATTTGCCAGCTCCCTGTTTATGAACGCCTTTATCTGACCACCGTTGTAAGTCTTAATAGCAGGACGGATCATATCTACCGGCAACTCCAATACTGGTAGCCTACCTTCAAATTGCTTGAGCCAAAAGTTTTTATGCTGTTCTGAGAAAACGCCAGATAGCTGTTTCTGCTGCCATGCCGCATAATCTTTGTATTGTATTCTCAGTGGCTTCAATACAGGCACTTCTCCTTTTACGCCGGCATTATACAAATACAAAAGCTCATTAATAAGAATTCCCATTGACCAGCCATCACTAATAATATGATGCATAACATAAGTAAACACCCATTTGCTATCCGATATTTTATACAACTTTACTCTTAACAATGGGCCGGCAGCGAGATCAAAGGAAGCTGCCATATCTTTATTGATCAGGCTTCTCAGCACATTTTCGGTCCCGGTCATCTGACATAGGTCTTCATAACTAAAGGCACTTGGTAATATCGGTAAAATGTATTGCTTCAACTCACCGTTTTTATCTTCCCTGAAAACGGTTCTCAGGCTTTCATGACGCGCCACCAATTGTTCAAAAGCAGTGGTCATAACCACCTTATCTAACGTACCTTCCAGTACATAGGCGCCAGGAATATGATAAGCAGCATTGCCATCTCCTAATTGCGCTAATAACCACATACGCCATTGTGCCGCAGACAATTGATAACCTTCTTGCTCATTCAATACTTCAATTTGCTCAAAGCGGCCTGCATCCCTGCTCTCCAGCACATCCGCCAGCCTGCGGATATTAGCATGTGCAAATACCTCGCGAATGCTAACTTTCAACTCCGTTTCCCTTGAAAGTCGGCTTACAAATGCCCCTACGGATAAAGAGTTAGCCCCCAGCTCAAAGAAATCATCATCTACCCCTATCTTCTCAATCATAAGCAATGACTGCCAGATAGCAGCCAGCTTTTTCTCCAATATAGTCACCGGAGGATGATAGCCCGTTTCCCGGGTATCTTCTTCCTGTAAAGGCGCAGGCAATGCCTTCCGATCTATTTTACCATTGCTGTTCAATGGTAAGGCAGACAGAAATACATAGTAGTCCGGAATCATGTAATCAGGAAAAATCTGCTTCAGGTATTCCCGGATCTCTTTTTTCCCCGTTTGGGATTTAACTACCAGATAAGCACACAGCTGGTTATTCCCTTTATTCCTGATCACATCGACAATAGCCTCTGTAACACTGCTGTGCTTTTGTAACATACTTTCTATTTCTCCCAGCTCTACCCGGAATCCCCTGATCTTGACCTGGTTATCCTTACGGCCAATAAATTCCATATTTCCGTCAGGCAGCAGCCTACCCAGGTCGCCGGTTTTGTACATTCTGCCTCCCAACTCGCTGTTAAAAGGATCTCTCTTAAAAGCGGCAGCTGTTTTCTCTGCATCATTCGCATAGCCTTCCGCTACACCTACTCCACCAATATACAGTTCGCCTACCACGCCTTTTGGCACAGGCTGCAGCTGCTCATCCAGTATATAGAAGAAATTGTTGCTGATAGGTACGCCATATGGAATACTGCTCCATAAGGAACCAACTGTTTGAACAGGATAATAATTTGACCATACTGTACCTTCTGTAGCGCCACCAAGACTAATAACAGATGCCTGGGGGAAATAAGTATTGATACGCCCCGGTAACTGTACAGGAATCCAGTCTCCGCTCAAAAAAACCAACCTCAGGTCATGCTGCAAATAGGGGTTACCTGCCGCATCCAGTTCACTCACCAGGTAATTCATCGTCGTAGGTACAGAATCCCAGAAAGTAATCCGTTCTGCCTGCAGCAATTGGCTTAACGTCCTTACATCCTGTACTTCTTCCTGTTGCGCTATTACCAGCGCACCACCCGTAGACAGCATGCCGAAAATATCGTAAACCGAAAGATCAAAACACATAGAAGTAATAAAAAGCAAACGATCGGTCTCCCCAACCTGGAATGTATCATTTACCCAGGTAGTGAGATTAACAGCTGCATGATGTGCTATCATTACTCCCTTTGGACGCCCGGTAGAACCGGATGTATAGATAGTATAGGCCAGCTGCCGGCTGTTGATCGCCAATCCCGGATTGGTGACAGGCTGCCTGTCTATTACCTCGCCCTGCAAAACTACAAAGCCCATATCGGACAAGATTTGCTGCAATGGACTATCCTCATCTGTAACGATATATTTAAGTCCCGAATTACGGGCAATATATTCCTGCCTGTCTGCCGGGTAATGGGGGTCTATAGGAACATAAGCACCTCCGGCTTTCAGAATACCGTACATACCTATCATCATATTGAAACTACGGTTTACCAGCAGCCCTATATTGTCCCCGGGCTTCACCCCCTTGCCAATCAGAAACCAGGAAAGCTGGTTTGCCCTCTCATTCAGTGAGCTATAGGTCATGTGATGAGCATGTTGCACCAGGGCGATATTTGATGGTGTTTTTATAACCTGTGCTTCAAAAATGCCATGTAAGGTGGCCTTTTCAGGGTAAGGAACAATAGTATCATTAAAGTCTGTAACCACTTCCTTCAGCTCGACTGCCGTTAATAGCTTTGCTGATGATAACGGAACCGTTACATCTTTTGCAAACAGGGAAAGTATCCTTACGTAAAGGTTCAGTGCATACTGCGCTTCCGAATCACTCAAATAAGCCGGTGCATATTTAATTTTTATGAGGAAACGATCTAATGTTTTATCCACTTCCACATCCATGAGCGTATTCGTCATTTCATTGGCATCTTTCAGCATGGATACCTGCAGGGTGGAGGTCATCCTTTTTATCGACGAGCTTTTATCCAGCTTCTCATAAGCGTGAAAGTCGGTATAGTTAAACAATGTATCAAAAATAGGGTTACCTATCGATGCCTTGCCATCAGCTATCCGCGCAATTTCGCTTAGATGCAGCTCATGCGCCTTCGAGGTAATAGTATATTGCTGCACGTGCCTTAACAGGGAGAGAATATCCTTCATCTTGCTCATATCTACCCTTACAGGTAAAGTATTGAGAAAACATCCCAGTATATATTCACTATCCTCGATTTCAGGCCGGTCATGTGTAACCATACCTGTTACTACATCAGCCTCTGTGCTTAATATATGTAACATGCAAACATGCGCAGCCAGGCACACTGATTTGAAAGACAACTGGTGTCCACTTACCAGGCGATTGATATCTGCCAGCACGTCTTTATCAATCTGCCGGTACACTTTCTTCATTCCTTTTTCCTGGCTCACTTTTACTCCTTTATAATTAAAAGGCAGCTTATTGCGGGAATAACCATCCAGCAGATTCTTCCAGTAAAGTTCAGTAGCAGGTTGTTCCCTACGGCCTAATAAAAGCGCACAATAGTCTTTATAGCTATATTTTAATGGCACCAATTGCACCGACTTATCAGTCGACAACAATTGAGATAACTCCGTTGCAAAAACAGATACACTCCAGCCGTCCAATGCTGCATGATGCACACTCAACACGACAAAATAATTGTCTTCACTGAGATGGAATACGCGGAACTTCCACAACAGATCGTCATCAAATTCCAGTCTTTCAGAAGCGTCATTTTGCAGAAATGCATTTAACTGCCTGTTTTTATCCTCATCACTCAATCCTGCCAGATCCTGGCATACTAACGGGACATCAATACCCTGCAATACTACTTTTACCGGCCGGCTAAACCGCTTCATATAATACTTAGTTCTCAGGATAGGATGCCTGTTCACCAGTTGCGCCAGGGCAGCGTGAAAAACCACCTGATCAGCGATCTGTATGTAAAAGGTAAACTGATCGTAGTAAACCGGTTCTTCAGGTCTTAAAAGGGAAGAATAGATCATACCCTGTTCTATCGGCGCAATTGGGTAAATATCTCCATAGTTCTCTGGCAGTGCCGCATGCCCTTTACTCTCAGCTATTATCATATCTCTGAACACAGCGATCTGCTTTTCCCCCTCAGCCAGCTCGTGATAAATTGTATCCGCTAACAGGTTTCCGGTAATTCGTTCAGACAGTTGTGCAATACTTTGATGCATATACAAATCAGCTGTCGTTATATTCGCTGCAAGTTGCTGGCGGATCTTTACCACCATTCTTACGCCTTTAATAGAATCCCCACCCAGTGAGAAGAAACTGTCATAAATACCTATATGTGCATGCTGCTTTCCAAGTATTTCCTGCCAGATCAATACCAGTTTTTCTTCAAGTTCATTACGGGGTGCTACATAATAGTCAGAGGAACCAGTACCAGCAATATCCAGCTCCAGCAATTCTTTCCGGTTCACCTTCCCGTTGGCCGTCAATGGCAGTTCATCCAGCAGTATCAAATGTGCGGGTACCATATAAGCAGACAAATAGCGACTCAGATGTAAACGTATCTGCTGTATATTCAGCACGGATTTTCCCCCGGCAATGAATGCAATTAGTTCACTGTCTCCGTCATTACTTTTTCTCACCATTACCACTGCTGCATCTACGCCCTCATAATGTTGTATCGTATTTTCAATTTCTCCCAGTTCTATACGGTAACCTCTGATTTTTACCTGGTCATCGGCTCTTCCCAGGTACTCTATATTCCCGTCTGGTAACCAGCGACCAATATCTCCCGTACGATACATCCGCACTCCGTTCAAATAGGGATGACTGATAAAACGGCTGGCTGTCAGCTCCGGACGATTCAGATAACCACGCGCCAGACCAGCGCCTGCTATATACAGCTCGCCTGCAATACCCTCCGGCACAAGGCATAAATGATTGTCCAAAACGTACATCGAGGTATTCCAGATCGGTCGTCCTATCGGTATACGATCATCTCCTGCATGAGTGCTGTACGCCGTAACATCTATCGATGCCTCCGTAGGACCATACAGATTATATAACGGTACCTCCGGAAGTAAAGAATACCAGTGAGAAACGGTCTCCGCTGATAAGGCCTCGCCACTTGTTATCACTTTACGTAAACTACCCAAACGACACAACTGCTCTACATCACTCCCCACAGAGGCTATAAACGCATTCAGCATACTCGGCACAAAATGCAAATTACTAACCTGCTCTGC
>NZ_MTKN01000248.1 GCF_001975825.1 [Flexibacter] sp. ATCC 35208
AAATGGAGAATTAGTCGTCATTGTGCTATTGACGTTATTACGCCGAATAAATTTCGTCCATTCCAGCATGCTGCATATGGGACAAATCTTTCCCAATCTGAAAAAAGAATGATAGGTGATCATATAGAAGCAGTAGCAGAACGGATATTAAGCAGTGATGAGCGCGGAGGATATTATGATGGAAATAGGAAAAGGGATAGTGTCTATCATACTTTAAGTTTTGAAGAGTTTTATCAAGGGTGGGGTGTTACATCTGATTTCTATAAAGGAAAGCAACTATCGGTTGTTATTCCCGTACAAGATGAAGAGAAAACAATTGGAAACGTTATAGAAGAGCTTCGCAAAATGGAACCCTTCGAAATTATCGTTGACGTAAATGGGTCGTCAGATAAAACGAAAAAAATAGCAAAAGACAAAGGGGCAACGACAATTGTATATAAAGAAGCACGCGGAAATGATGTGGGGCGCTCACTTGGAACGTATTTTGCAAAAGGAGAAATTGTGTTATTTATAGATGGCGATTTTGTTATTCCAGCGAGTGAGCTATATCCTTTTGCG
>NZ_MTKN01000249.1 GCF_001975825.1 [Flexibacter] sp. ATCC 35208
TGGGCTCAAATAAAGCAAACTCTTGTTGATGTGTTAGGTCCATTTCTATTTTCAGAAATTGGACGTCGTCCAATGATCCTTCCAATCATCATGGAAGTGTAAGGGAAAACGAATGCTTTCTAACCAATTATAATTAAATGATTGATAGCTAAAATAAGGATTCTTTATTTCAAAAGCCAATGTATAAAATATTTTTAATATATACATTGGCTTTTTTATGTCATCTTCATACCGTAACAAAAACGACCATTTTTGTTACGGTCATTATTAATAAACTTTTAGTCTAATTAACTTGCATACTGAGTGTAACAAAAATATGTAACAATATTATTTGTAACAATATCCTCATTTAATCGTTTTTGGTACAATAGTTGGTGAAGGAGATGAGAAATATGAAGTTTGGTTATATGCGTGTTTCTACATTAGATCAAAATTTAGATCGCCAAAAGAAACAGCTTGAAGAATTTGGATGCGACCGTATTTTCTTCGAAAAAATAACCGGTACAAAACGAAACCGGCCGGAATTAAATAGTATGCTGGAATTTCTTCGTCCAGA
>NZ_MTKN01000250.1 GCF_001975825.1 [Flexibacter] sp. ATCC 35208
AATTCCTCAAATTTTTTCGTTAACTCTCGACATAATACAATCTCTCTATTTCCCAACACTTCCTGCATCGAAATTAAAGTATCATCTAAACGATGAGGTGCTTCATAAAACATCATTGTAGTTTGTACATAACGAAGCTTTTCTAACTCCATCTTCCGTTCCTTTTTGTTTCTCTGCAAGAAACCATAGAAATAAAACTGCTTTGTTTCAAGACCGGATGCAATTAATGCTGTAAGGGCTGCATTTGCTCCAGGAAGCGGAATTACATGATATTGCTCAGCTACTGCCTCAACGACAATATCGTAACCTGGATCAGAAATACACGGCATACCAGCGTCACTAACAAGTGCTACATTCTTTCCATCCTCTAATTTCTCTAATAGTTTCTTCCCACTTACTTCTTTATTGTGCTCATGATAACTCGTGACAGGTGTTTCAATTTCAAAATAATTACAAAGTTTTTTCGTTTGTCTCGTATCTTCAGCAGCAATTAAATCAACTTCTTTTAAAATTCTGATTGCACGAAATGTCATATCTTCTAGATTTCCAATAGG
>NZ_MTKN01000251.1 GCF_001975825.1 [Flexibacter] sp. ATCC 35208
AAGCAAAACGTTGAAATAAAAGTTCCAGAGGAACGAAACATATTGTAGCAATGGAATTTATTCCGTTGAAAATTGAAAAAAGAAATGGCAGAAAATAGAAGAGACCTTGTATTAGCAGGATTAGAACCGTTGATTATTACGCCTACGAGTGTTTTTGTAAACATTGGGGAACGTACGAATGTAACGGGTTCAAGAAAGTTCCTTCGTTTAATCAAGGAAGAGAAGTATGATGAGGCACTTGATATTGCAAGACAACAGGTAGAAGGTGGAGCGCAAATCATCGATATTAATATGGATGAGGGAATGCTTGATGGGGTTCAGGCAATGACTAAATTTTTGAATTTAATTGCATCAGAACCGGATATTTCGAGAGTGCCGATTATGATCGACAGTTCGAAATGGGAAATCATTGAAGCAGGTCTAAAAGTAGTACAAGGAAAAAGTGTTGTAAACTCGATTTCGTTGAAAGAAGGCGAAGAAGCCTTTATTCACCACGCCAAATTAATTAAACGTTACGGAGCGGCGGCTATTATTATGGCTTTTTACGAAGTTG
>NZ_MTKN01000252.1 GCF_001975825.1 [Flexibacter] sp. ATCC 35208
AGCCCGTTAATTAGAGCGCAAGAAACGGCTAATGAAATTGCAAAGACAGTTGGATTACAATCGATTTTATTAGATGAGCGATTTGTTGAACGGAATTTTGGAGAAGCTTCAGGGAGGCCGGTTGCGGCTGTTAGAGAGTTGATTGCTGAAGGTAAAGTAGAAGGAATGGAGCGAGATGAAGAGATTGTAGCTCGTTGCTTTGCTGCTTTAGAAGATGTTGCGACAACTCATTTTGGCAAACGTATTATTATTGTTGCTCACTCACACGCGATAAAAGCGATTTTACATGCCATTGAACCAGATGAAATTACATTTAAGACACCATTAAAAAATGCGTGTATTAGTTATGTGAAACAAAATAGTGGAAAGTGGGATGTTCTTAAATATAATATAGCGGAACATATTAATGTATAAGTGTGTACGGATATAGTGTAAAAATAGTTTCATTATATCTTTCTTTTGAGTAAGTCACTTCAATTAGTAGTTCTAATCTAAATGTGGTATGATGGATACTCGGAGGTGTCTCTCATGATTGTAGCGACGCTAGAAAGC
>NZ_MTKN01000253.1 GCF_001975825.1 [Flexibacter] sp. ATCC 35208
TTAAATAAACAGTTATTAATCATAACTAGTTCTTTTCTACTATTAATAAAAAAAATAAAAATTTTAATATTAAAATCAATTCAAATAGAAAAAAAAAAAAACAAAAAAAAAAGAAAAAAAAAAAAAAAAAAAAAAAAAAAAAAAAAAAAAAAAAAAAAAAAAAAAAAATATAAAAAAAAATAAAAAATATTAAAAATATAAATATTATATATTAGAAAAATAATTAAAAAATAAAAAAAAAGAAATAATAAAAATAAGTAAAAAAAAAAAATTGTATTTAATAGAATAATAAAAAATATAAAAATAAGATTAAAATATACAAATTAAAAAAAAAAAAAAAAAATTTATAAAAATAAATAATGGAAACCGTTACAAAAAAAAAATGGGTTTATAAAATAAAAAGACAACGGAAAAAGTGAGCAAGAAAAATTATCTCCAAAATTAAAAAAAAGAAAAAAAAAAGCTAAGAAAAACCGCCAATATACCAGGCTTCCGTAAAGGTATGGTGCCAGCAGGGATGGTGAAAAAAATGCACGGTCCGGCAATCTT
>NZ_MTKN01000254.1 GCF_001975825.1 [Flexibacter] sp. ATCC 35208
AAAGTATAAACAACTTCATTGACAGAATTATTGAAAAAACAAATTTGCCAATTTGCAAGGATAAAAACTGTAAATTGATAGAAATGAATATTGATGAAACTAATGTATGTAATCTGCTTGTATGTGTATTTAAATCAAGAAAGTTCAGTATATGGTAATAAAAATTTATATGGAATGAAAAGTTAGCGTTTAAATCATAAAACATGAGTAATTAAAAGGATTTTAAAACTGAGCTAAAGGACTTAATTAGCAATAATTGATACATTGTAATGAACTTAAAGGAATTTCATAAAACGACTACCGACGAGCTTCTGGCAATAACAAACAGAGTTAAAAATCTAATACATCATTGGCCCGAAGTAGGAAGACATAAAGAAGCAGTTCTTAAAAATGTCATTAAACGATTTATTCCCGAAAAGTATTCAATAGGAACAGGTTTCGTAATTAAACAAACACACAATCGCGGTGAGCATTTATCTTCAAAACAGATTGACTTAATTATCTACGATGATACAAGTCCTATTCTATGTAAGTATTCGGACCTCGG
>NZ_MTKN01000255.1 GCF_001975825.1 [Flexibacter] sp. ATCC 35208
ACGGATTGAACGGATGAACACTGATTTCTTAAGATATGCGGTTTTGGGTTTTATAAAAAAACCTGCATAAATCTGTTTAATCCGTCAGATTCATGTGCTGATTTTTTTTCTTATAAAGCGAAAATAGGCTTTTCTATATTTCTAATAAATCATTAAAAAATGGAATTTGTTATGAAAATGAGACTCGCATGAGGGATAGAGGCGGTATCTCGCTATTTAGAAAAAAAAGGCTTTTAGCCGTAGTTTTTGTTAATAGGGAATAAAGCCGAAAGCCCGACCCGCTCACGAGGCTTCGGGATGAGCGGGACATGCCATATTAATCATAAATATTTCCTTTATTTTTAAGCTCTTGTAGAATTATTACTTATTTTTACGATCTTATATTTAGATTTTTCTTGATGCAAACTCCACTAAAAATTGCTGTTGTAGGTTCTGGATTGGTAGGATCACTATTGGCAATTTATCTCAAAAAAGCAGGTCACACCGTTCATGTTTATGATCGTAGTCCTGATATTCGTAAAATTAATTTTTCGGTTCGTTCTATAAA
>NZ_MTKN01000256.1 GCF_001975825.1 [Flexibacter] sp. ATCC 35208
CATAGACTGGATTTTATTTCCATGACATGACCTTTTGCTGTATTTATAGATATATAATGAAATCTTTAACAAGATTTATATAAAAAACAAACGATTCTTTCAACAAGCTTTAAAGGAAGAATCGTTTGTTTTTTATTAGTGGGTATCTACATTCCTACACAAGTTTTGTAGGTTAAATTAGGTTCCATGTCCAGTATAATTACTATTTAATTTTCTAGATATCTGTATAGTGTGGATTTGCTAATCCCTGTCTCATCTTTTATTTGTGCAAGACTATACTCTCCACTTTGATACATAACAATCGCACGTTTTACATTTTCATCAGGTTTTCTTGGTCGTCCTGGAGTGATTCCTTTTTGTTTTGCTTCATATAAACCTTTTTTTGTTTTTTCACTTATCACGTCACTTTGAAAATTAACAAGATGATTTACAATATAGCCGAATGGATATCCAGCTGTATTGCTTGTATCAATTCCCTCAGTAAGAGATTGAAAATAAGCACCTTTCCTATCAATGTTTTCTATTAACTCCACTAGATGGCGTGTT
>NZ_MTKN01000257.1 GCF_001975825.1 [Flexibacter] sp. ATCC 35208
TGTCGGTGCTGGTGGTGAAATTCAATTAACAGATGCAATCCAACGCTTAAATGAAATCCAACGTGTATTTGCTTACGATTTCGAAGGAAAGCGCTACGACGTAGGTGAAAAGCTAGGATTCGTTCAAACGACAATTGAAATGGCCCTGCAACACCCAGAATTACGTGATGATATGGTTGCAATGATGAAGAAAATTTTAGAAGAACAAGCGAATCAAGAGTCTTAATATAAAAAAAGAGTTATTGCAGCAAGCTGCAATAACTCTTTTTTATTATGAAATCGTCGAATGAGAATGCTGATAAGCAGAGCGACGCACAGCATAGTATATGCGAGGTGCGATAATAGCACCGATAATTGTAAATGCAATATCTTTTACTGCAAACCACATCATAATCATCCAAGCAGCTTTATAGCTCATATTACCGCCCATAAAGAGATTGACTGCTCCGTACATGTAAGTAGTACCGATTATATAAGTTAAAATAATTCCAGTGAAAGAGGCAATTGCAAATGTAATGAAAGTGGGTCTTTCTTTTTGTTCTACT
>NZ_MTKN01000027.1 GCF_001975825.1 [Flexibacter] sp. ATCC 35208
TCCCTCACTTATAATTGCGGCCTTTTTTTATCGTGCGAGATAACCGCCATCCACCGGATAATAAGATCCGGTCACGAATGAAGCGGCCGGGCTGCTCAGGAACAGCACCAGTTCCGCAACTTCTTCAGGTTGACCTAACCGGCCTACAGGGTGTAAAGCTGCCAGCTGATCGATTGCTTCCTGTGTCATGTTTTTGCCTAAAAGCGGCGTATGAATGAAAGCTGGGCCTACAGCATTGACACGAATGTTTTGCTGTGCATACTCGATCGCTGCATTCTGTGTCAGACCTACTACTCCATGTTTAGCGGCTACATAAGCAGACGACTGGGCAAAGCCTACAGCGCCCAGAATAGAAGCTATGTTCACGATTACGCCACCACCATTTTCCAGCATTGCCTGAATTTGCGATCGCATACCATAAAATACCCCATTCAGGTTCACACCAATCACTTTTTCCCATTCTGCAATGTCATACTCGCCTACCGGAGCGGGTTTGCCACCAATTCCGGCATTGTTGCAGGCAATGTCCAGCTTGCCATAATGAGATTTGATCTGTTTAATCAGATCGTTCCACTGTTCCGCATTTCCTGCGTCTGCTTTAATAAAGATGGCATCTCCGCCATTTTTTTTGATGGTATCCACTACTTCATTTCCACCCTTTTCATTTAAATCCGAAACGACGACCTTAGCTCCTTCCCTGGCATAAACGATCGCGATTGCTTCGCCAATGCCTGATCCTGCGCCTGTTACAAGCGCAACTTTGTTGTTCAGTGCTCCCATAAAATATAATTTTTGAAGAATACGTGTTGTGACAACAAATTTAAGGCCCGGATGTTGAAGTAATATTGAAGTTGGGAAAGATTTAACATCGGGATTGGCAGGGCCCGGTGTTTCTATACAAAACGTTAAACTAATTCTCCACGAAACTCTCAGCTATCGTACAATTAAACTATTTTTCATAAGTTTGCATAGAACGGTTTGCTTTCACATGAAAAAAGCCATCCCGGCTTTAGCCAGAGCCCAGGGTACAAAAATTAAAAATGGTCTCCTTTAGCACTTTTGCATTTGTGAATGCGCAAAGCACAAACTTACCTTTCAAGCAAGACTACATTAGTATTTTTTAAATTGTGATATGGAATACAATACCACCCGTAACCATTTGATTATGAAGGAGTATGGACGTAACATCCAAAAGATGATAGAGTACGTTCTGAACATACAAGACCCAGATCACCGCCAGGCCAATGCAATGGCGCTTATCGAGCTTATGGGCACGCTCAACCCTCACCTCCGCAATGTTGAAGACTTCCGGCATAAGTTATGGGATCACCTGTTTCTTATCTCCGATTTCAGATTAGAAGTAGAATCACCTTACCCCATTCCTACGCGCGAAACCCTGAAAGCAAGACCAGAAAGACTGCCTTACCCTAAAAAGTATCCCCGCAATCGTCACTTTGGTAAAAATCTGGAGATGGTCATTGATAAGGCCATCGCCGAAGACAATCAGGAAAAGAAGGATGGGTTTACACAATGTATTGGTAACTACATGAAACTGGCCTATAGCAACTGGCATAAGGAAAGTGTCCATGACGATGCTATCAAAGCGGAGCTCACTGGTATCACTAACGGTCAGCTGGAGTTTCACCCAGGTTTCAATACTGCGGCACATGCGAGTGCAGTCATCGCTGCAACGAGTCCGAACTTTAATACTAATGCTGAATTTGTTCGTACTTCCAGCAATAATGCAGGCAGTAGTAACAAGAAACGCAATTTCTCGCAGCAGAATAACTTCAAAGGCGGAAAAACTAAAAACAACAACAATAAGAACCAAAAATATAAAAACAGGAACAAGTGAGTAGTGCTTTTGAAGTAAGAGGTGGCAACCGACTGAAGGGGGAAATTGTGCCCCAGGGTGCCAAAAACGAAGCTTTACAGATTGTCAGTGCTGTTTTACTAACTCCCGAAAAGGTGACTATCAGCAATATCCCGGACATCCTGGATGTAAACCTGCTGATCGAGTTGTTGGGTGATATGGGGGTGAAAATTAACAGGATTAGCCGTGACACCTGCGAATTTCAGGCTGATCAGATCAACCTTCCTTATCTGGAAAGTGCGGAATTCAAAAAGAAATCAGGACGACTGAGAGGTTCTGTCATGATAGCTGGTCCATTACTGGCCCGCTTTGGCAAAGCCTATATCCCTAAACCCGGAGGTGATAAAATAGGTCGCCGCCGTCTCGATACCCATATTATTGGGTTCGAAAAACTGGGTGCTCAGTTCGTATATGATAATGATGATAATTATTTCAGACTTGAAGCTGGCGATAGTGGCCTGAAAGGTACATACATGCTCCTGGACGAGCCTTCAGTAACAGGTACAGCCAATATCGTAATGGCAGCTGTGATGGCAAATGGTACAACCACCATCTATAATGCTGCCTGCGAACCTTACCTGCAACAGCTATCAAAAATGCTGAACAGCATGGGTGCTAAGATCAGTGGAGTAGGATCTAACCTCCTTACCATCGAAGGGGTCACTTCTCTCAAAGGCTGCAGCCATCGTATGCTGCCTGATATGATTGAGATCGGTTCCTTCATTGGTCTGGCAGCAATGACCCAAAGCGAAATCACGATCAAAGGTGCCGGTGTGCAGCACCTGGGTATTATTCCTGAAAAGTTCCGTCAACTGGGTATTCAGCTGGAGATCCAGGGTGATGATATCTATATTCCTGCACAGGACAAATATGAAATCCAGACTTTCCTGGATGGATCTATCCTCACTATCTCTGACCACCCATGGCCAGGCTTTACGCCAGACCTGCTGAGTATCGTACTCGTGGTTGCCACACAGGCATCAGGGAGTGTGATGATCCATCAGAAGATGTTTGAAAGCCGTTTGTTCTTTGTGGACAAGCTGATCGATATGGGTGCACAGATCGTACTTTGTGATCCTCACCGTGCAGTGGTGATAGGCCTGGGCCGTCAGCATAAACTGAGAGGTATTACCATGTCATCACCTGATATCAGGGCGGGTGTATCTCTGCTTATAGCTGCACTAAGTGCAGAAGGTAAGAGTACTATCCAGAATATTGAGCAGATCGATCGCGGATATCAGTACATCGATGAGCGCCTGCGTAAGCTGGGGGCAGATATCAAGAGAGTATAAGTACAATTAGCTGTACGCAGAATATTTATAAGCCATAAGCTTCAAGAGACCAACTCCTGCTGCTTATGGCTTAATTTTAATCAGGAAACTATATTATGGCTAATAAGATCATTATTATCACCGCCCCTTCCGGAGCAGGAAAAACCACCATCGTTAAGCAACTGTTATCAGAGATGCCGCAGCTGGCATTTTCCATTTCTGCAACTACACGTATAGCGAGAGAGCAGGAAGTGAATGGAAAAGATTATTATTTCCTGACACAGGAAGATTTTCATGATAAGATAGAGGCACATGCATTTGCCGAGTATGAAATGGTGTATGCCGGTAAGTATTACGGCACATTGAAGTCAGAGCTGGAACGCATCTGGCACAATGGGCAGACTCCAATGGTAGACATTGATGTAAAGGGAGCCCTGAGTATCAAGGAACATTACCAGGAAGCAGCGTTGACTATCTTTATTCAACCCCCTACACTCGATGCCCTCCGGGTTCGCCTGAGTGAGCGTGGTACAGAAACCCAGGCTTCGCTGGAGGAAAGATTAGGTAAAGCCCGTTATGAGCTTTCTTTCTCGCATCAGTTTGATGAAATTGTGATCAATGATAAATTGCCGATCGCTTATGCAGAAGTAAAAGCGCTGGTAGAGGCCTTTTTAAAATAATTGTATTGTTGGGGGCCGCAAGGCCCCTTTCCCAAATTATCTGCATACTATTTGCAGTCAGGAATTCTTTATTTTTGTTACATATGGATACTTATACACTCCCGATACTGGCATTCCTGGTATTGCTGGCAGGTTTCTTCGCAGGGCTGGAAACAGCCTTCGCCAATGTGAATAAACTTAGCATTGAGCTCAAGAAGAAACAAGGCCGCGCTACCGGAAAGATCCTTGCCAGTTTTAATGATAACCCCTCCCGTTTCCTGGCTACCAGCCTGCTGGGCCTTACGATTACGATCGTTATCTATGGCATTCTGTTCGCCGGATTCTTTCAGCCCCTTTGGAACAAAGTGCTCTCCCCACAGGAAAGTACCAGCTATCAGCCCCTGTTACTATTAATGGAAGTGCTCCTGGCGACCCTGATATTACTTACATTCGGTTTCTTCCTGCCTCGTGCTATATTCCGCTCCCGGCCGGAAGGACTGCTCAGTTTCTTTGCCCTGCCTATATCAGTGATTTCAAAACCACTGTTTGTAGTAGGTAGTCTGCTCGTATCAGTATCTGAATGGATACTGAAATATCTTTTTAACGTCAGAATTATAGAAACCGCTACCTCTTTCCCTCGTGTAGATGTGGAACATTTTATACGCCAGTCGCAACAACATGTGACCGAAAACCAGGAGCTGAATACCGAGTTGTTCGAAAATGCCCTGTCTCTCGCACATGTCAAGATCCGTGGTTGTCTCATTCCCCGCAAGGAAATAGAGGCCCTGGAAATAAATAGTCCTATTGCACAGGCACAGCGCAAGTTTATGGACACCAAGCTGTCTAAGGTCATCATTTACGAAAACACCATCGATAATATACTCGGTTATATTCACCAGTTGGATATGTTCAAAGGCCCTGCTGATATACAGGCCATCCTGCACCCGATCCTGGCTGTACCTGAGACGATGAGTGCCATCGACCTGTTGGGCAAGTTCAATAAAGAGCGCAAAAGCATTGCCTGGGTAGTAGATGAATTTGGAGGTACCGCTGGTATTGTGACCATCGAAGATGTACTCGAGGAAATATTCGGGGAAATCAAGGATGAACACGATGAGGAAGAGTTTGTAGACAAACAGATTGCAGAAAAAGAATACATTTTCTCCGGTCGTCTGGAACTCGACTATCTCAACGAAAAATATGGATTTGATTTTCCTGAAGATGAAAGTGAGACCCTGTCAGGTTATATCATTAATCATCACGAGACAATTCCGCGTCAAAAAGAACGCATTATTATCAACGATTATGAGTTCGAAATAATTAATGTAACTGAGACACGCATCGAAATGATTAAGATGAAGGTACTCGGTTAAGTATAGAGGATCATATACTTATCCACATTTGGATAAAATGACGGCTTTTTTTGAAAAGAACTTCATTTTTAGTTGCTTATTTGTCAGGTATTTAGGAGAACTTACTAGTTTTTTATAAAAGAAAAGAAATCAGGTATTGATATTGTGATATTTTTTTTAATATATTTGCATAGTCATTAAGCATCTGACCTGCTAAAACGATTTAAAAAAAGTAGTAGGGAATTAACACGAATTTTATACATTTGCTACAGATGATGTAACACAATGATTTGATTTTTGTTAAAAGGATGTAAAAAAAATTGTTACAACATTGATAATAACATAATTCTTTACTATTTTTGTAATAGAAATTTAAAAGTGACCAGAAACACGGACTATTTTGAAAGCTTGCCATCAATCGAATAGGAAGTGACACTGGAAACTAAAGACATTCTCGAATTCAACTTTTTTGGGGTTAACAAACAATGGATGAAAGGCCGGCTCTTGATTCTTCTCGGGCTGGCTCTCTTTTTTTAAGTACTTTTTCCTCTTGTACTGCTAAATCGTTAACCTAATATCAACTTCCCTGCCAGACTATACCTTATTAATTATCACTTATCCACTCCTGCATTTAAATCACATTAAAACCATCTGTATTACTCTGTTTTCTTCCAGGCAACAGCTATATTTGTGCTCCTTAGGAAATAATGTTTAACTCAGCCTGATAACAGATATGTTAAAGAAACTTTTTGCAAATAACAATGAGAAAGCGGAGATGACTTTCTTTGACCACCTGGATGAACTAAGAGGGCATCTGTTCCGCGCTGCTGTAGCAATTGTGGTGTGTGGTATCATCGGTTGGGTATATACAAATGAAATACTGGATAGAATTGTTTTTGGGCCTACCAATAAAGATTTTCCTTCCTATATCGCACTGTGTAAAATTAGCCACGCAACCGGGCTGGGAGATAAGCTCTGTATTACCCCGGTGGATATAGTATTTCAGAACCATATCCTGACGGGGCAGATCATGCTCCAGTTCAAGCTGGCGTTTATTGTCGGCCTGGTATTAGGCTTCCCTTATATCTTCTGGGAATTCTGGCGCTTTGTAAAACCGGCGCTTAAAGAAAGAGAAGTGAAAGGAGCAAAAGGTATTATCTTCTGGGTATCCTTCCAGTTCTTCTTAGGGATCTGCTTCAGTTATTTCCTGATGGCGCCTTTTACGATTAACTTCCTGGCTGGCTATACCGTAACGACCAAAGCTGTCAATCAGTTTTTCATAGATGACTACTTCGATTTGATGACCCAGATCGTAATTGGTATGGGTGTATTATTTGAATTGCCTGTACTCATCTTCTTCCTTACCAAGATCGGGTTGATTACACCTACTTTCCTGCGCACCTACCGTCGTCACGCTATCGTGGTAATACTGGTACTGGCAGCGGTGATCACTCCTCCTGACGTAATTGACCAGCTGATCGTATTTACACCTTTATATTTGCTGTATGAAATCAGTATCTATATATCTGTTAGAGCACTGAAAGGTATGGACGATAAAGAAAAAGAACCGGAAATAGAAGAGTGGTCCTGATAAAGCGTAACGGTTTCACTGTTTAAAAGTTTTTTTATGTCACAACAAACAACATTCAATTTGTCATTGCCAATAGCCATCGGCTCTGATCACGCTGGCTTCGACTACAAGGAAGAAATTATTTCATACCTGGAAGCAAAAGGTTTACAGGTAAAGGATGTCGGTGCATTCTCGAGTGAATCAGCCGATTATCCCGACTTCGCTCATCCCGTAGCGACACTGGTAGAAAGAGAGCAGGCAGCGTTTGGTATACTTGTGTGTGGTAGTGGTAATGGCGTAGCAATTACAGCTAATAAGCACCAGGGTATTCGTGCAGCGATCTGTTGGGGCGAAGAACTGTCCCGCCTGTCCCGCTGTCATAACAATGCAAATGTGTTGTGCGTACCTGCCCGCTTTGTAGATGATGCAGTGGCAAAACAAATGGTAGACGTATTCATTAACACCCCATTTGAAGGTGGCAGACATGAAACCAGAGTTAGAAAAATCGCCTGCTTATAACAGGTGCTTGATGAATAAAAGAAAGGCGCTGTTGCATATGCAACAGCGCCTTTCTTTTATTGCAATCGAAGGCAGAAAGTAATACCCCAAAAACGCAAATAACAACCTCATTCTGAGCATATAATTATTTTGGCAATAATAAATTGTTTTGTTAAATTGTGTTAAGAGTCAGTCACTTGAGTGTCATTTTATATTAGAATCCAATCTGTACATAGCGTGCTTTAGTAAATACCTACGACTACTCCATACTATCGAGAACAAGCATTGTCACGTCCGGTATTTAACATCGCACAAGGAATTATTTTTAGACAAGAGTATTGCAAACCAAAACCCCCATAATTAGTCACCAGTAAAATTTTACCACCATGGAAACACCTGCTACTATTATTGTACGCCGGCGCCTAACCACTATTATTCGTCGTAATAGCGCAACGACATCATTTGTGAATTGCGGGGATACATGATCTGAATAAAATGTGATGCAACCCCATCCGGATTTAGAGTAAGCAGCGATATTCACTTTATCCCATACTGGTAATATGTGTTTCCCTTCAATCCGGTTTATCAGCTGAAACAACATTTTTTTCAGATGCTTAAACTTCACAAATATGTCTTCGACAGAATTTAACGCACTTTTACTCGGAAATGCCGATTTCCTGAGACCGTATGCTGTTACCCTCACTAAGGATTCCGAATCAGCAAAAGACCTTTACCAGGAAACACTTTTCCGCGCACTCGCCAATCGCGATAAATACCTTGCAGGTACCAATATCCGCGCCTGGCTCTACACTATCATGCGCAATATCTTTATCAACAATTATCGTCGTGGCAACAGACAGTTTCGTCTGCTTGACAATTCCGCAGGTGAGTTCCTCATGCATCAGCAGATTCCTACCATTGGTAATGCTGCCGAAACAAACCTGCGTATCAAGGATGTTCACTCAGCAGTGTACAATCTGCCTGTAATATTCAAACAACCATTCATGCTTTACTTCGAAGGTTATAAGTATTATGAAATTGCAGCCATGCTCAATGAACCATTGGGTACCGTGAAAAGCCGCATCCACTTTGCCAGAAAAATGCTGAAGTCAAGGATCGTACGCTTCTAATCTTTTTATTACATGAAATTGGGACAATTCGTTATCGCAGATTTTACCATCTGCGTGGGCATTATTTCTCTTTACCTTAACAAATTAAAAATACCCTAAAACCTGCATCCCGCACCGCTTTCCACATTCAGCGATGGGTACATGAATTTAATTCGTATTTTTACGGCTTCCCTTTAAATTTTTACCCATCAGTTCCTGATGGTAATGTGGATTTTTAATATACATAATGAAGGCAAATTACTTAGACGAACTGAATGAGCGGCAGCGCGAAGCAGTTGAGCATATCAAAGGCCCGCTGATGATCGTAGCGGGTGCTGGTTCCGGTAAGACGAAAGTACTTACCACCCGTATCGCCCACCTGCTCCACAATGGTGTAGATGCTTTTAATATTCTCTCACTGACCTTTACCAACAAGGCAGCTAAAGAGATGAAGGAACGTGTGGAAAAAATTCTCGGCGGTACCGAAGCCAGGAACCTCTACATCGGTACCTTCCACTCCGTATTTGCCCGTTTGTTAAGGGCCGAAGCACATCGCCTCGGTTACCCCAACGACTTTACTATTTATGATGCTGACGATGCGAAAAGCGTACTGAAAACAATCATAAACGAGCAAAATCTGGACGATAAACATTATAAACCTAATATGGTCTATAACCGCATATCCTCCGCCAAAAATAACCTCGTAGGCCCTGAAGAATACCAGCACGATTACGCCATCCAGCAGGAAGATATGAGGGCCAACCGCCCCATGACCGGCAAGCTGTATGAAATGTATGCCAAACGCTGCTTCAAAAACGGCGCAATGGACTTCGATGACCTGCTCTTCAAAATGTACCAACTCCTGAAGAACTTCCCCGAAGTACTGCACAAATACCAGCACAAATTCAAATATATCATGATCGATGAGTACCAGGATACCAACCCTGCTCAGTACGAAATCATCAAACTGCTGGGCGCTGCACATGAAAATATCTGTGTGGTGGGAGACGATGCACAAAGTATCTACTCCTTCCGTGGTGCTACCATCCAGAACATCCTCCAGTTCGAGAAGGATTACAATGATGCCAGGGTGGTAAAACTGGAACAGAACTATCGTAGTACCAAATCCATTCTCCAGGTTGCCAACGATGTGATCGCTAACAACAAAGGACAGATCGAAAAGAACCTGTGGACAGACAATCCAAATGGTGAAAAGATAAAACTGGTGCGCACCATGACCGACAATGAAGAAGGCAAATTCGTAGCCGAAACCATTGCCGAACAAAAACTGCGCAACCACTACGCAAACAGGGATTTTGCTATCCTGTACCGTACCAATGCACAAAGCCGTGCATTTGAAGAAAACCTGCGCCGCAAAGCTGTACCGTACCGTATCTATGGTGGTATCTCATTCTATCAGCGTAAGGAAATCAAAGACTTCGTGGCTTACCTGCGCATCGTGATGAACCCATCCGATGAAGAAAGCCTGAAACGCATCATCAACTACCCGATCCGCGGAATTGGTAAAACCACTGTCGAAAAAGTAGTGATCTTCGCCAACGACCACAATATCACCTTCTGGAACGTGCTGGAAAGAGCGCAGGAATTCGGATTTAAAGGAGGTACACTGGAAGCTATTGAGAACTTCGTGACTATGATCCGTAGTTTCCAGGCTATGCAGGGTAAACACAATGCTTACGACATCGCCGTACAGGTGGGTAAGTCTACTAACATCGTCAAAGAACTCTTCAACGATAAAACGACCGAAGGTCTCGCCCGCTACGAGAACATCCAGGAGCTCCTGAACTCTGTGAAGGAGTTTACCGAAACACCTACTGAAGATGGTGAGCTGCTGGAAAAATCACTGGGTACCTATCTGCAGCAAATCACCCTGCTCACCGATGCTGACAAAGGCAACGACGAAGACAGTGATGTGGTGAAACTCATGACGATCCATGCTGCAAAAGGCCTGGAATTCCCGGTAGTATTCAGCGTAGGTCTGGAAGAAAACCTTTTCCCAAGTTCCCTCTCTATCAATTCAAGAGAAGAGCTGGAAGAAGAACGCCGTCTTTTCTATGTGGTGATCACCCGTGCGAAGGCAAGATTGTTTCTCACTTATGCAAACAGCCGTTACCGCTTCGGTCAGCTGGTCAATAATGAATCCAGCCGTTTCCTCGAGGAAATGCCTGAGCAATACATTGACCGCAGCTATGCAGGTGGTGGTGCTGTAGGTACCAGAAGCCCGATCAACAGTGGTGGTGGCCTATGGGGCAATGGCGGTGGTAGCAACATGTTCGACCGTATGCAGAAGAAAACACCAGGTAGCCAGTCTTCCCAGCCTGTTGCCGGTCCACGCCCTGCACCTAAACCCGTTGCCAACGGTGCTGCCAGCACCCATGTGCCTACTGCCGGTTTTACGCCGGACGATCCGGCTACTATGGAAGCTGGTATGGATGTGGAACACCAGAAATTCGGTTTTGGTACCATCCTCAATATGGAGGGAGCACCTAACAATCGTATTGCAACCGTTGTATTCCCTAAGGGCGGCGGGGAGAAAAAGATTATGCTGAACTATGCACGATTGATGATCGTAAAGAAATAATGCAGACTGCTATTCTCTTAAAATTACGTCATTACTGTGCCTATCAGGAACGCAGCCACAGCGAGGTGAAAACAAAATGCCTTGAGCTGGGGCTGCGTGGTGATGAGATCGAGGAAGCTATTGCAGCGCTGATTGCTGACAACTTCCTGAACGAAGAGCGATTTGCCCGTGCCTATGCCGGTGGTAAATTCCGCTCACAGAAGTGGGGACGCAAAAAGATCCTGGCAGGCCTCAGGCAACACCAGGTATCTGCTTACTGCATCAAAAAAGGCATGGAAGAGATTGATGATGAGGATTATATGGATGTGCTGCAATCGCTGGTGGAGAAGAAATATGCGTCTCTGGAAGGAGAACAATACCTGAAAAGACAGTACAAGACGACCCAATACCTGTTACAAAAAGGGTTCGAACCCGAGCTGGTAAGTGAAACCCTTAGACAAATTGCAAAAGATGGGCTATAATTTTAAAAGTTTTTAGCCGAAGTCATCGTAATTTTATGCAATTAGAAACCGATAATTTATGTCAGATCTGAAAGTAACACTTATACAGACCAAATTGCATTGGGAAGACATTGATGCTAACCTGAACATGTTCAATGAAAAAATTGATAGCATCAAGGAAAGAACCGAAGTAGTAATCCTTCCTGAAATGTTCAGCACAGGTTTCAGCATGCAGTCTGAAAAGCTGGCAGAAAAGATGGATGGCAAGGCAGTGCAGTGGATGGCTAAAAAAGCAGCAGAGAAAAACATCATTATCGGCGGAAGCCTGATCATCGAAGAAGATGGAGAATATTACAACCGCTTCATCTGGATGCAGCCAAACGGCGTAGCCGGTGTTTACGACAAACGTCACCGCTTTGCCTATGCCGGTGAAGATAAACACTACTCAGCTGGCGATACCCGCCTGATCGCTTCCGTAAAAGGGTGGAAAATATGCCTTAACATCTGTTACGACCTGCGTTTCCCCGTATGGCAGCGTAACCAGATCAATAGTGACACCAACGCGCCTGCATACGACCTCCTCATCAACGTAGCTAACTGGCCTGAGCGCCGTAGCACCGCCTGGAAAACACTGATTCAGGCACGTGCCATCGAAAACCAGGTATATGCAATTGGTGTGAACAGGGTAGGAGACGATGGTAATGGCATCTACCACAGTGGCGACACCAGCCTCATTGACCCACTGGGTGAAATATTATACAGAAAGAGTCACGACGAAGATATTTTTAGTACTACACTTGAGCGTGCCAAACTGGACGACATAAGGGAGAAAATTCCTTTCCTCAGGGATGCTGATAAATTTCAGTTGTTTTAATGTTACAAGCTATTCATCATATTGCAGTGATCTGCTCAGACTATGAGCGGAGTAAGCAATTCTATACGGAAATACTCGGATTGGAAATAATCCGTGAAGTATACCGGCTGGAACGAAAATCGTACAAGCTGGATCTTGCATTGAATGGGCAGTATGTGATCGAACTATTTTCATTTCCTGATCCCCCGCCCCGGTCATCCCAGCCGGAGGCGAACGGTCTGCGTCACCTGGCATTTGCAGTGTCGGATATCGACAAGGCCGTGGCTCACCTGAAGACCCACGATGTAATCACAGAGCCTGTTCGTATTGACCCCCATACCGAAAAGAGGTTTACATTCTTTACCGATCCGGATGGGTTACCACTGGAGCTATATGAACAGTGAGCCCGGCGGATCATAAAACATAACCCATGCTGAATGCGTATAGCAATTGCAGGATATTCACTGGCGACAACTGGCTCGAAGACCATGTAGTACTTTCGGAAAACGGTAGGATCACTGATATTGTATCCCAAAAAGCAATTCCCGCCCACGCTACAATCCATGACCTGAACGGTGCTGACCTGGTACCCGCATTCATTGACTTACAGATTTACGGTGGCAATGGTCGTTATTTCCCTGTCTTACCGGATGTGGAATCTATCAAAGCGACGTATGAATATTGCAAAGCTGGTGGTGCAGCTTACTTTATGATCACCATTCCTACACAATCACCTGAAATTATTCTACAATCTATCTCTGCTGTAAAGGAATATTGGGAACAGGGAGGAGAAGGATGCTTAGGCCTACACCTGGAAGGTCCTTATATCAGCCCCGAGAAGAATGGAGCACACCTACCGAAATACATCAAAGCACCTACTTCAGAAGATATAGACTGGATATTAACACATGGCGCCGGTATCGTAAAAATGATGACAGTGGCGCCTGAGCGTTGGGACCCTGCACTCATCAACCGCCTGCAGGAAGCAGGAGTGCTGGTATCTGCAGGTCATAGCAATGGTACCTACCAACAGCTTTACCAGTCATTTGACAATGGTATTACTACCTGTACACATCTCTTCAATGCCATGTCTCAACTGCAAAGCAGGGCACCCGGTATGGTGGGGGCTATCTATGATCATCCGCATGTACATGCGAGTGTGGTAGCCGATGGTATACATGTAGACTTCAATACTATCCGCATCAGCAAGAAGATCATGGGCAACCGTCTGTTCCTGATCACCGACGCTGTAGCAGGTAGTCATGGAGAGGACTATGGATTTCATTGGAATACCGAAAGTGGTCGTTATGAAGATGCGAATGGCACCTTATCCGGTTCTGCACTCACCATGCTGGAAGCTGTACAGAACTGTATTGCACAGGTAGGTATTGCACCTCAGGAAGCTTTGCGAATGGCGGCAGCTTATCCTGCGGTAGTAGCAGGACTCTCTATGGAGCTGGGCCGCATCGCCCCTGGATTCCGCACAGCCATGCTGGTACTGGATGAAAGGTGGGCCTTACAGCAACTTATCTTATCTTAGCGGCTTTAACCAGTTAATTCATGGGCATTCTACGCTACTTTACCAAGAATCAATATAAGAACCTTTTCCTGTTGGTCTGGTTCCTGCTTTGCTTGATACAGGCAGGTTATACAGAACTGATGGATGATGAAGCTTATTATTGGGTGTATGCCCATCACCTGAGCTGGGGGTACTTCGACCACCCGCCGATGGTCGCAGTGTTGATCAAACTGGGTTATGGCCTTTTTCACAATGAATTTGGTGTACGAATCGGCATGGTGATCCTGAACCTGGGGACCATTATCGTTACTGATAAACTTATTCCCCGCAAGGATAACCGCCTCTTTTACCTTTTGTTGCTGGTAATGGGCGCTATGCAGCTGGGTGGTATGCTGGCTGTGCCTGATGTGCCGTTGATCTTCTTTGCAGCATTATACTTTTACATCTACAGAGCGTTCCTCGAACAGCAAAGCTGGAGAAATACTTTCCTGCTGGCATTGAGTATGGCGCTGATGTTTTATAGCAAATACCATGGGGTATTGCTGGTAGGATTTACTGTGCTCTCTAACCTGAATCTCCTGCGGGTATTCAAGTTTTATATAGCTGTAGCCATCACTACGATCTTATTCTTTCCGCATTTATACTGGCAATACACACATAATTTTCCTTCCCTGCAGTATCACCTGATAGAAAGGAATGCCTCCGTTTATCAGCTGAATTTTACGATAGAATACATCCTTGGGCAGATCCTGTTATTTGGTCCGCTGGCAGGTTGGTTAGTGTTGTATTATGCTTTTGTATGTCCCATCCAGAGTGCTTTTGAAAGAGCGTTGAAGTTCTGTACAATCGGGGTGCTGGTGTTCTTCCTGTTCAGTACATTCAAGGGCAGGGTAGAGGCTAACTGGACAGTAATGTTGTTTACACCAGTGATGGTGTTGGCGCATCAGTCAGTAAGAAGAAAGAGATCTATTCGTCGTTCACTGAAAGTGATTCAATACCTGGCGCCTGTTACATTGGTACTTGTATTCGTTGCCCGTGTATACCTGATATGGGACTTCATGCCTGGTGTAAATATCCGTCCTGAAATACATCATAACAGGGAGTGGGCAAAGGCCTTGCAGGAACATGCCGGTGGCCGTCCGATCGTATTTTTGAATAGTTACCAGCAGCCTTCCAAATACATGTTTTATAGTGACAATGGTTTGGGGTATAGTATCAATAGCCGGTACAACCGCCGTAGTCAGTATAACTATTGGGAAACGGAAAAGCAGCTGTGGGGTAAACAGGTAGAAATTACCTACTCAACGGAGCTTATTCCGGTGACGGATAGTTTCAATACCTCAAAAGGATTGGTGAAATTCCATTTACAGGATCCTTATTATTCCTATTCGCTGATCCAGTTTAAAGCAGCTATGCAACAGGTGAAAGTAAAGCCAGGTGCAACTATGGGATTCCTGTTGCAGGTGGATAATGGGTATCATGAAGCTGTACCTGTAGATACAGCGAATGAAGCGGTAGTAGGGTATGCTTTTACGCAAAAAGATTTAGAAATACCTGCGGTAAAAACAGTGCTGACAATCAGTAAAGCAATAGAACGAAGAATAGTGAGAATAGAGGTACAAATGCCTGATAAACCAGGTACGTACCAGTTGAAATTCTGTGTATTTGCGGGCGTATTACCGCCCACACATAATAGCCAGGCAGTCAAAGTTATCGTCCAATAAAACCCAATGCACTGTCATTAAAATGGCAGTCACCAAAAGGGCGGTCAGCTTCGCTGACCGCCCTTTTGGCTTTCTAATATTTTCCGGCTGCGAAGCAGCCGGAAAATATTAGAGTGATTTTAAAAATGATATCACCTGTCCCCGTTCCCCCGCCGTCAACTCAGTAAACTTCCCCTTCACCTTCGCCGCCTCCCCATCATGCCACAACACAGCCTCTTCCAACGTCCTCGCCCTTCCATCATGCAAATAAAACGGCGTCCCATTCGTCTTCTCAAATAACCCCACACCCCATAGCGCCGGCGTTTTCCACTCACTACCACCCGCTCTGAAATCCGGTCTGCCATCCGCCAGTCCATCACCCATATCATGCAATAACAGATCTGTATAAGGATGTATACGCTGATTACTTAAATACGGATACCGCACATCCACCCCAGTTTGAATCGTTGGAATATGACAATTGGAACACCCCACCTGTGCAAACAACTTTTCACCCGCCATGATATCTGTATTGGTTGTATTCCTCCTGGCCGGCACCGCCAGAGACAACAAATAAAACTCCACTGAATTCAGCAACGAATCCGCCAGCTCCGGATCATCATTCAGGTTATCCATCTGTGGTTGTCCAAACGTACTTTCCTGTGGAAAGATCCTGTTCGTAATCCCCATATCCTGCTGATACGCTGCCGCTGCTTGTGTAAGGATCGTAGCGGTATTCGCCTTCATCCCAAACCGACCTAACATCATTTTTTGTTGCGAAGAATCATATACATAATTAGGTCTTCCACTTATACCATCTCCATTTGCATCATTTTCATCTGCAAAAGATAGGATCGTCGATTCAGGAATGTTGACCAGCAATCCCAACCCAAAGAAAGGCGGCGCCATACGTGGCGACACCATCAGGTCCACAGGTAGTGAAGTATAAGGATTGACGAAAGTATAAGTGGGTTTACGTAGCGTAGTAACTGTACCATCGGGATATGTAAACACCTGCTCAGTATAGGTGATCTTCACAGAAGCTTCTGCTGTCTTCCCGAACACTGCCAGATCCTGCAATTGTAAACCAAATCCCGGCACCGCCAGCGGCCCTCCATGTGCATCCGTACCAGGAATACTCAACCGCATCAGCATCGAGGATGTCACTGTACCTGTGGTAGGACTTCCCTTTCCATCGTTATGGTGACAGCTACGACAACTCACATTGTTGAAGATAGGCCCTAAACCACTATTGATAGTAGCCGGTGCTGTTACGAATGTCTGGTCTACGCTGTTATCGCCCAGGTCGTGTACATGCTGGTCATAGCTGCTCAGGCCAGGTATGACGTTGCCAAAAGCTTTGCTGGTCGCATCAAATACGGTAGCAGCGCCTCCGCTCAATCGCGGGTCATATTCCTCATCGCTGAAGGGAGCCGGTTTGGTACACATCATCAGCAATGAAGGGCTGGCTAATAAAGCTGCTGCTAAATAGATCTTCCTTATCCGCATTGAAAAGTATATTAAAAAAGTAGCCGGCCTTCGCAAGAAGTGCCGGCTGGTTCAAATCAATCTTTGATATTAGTGAGGATGAAATTCTCAAGATCGTCTTCAATGGAGCCTTTCAGCGTTACCAGGTTACTCATGGTGGTTGCGCATAAGCCTCTTTGGCTAATGATCGCTTTTTCATAAGGCATGGTGATAGCATCAAAAGAACCGATGGCTGCCTGGAACTGTTGCTGTATCTTATTGTCCAGGCTCAGGTTTTTAGCTGCTACCAGCGCATGGAGACTTTTACCATTGCTACCCAGAAAGGTTCCCATATATACGTCATAAGCACCCACAATATTGTTCTTGAAGTCAGTCGTTGAGTTACCGCTGAATGGTGATTCTACAATATTCGGATCCTGTGCATCATAAGGCTCCTTCATTTTAGACTCACCTACTTCTCCGCAGATGTCTGCCAAAGCCACTGCCATAGCGGTAAAAAGGCTTTGCTTGGTTGGGAATGGCTGCGCACCTATACCTGCATCCATTACTTTTGCAGAGTAATTACCACCCGAAGTGATCCAGCTGTCACGCAGTTTAGTACAGGTATTTTTCAGGTCTATAGTCAAACTGGTAATGTATTTCTTTTCACGGGCAGTCAGGTCAGTGGCAGCGCGATTACCATCGGTACCCCACAGAATATATTCAATCGGGTGGTAACCTCTCAGAGAGAGTGTAGCCAGCCCTTCGATGTCAGCTATTTCCAGTGCATTGGAGCTATTGAGCAGAGAGTCCATTTGTACATAGTCAACCGGCCATGTATCCATATTTGGATCATAGTTATCATCTTCAACAGGGCCGAACAGGTAGCCTTCGCATTGTTCCCAGGTCTTACGCATATCTTTCCAGGCTGTCTTTGCAGCAGTCAGATTCGCTTCGGTAGGTGAGGAGTTGAGGGCAGTTACTACATTGTTGAAAGTAGTAGCTTTAGCCAGGAGGTCTTCATAGCCTGGAATAGCCGTTTTGTTTACAAAGTTTACAATCACCGAATCTTCCAGGGCAGCAAAATCACTAGTAGAAGTATCGTTGTCGCTGTTTTTGCTACAGGACAGGATAGTAAAGACTCCTACAGTGAATAGTAATACAAGTTTTTTCATGATGTTTGGTTATATATATATGATCAAATTGGTAGCCGTGGTTTCCGTTTGCAGCGTAGGAAGTGGTTTTTCAGCAGGGCCTTTTTTGACCTTACCGGTTTTATCATACTGGCTGCCATGGAGGCTGCACAGGTAGCCGTTGCCTGTAGGTACGAGCGGATTGTGCTGATGTGTACAGCGTAGTAGTAAAGCCTGATATGTATTGTCAGGGCTCTTTTGTACGGCTATTTCGTATTCGTAGTTTTTGGGGCTGATGATTTGTGCATTGCCTGCATCAAAGAGAGTCAGGGGCACAGTGACCTTACGGTCGTCAACAGTAGTTTTAAACCCTTTCTGTGTGGTGCCGCAGGCAGCCAGAAAGTCAGCTATAGAAAAAGATACAGCGCCCAGTACACAGATTTTGCAGGTATCTTTCAGAAAAGTTCTTCTGCCATTGTTTTCCATAAATCACGATTGTCAGAATGAGTAACCGATACCAATATTCAGGAGAGAGTTATTGACCTTGTAAGGAACCCGTGCAGGGCTTGGATTGATGACCAGTGCTGGGTTTTCAGCGCCGGTATGCAACAATCTCACATCTGCCTTGATCGCTATGTTGGGTATGGGCAGGTAGCTGAAACCGGCAATAATATGTTGCTGTTTCAGTTTACCATCGTAGATACCGTTCGACGGGATGGACGAATTGAGGTCAAGTATTTCATACCTGCCAAATACGTTCAGCTGTTGCTCCTTGTACTTCACAGATTTTTCCAGCAGGTTATAGGCCAGTTCGCCATAAGCACCGTACATCACCTTGGCCACGTTGTTGGCGTATGCCCTGTTTACATCAGCTGCATTGGGGAAGGAAATGATTGTACCAATTGCTTTGGCAGAGAATCCATTGCTGCTGTACATAATATCTGCTTCGCCCAGGTAGATGGGGAGGCTGAAGGTACCATGACTAAGTTTCAGACTATCCGACTTACGGGCATTGAGGCCATTGGTACCACCGGCATAACCGGATACCTGGAAGCGGAAGTTCTGCCAGTAGTATTGCAGACTGGCGGTGACAGCGAGGTTATTGGCATAAGCGCCACTCCCTTCTGCCTTGCCATCTACCACACCCGAACCGTGAGAGAAGGTGGCGTCGTTCAGGCCATTGACCACTGCCAGTGTATAGTTGAGCGGTATACGGCGTGCCCTCCCGTAAAAGCCGATACCCAGTTCCCGCCAGGTAGCGGGGATCACGAGTTGCTCAACCATCGGTCTTTCTACACCATTGAAATTGACAGGGAGGTGGTTTTCGTTCAGGATACCGATGCGCGGCACGAACAAGCCAGCTACGATGTACTGGCGGGGATTGAGGCTAAATTTAAGGTAGGCCTGTTCCATCGAAATTTCACCGGCAAAGCCGTTGTCTACGGCATTGGGTTGAACTTTCGCATTTTCCAGTTCCATTTCGCTAAAGAAGGCGATTCTGGAATTAAACTGGTGTCCTACAAATAATACGACCCTTTCAAGCGTGGCGCGGGCCATTTGTTCATTCATATCACGCTGGTAGAACGCTGAGCCATAGCCGGAAATGACAGTTCTGCTGGAAGATGTACCTGCAGTCAGAGAATCTTCTCCGGTATTAAGGACTAATTTCTGCGCCGGCGTGATTTGTTGAGAGAAAATTGGTTGAAAGGAGATTACGATGCTGCCTAGTGTTAGGATCAGCGCATGCTTCAGTATCATGGAGTTGTTTTACAGAGAGACAAATGTCTACTGAAAAACAACGGGTTACATTACGCAAGACGGAAAATTAATGATCCAAAACGGAAATATTTGTTATCAAAAAAGCGCTTCGGAGAGAAGCGCTTTTTAAAATCAATGCTTTAGTGTTTTATTGCTTGAACGCATTCCATCCCTGCGCTACCAACTTAAACTTATTTCCACCTTTCGTAAGGATGTGTGCTCCTTCGCTGATATCTGCCATATACCCGATCACACTGATTTCTTCGGACAATACGATCTTATCATAGTCTTCCTGCTTCATGGTAAACAGCAGCTCATAGTCTTCGCCACCACTCAATGCACATGCGGTTGGATCCATCCCAAACTTCAGCGCCATTTCCTTACTCTCCTGTGCAATCGGGATCTTCTCTTCGTACAGCACCACGCCCAGGTTAGACTGCTTACAGATATGCAGGATTTCAGAGCTCAGCCCATCACTTACATCCATCATAGCTGTAGGCTTGATGTCGTTCTTCTCCAGCCACTCGACGATATTCTTTCTTGCTTCTGGTTTCAGCTGACGGCCTATGATATAGGTCTGGTCTTCCAGGTCGGGCTGCAACTGCGGACTTTCCAGGTAGATCTTCTTCTCTCTTTCCAGCAGGGTGAGACCCAGGAATGCAGCACCCAGATCGCCGGATACGCATAGCAGGTCGCCTTTTTGGGCAGTGGAGCGCCTCACAAACTGGTCAGGTGCTACCTCACCAATAGCTGTTACGCTGATGATAAACCCTTTCTGAGAGTTGGAAGTATCACCTCCAATCAGGTCCACACCATATTTCTCACAGGCGGCATATACACCTTCGTAAAACTCATTCAGTGCTTCCACCGAAAAACGATTATTGAAGGCAATGCTCACCGTAATATGGGTAGGCGTTGCATTCATGGCATATATGTCGGAGAGGTTCACCGTTACAGACTTGTATCCCAGGTGCTTGAGCGGGGTATACATCAGGTCAAAGTGAATACCTTCCACCAGCATGTCGGTAGATACCACTGTCTGACGGCCAAAGTGATCTATCACGGCAGCATCGTCACCCACACCCAGTACAGTACTGGCCTGCTGGATTTCAATATTTTTAGTCAGGAGATCGATCAGGCCAAATTCGCCTAACGAGTTTATCTCGGTTCTTTCTTCACTCATTGTTTTGTTCAGAATTTTCCATTAACGACATCTACCAGTTGCTGATGAATATTGCCATTGGTGGCAATCAGCGTGCGCTGGTAAGGTGAGTATCTATTGCCTTTAAAATCGGTTACTTTACCACCTGCTTCTTCCACGATAAGGAAGCCGGCAGCAGCATCCCAGGCATTCAGTGTATGCTCATAATAGCCGTCAAAGCGACCGTCAGCTACCCAGCACAGGTCAATCGCGGCAGAGCCGAGGCGGCGCACTGCCTGTCCTCTCTTTACGAAGTAAGCAAAAATATCTACCGGATCATTTTCACCACCTTCCCACTGGTAAGGGAAACCCGTTGCCATGCAGGCACTACCCAGATCTGTCTTCGCAGATACGTGAATAGGCTTGTCGTTCCGCGTAGCCCCTTTCCCTTTTTCTGCAAAGTAGAATTCATTCAGGAAGGGATTGTACACAGCTCCCAGTACCATTTCTCCATCTACCTCCACCCCAATGCTTACGCAGCAGATAGGAATACCATGAGCAAAGTTCACTGTACCATCCAGTGGATCAATAATCCATTTGGTGTTAGAGGTGGTTACCAGTTCACCCGACTCCTCACTGAGGATAAAATGGTCAGGGTAAGTATCCTGGATGACCTTGAAGATGGCAGTTTCTGCCCCTTTATCCGCTTCCGTTACCAGGTCATTGATGGTACTTTTGCTGCTGATCTGAAAAGCCCCGTTGAAATAATGCTGTAAAACTTGTCCGCCAGCCTGTGTTGCCTTGAGAAGGGTTTCTTTTAACATAGGGCAAAGGTACGTTTCAATTTTTTTACTGCCCATATCGTTTTTAGTAATATGTTTGTATAGGATTGCCAAGAGGGGACAAAAATTGGTAGTTGAATGTTCAGGCTGCTAACGGCCGGTCTGATAAAATTGAGTCTCCACCCAATCCGAAATTCGCCGTATTTTTGCAGTTTATAAAGAAGAAGGTAATTAATGGCCATTTTAGGTAATCTTATATCCAGGTCACTGCGCATCAGGAAGAAGTTCACATTCAAGTTAGGTACGCCACGCCAGTATCAGTTACAGGTATTGTACAGGCTACTTACGAAAGCTAAGGATACGCAGTTCGGTCAGCATTACAACTTCCAGGACATACTCAATAGCCCGAATATCATCGCTAATTATCGTTCCACTGTACCCGTACACAACTATAACAAGATGCATGCGGATTGGTGGTATAAGTGTCTGGAAGGAGAGGCTAATGTAAGCTGGCCTGAGAAGATTAAATATTTCGCCCTCAGTTCGGGAACTTCCGAATCTGCGAGCAAGCACATACCTGTTACCCGCGATATGCTGCGTAACGTGAAGAAGGTGGGTGTTAAGCAGCTGTATTCTATGGCTAACTTCGACATTCCTCCTAAATCGTTCTCCAAAGGGATCCTCATGCTGGGTGGTACGACTGCCCTGTACGAAAAAGGGGATTACTATGAAGGAGATATGAGTGGTATTCAGGCAAAGAATATCCCCCGTTGGTTCAGACGTTTCTACAAACCAGGCGGGAACATTTCCAAAAAACCAAACTGGGAACAGCGTATCAAGCTTATTGTGCGCAAGGCGCCACAGTGGGATGTAGGTACGGTATGTGGGGTGCCTGCCTGGGTACAGATTGTACTGGCAGAGATCATCAAGTACCACGGGGTAAAGAACATCCATGAGATCTGGCCAAACCTGGCTGTGTACATCCATGGAGGCGTTAGCTTCGAGCCTTACCGTGACAGTTTCCAGAAACTGCTGGGTAAACCAATCAATTTCATTGAAACATATATGGCTTCGGAAGGCTCCTTCGGCTTCCAGGCCCGTCCGAATGTAAGGGGCATTAAACTGGTCCTGAATGCGGGCATCTTCTACGAATTCATTCCATTTACAGAAGAGAACTTTACCAGCGATGGCGAAGTAAAACCAAATCCTAAGTCTTACATGATCCATGAGGTGGTGGAAGATGTGGAGTATGCGGTGATGCTGTCGACCTGTGCCGGTGCATGGCGCTACCTGATTGGTGACGTTGTGAAGTTTACTTCCGTAAAAGAACATGAAATCATCATTGTAGGTCGTACCAAGCAGTTCCTGAGCCTCTGTGGCGAACACATGAGTATCGATAACATGAACAATGCGATCGATGCCGTGCAGAAGAAGCTGGGTATAACTGTCAATGAATTTACCGTAGCAGGTTTCCCACATGAGAACCTGTTTGCTCACCGCTGGTTTATCGGTACGGACGATGTGAATGTAGACAGTAACCGTGTCCGTGAGATCATTGACCAGACCCTGAGCGAGGTAAATGACGATTATGCAGTAGAACGTACCTCTGCACTGAAGGAGATCTTTGTTGAAATCCTGCCAAAAGATGTGTTCATCGACTACCTGCGCGTAAAGGGTAAGGAAGGTGCAATGAACAAGTTCCCACGTGTGATGAAAGGTGATAAATTGAAAGATTGGGAGAACTTTCTGGCATCCAGGCTGAAGTCAGTGTAAGATAATTAACGAATTATAAAGTTAAAAGAGGGGTAACTTCATCAACAAAGGGAAGAGTTACCCCTTATTTTTAGATAGGAATTTTGTAGCGCATGACATCTGCTTTCTTATCAGCGGTCTTCTCCGGAGTGGCACTTGGACTGGTTTTATCCGTATCTGTCGGCCCCGTCATCTTCGCGATAATAAAATATAGTGTAAATAACGGCTTCAAGGCTGGGATCAGTTTTGCGCTGGGTGTATCATTCAGTGATATATTTTATGTGCTGCTGGGGAATCTGGCCACAGCGTTTTTTCTGGATCTGAAGGAATATAATAAACCTATTGGTATTGTTGGTGGGAGTTTACTGATTTGTATGGGGCTATATGGCCTTCTGTTCAAAAAGGTGAAGATCAGTACCGGCGATGAAAAGCCGGAGATGTTCCGGACCCATGATTATTTAAAGATCTGGCTGGCAGGATTCCTGATGAATTCCCTGAATCCCGGTGTAATACTATTCTGGTTGGGTATCTGTGTTTCGAATAGTCCGCACACGACGGGGCATAAGATTATTACTTACGGAGTATGCCTGGTATGGGTGTTATCTACAGATATATTGAAGGTATTTGTGGCGGATAAGATCAGGCATAAGCTGACCCTGACGAATGTAAAGTGGTTGAATAAGATATCCGGGGCGAGTATGATTGTGTTTGGAGTGCTGTTGTTGTATCAAATGGTATTTAATGTAAGTGCCCTGGGCCATTAATAATCGAATTTAGAGCCTTGCCACAGGCGCTCTGCGAAAAACGCGCTTTTACCGAAGGTAAAAGCACGTTTTTCATTATAAAACAAAAAGCATCCCCTTGCGGAAGATGCTTTTTTTATTTATTGGTGGATTAAAAGCGCTTATTTAATTGTCCATGTTTCCTTACCAGCCAGCAACTTATCCAAATCCCCAGGACCTCTCTTGCTAAATGCATCCTCTACCTGGAAATTTAATTGCTCCTCATAAGTAGGACGGAACCCTTGATAAAACACGCCGAATGGACGTGGGAAATGTCCTTCAATACGCGGATCGTCGAACATACGGGTCAATATCTGTGCCTTATAGAAATCATGCTCATCATGGATCCACAGGTCATCTGCACTATACTCAGCACCCAGCTCAACTACCACAGGTTTCAATCCATCCAGACGGATACCCTTGTTCTTCTGTGCACCAAATACCAACGGCTGTCCCTGCTCTACAAAGATGGCCTGCTCAGCCTTGCTTGACTTCTCCGTAAACACTTCAAAAGCGCCATCATTAAAGATGTTACAGTTCTGATAGATCTCGAGGAAAGAAGCACCTTTATGCGCATGGCTGCGTTTCAGCATTTCCTGCAGGTGTTTAGGATCGCGGTCCATACTTCTGGCAATGAAAGACGCATCAGCACCCAGCGCCAGCGCCATTGGGTTGAACGGATGGTCAATACTGCCATAAGGTGTAGACTTCGTCACCTTGCTGGTTTCAGAAGTAGGGGAGTACTGTCCTTTGGTCAGACCATAGATCTGGTTGTTGAACAGCATTACATTGACATCAAAGTTACGGCGCAGCAGGTGAATCGTGTGGTTACCACCGATGGACAAACCATCACCATCACCAGTCACAATCCACACACTCAGCTCAGGACGCACGGCTTTAAGACCAGATGCGATCGCAGTAGCACGGCCATGGATGGAGTGCATGCCGTAGGTATTCATATAGTATGGAAAACGGGATGAACAGCCAATACCGGAAACGATCACGATGTTCTCTTTCGGTATGCCCAATCCAGGCATAATGGTCTGCACCTGTTTCAATATAGAATAATCTCCGCAACCCGGGCACCAGCGTACTTCCTGGTCCGTTGCAAAATCCTTCGCCGTTAACGCCTGCGGAGCTATAGTTGCTGTTGACATTGTTGTATTGTTAATAGAAAAAGTTATAATTGGTTGGCAAAGTTACGAATTGTATCCCGATAGGGATTGCGCAATCCGGAATACTTATATAGGGAACTGACCACAATCAGCTTTCCTGTGCCAACAAAGCTTCCCAATATTCAGCCGCTCTTCTTGTATGTGGTATTACGATGGTACCCCCAACTATATTAGCTACTGCAAAAATTTCGTACATCTCTTCAGTGGTGATTCCCTGCTCGTGGCATTTGCCCAAATGGTATTTGATGCAGTCGTCGCAACGTAATACCATAGACGAAACCAACCCCAGCATTTCTTTCACTTTTGTACTAAGGGCACCTTCCATATAAGTGTTGGTGTCCAGGTTGAATAACCGGTTGATCACTTTGTTTTGTTTACCCAGAATGACCTCATTCATCTTTTCCCGGTAATCGTTAAATGCTTTTATCTCGTCTGCCATTTTGTTGTATTTGTCACAATAAAGCTATGAAACGATTCCCAAATATAAATCAATCTACTTAACGGGTAGACTATAGGTTTGGGAGTGCAAAAGCATGATTTATTAAGTGGTTGATAATTAGCTAATTGTGGGCTTTGTCATAACTGCGGGTTATAGGTCATAACTATTAGTAATCATTTAGCCCTCAAAGCCTGCCGCAGGCGCCCCGCAAAAACACTTCCGTCGAAGTCGAAACCAATTTTTTCGCCTTCTTAACAGTGGCGTAACATTAGAATATTTCCTTTGCACCACTATTCAACCACATGTTTTGAACTAAATGCTCACCTGCAGGTCTGGGGAACCTGCTTCTATTCAACTATGCGAAAAACCCCCACACATTAATTCAACCTTTATGCGGAAGTTAATTTTCACAATGCTCTTCTCGTGGCTCAGCGTCATTTGTCTGGGTCAGACTACCGGCTTGTTAACCGGTAGTATCGTCGACAAAAATCAGGCTTTGTCCCTCCCGGGAGCCACCCTGAAACTGAAACCTGGTAATCATTACACAGTATCCAACCAGCAGGGTAAATTCGAATTTCTCGGCGTTCCGGTTGGTACCTACACACTCGAAGTTACTTACATTGGCTACCAATCTTACACACAGGAAGTATCCGTGGCTGCAGGCAAAACCACTGAGTTGAAACTGCAACTCGAAGCCGGTGGAATAGCCGGAAAAGAGGTATTGGTTGTGGGTGACCGTCTGCGCGGTCAGGCAAAAGCCCTGAACCAGCAGAAAAACAATCCAAACGTCACCAATATCGTGTCTGCTGACCAGATTGGCCGTTTCCCGGATGCGAACATCGGCGATGCGATGAAGCGTATCCCAGGTATAACCATGCAGAACGACCAGGGGGAAGCCCGTAACATCATTATCCGGGGTCTGGCTCCTGAGCTGAACTCAGTAACTATGAACGGCGACAGGATCCCTTCTGCCGAAGGTGATAACCGCCGTGTACAGATGGACCTCATTCCTTCTGACATGGTGCAAACTATCGAAGTAAACAAAACCCTCACCCCTGATATGGATGCAGATGCAATCGGTGGTTCTGTGAACCTCGTGACCCGCGCAGCACCCAATGGCTTGCGTGTATCTGCAACCCTCTCCGGTGGTGTGAATCCTATCCGTAACAAACCATTGTACACCGGTGGTCTGGTATTGGGTAACCGCTTCTTCAACAACAAACTGGGTGCAGTTGTAAGTGCTTCTTACAATAACAACGACTACGGCTCCGACGATGTGGAAGCTACCTGGAAAAAAGATGACGCAGGACATGTATACACCGAAGAAATGGAGGTGCGTACTTACAATGTACAGCGCATCCGTCGTAGCTTATCCGCTGCACTTGACTATAAGATCAATCCTAAAAATACCATCTACCTCAATGCGATGTACAACTGGCGCGATGATCGTGAAAACCGTTACCGCCTGAGGTATAGCGATATCGAACCTGAGTATGCCGATGATGGCAGCATCAGTAGTTATACCGGTCAGGTACGTCGTGAAACCAAAGGTGGTATCAACAATGATAGAAATAAAGGTAGAAGACTGGAAGACCAGCGTGTTCAGAACTACTCTGTGCGTGGTGAACACCTGCTGGGTAGTAAGGTCGACCTGGACTGGGCAGTGAGCTATTCATCTGCCAGCGAAGATCGTCCGAACGAACGTTATATGGAGTTCCGTGTGAAAGATGCACCAGTATCTCTGGATCTTTCTAACACCCGTTTTCCATTGGTAACAACGACCGTAACTGATGAAGATCTGAACTTCAATTCCCTGTCGGAGAATCATGATTATACCCGCGAGAATGAGTTGGGCCTGAAATTGAATCTGCGTTTTCCATTCAGCATTCTGCCTGATCAGAAAGGTCGTTTGCGTGTAGGTGGAAGAATGCGCATCAAGGATAAGAAACGTGAGAATAACTACTTCGATTATGAGCCAGTAACAGAGTATGGTTCACTGGCAACTATGCCGCTGGTAAGCTATACAGGTGCAGGTTATCAGCCGGGTTCCAAATATAGCCGTGGTTCATTTGTATCTAAAGAATATTTAGGTAGTCTGAACCTGAATGATGCAAGTAAGTTCACAGGTGAAGATAATCCTGCGGAGTATCTGTCAGCGAACTACAAAGCAAATGAAACCATCACTGCTGGTTATGTTCGCTGGGATCAGGACTTTACATCCAAACTCTCAATGATTGCGGGTGTACGTCTGGAAAATACCGCTATCGACTATGAAGGTAACGTAGTAGAAGATGAAGAAGATCTGACTGGTCAGCGTAATGTAAAGAACAGTTATTTGAATGTATTGCCGGGTGTAACTTTCCGGTATAATGTAAATAATGATTTAGTACTGCGTGCAGCAGCGACTACTTCAATCGCGCGTCCTAACTACTATGATATCGCCCCTTATGTAAGCAGTGTGGCAGATGATGCTGCGATCAGTGCGGGCAATCCCGATCTGAAAGCTGCGTATGCATGGAACTTTGATATCATGGCAGAGCAGTATTTTAAATCAGTAGGTATCCTGTCTGGTGGCGTGTTCTATAAGAGTATCAACGACTTCATTTATACATTCAAAGATGCGTCTTATTCTGCTGCAGATTTCACGGCTGATTATGGTAGCACTGCTACAAACCCGATTCCTGATGGTGAGAACTGGACGTACAAACAAGCGCGTAATGGTGATAATGTAAAGGTGTATGGATTTGAAGTAGCGTTACAGCGCCAGCTGGATTTTCTGCCCGGATTTGCAAAAGGTTTTGGTGTGTATGTGAACTATACTTACACAAAATCTACAGCGAGTGGTGTGTATAATTCTGATGGTGAAAAGCGTACTGGTGTTACCTTACCGGGTACAGCACCACATATGTTTAATGCTTCCATTTCATTCGAAAATAAGCGCTTTACCGCAAGAGTTTCTGGTAACTATACAGCGGCTTACCTGGATGCATTGGGTGGTAGTGATTTTGATGATAGCTATTATGACAAGCAGTTCTTTTTAGATGCAAATGCGTCTTACAAATTTGCAAAGAACTGGCGCTTTTTTGCGGAGGCGAATAACCTGACTAATCAGCCATTAAGGTATTATCAGGGAATTTCTTCAAGAACAATGCAGGCGGAGTATTATAGGCCGAGATATAACTTCGGTGTGAAGTTTGACTTATAAAAGAGCAAACGCTCATTTAAATAAAAAGGGGTTATCGTATTACGATAACCCCTTTTTACAATTATGCAAGTGTTATGTTAAAACTTGAATGCAACTGTACCAGTGAAGCTTCTGGACTTCTGAGGATTCATGGAAGAATAACCAATCCAGTAGTGTTTGTCAGTCAGGTTATCTACTTTCGCGCCGAACCTGAATTTAGGTGTATCGTAAGAAAGTGCAGCATTCAGTACTGTATATGCTGGAAGTACAAAAACCCCCGTAGTTCTGCTGTTTACAATCTTCACATCGCTGGCGTAGTTACCACCTGCACCAAAGCTCAGACCTTTCAGTTTACCATTTGAAATACGGTAGTTCAACCACAGGTTAGCAGAGGTTGGAGAAGACGCTGTACCTGGACGAAGACCATTTACATCATCGCTTGTATTAATGTAATAAGAATCGTTATAGCTATAACCCGCTACTACGCTGAAGCCCTGGAATGGATTAGCAATAATGCTTACTTCTACACCTTTGCTCTTCTGGCTACCATTCTGAACATAGAAATTAGGATGTTCAGCATCAGAACGTAAAACGTCTTTTACTTTGATATCATAGTAGCTAATAGTACCGGTCAGTTTACCATCAAACATATCCATCTTCACACCACCTTCCCATTGATTAGCCTGTTCTGGCTTGGAAATAGTGGTCTCAGTTTCACTTACGTAGATCAGTGAATTCGTGTTGGTAAAGCCATTCTGGTAGTTGCCAAATAAGGACAGACGATCCTTAACAACCTGGTAAACGATACCAAATTTAGGAGACAATGCAGTCTGATTATATCCACCGGATGTAGTACCAGTAGCAGGGCTATAATTTCCTTTGAAATCATAGTAGTCGATACGTAAACCTGCTTGTACCATCAGTTGATCTGTAATGTTGAACACATCAGATGCATATGCACTGTAAACGTATTTTTTGTAGATGTATGGATATTCTACAGAACTCCCCAATGACTTGTAAACATCGTTCATGTTTGTAGCATTGAAATCACGGTAGTTTGATACAGTTCCATAAGTAGGTACCTGATCATATTCAGCACTCTTGAACATCTGGTTGGAGTTCAGGTAGAAGAAGTCGATCCCACCTACAAAGCGGTTTCTGAATTTACCAATTTTGAAATCACCGATGAAGTTGTGTTGAATTTCAGTGATGCTTTGTTTACTGTTTTCAGTAGACTGATCCTGACGGGAGATAGAATCACCTGGCAGCAGGTAGAAGTAAGGACCAAAACCGTCAGAATAACTGTTGGTCATAGATACAACTGTCTGTGTGTTCCACTGGTCAGATACCTTATAATTCATGCTACCAAAAAAGTTTGCATTGCGGCTGGTAGCAGTCAGATCTTCGTTGATGAATGCACGGTTGTAATCTATTTTCAGTTTATCAGCTCTCTGTGCCGTCAGATCAGCGGTAGTTAACCACCATGGCATAAAGAAGAATGTATTACCGTTACCTTCTCCACTCATGAATTCTGCTTCGAGTGATATATTTAATCTGTCGTTGATTTTGTAAGAAAGGCTTGGTGCAAATGCAAATGTTTTGCTATGACCCACATCCATCCAGCTGTCCTGTGTAGTATAAGCGGTATTGATACGTAGCAGTATATTCTTCGCAGAATCCAGTGGCGTATTTACATCCGCCATGATGCGGTTGTAATTATAGCTACCACCTGCTACTGCTACCTCGCCACCAAAATGGTCATAAGGTCTTTTAGTAACACGGTTGATCAAACCACCGTAAGAAGTCAGCTGAGCACCGAACAGTGTGGCGTTAGGGCCTTTGATTACCTCGATGCTTTCAATATTGCTCGCGTCGATTACAGAAGAAACGTTACCTGCCACACCATTGCGCAATTGGCTCTGGATGGTAAAACCACGTGAGTTGTAGTACGCTCCACCATCACCACTACGGTTGGTAGCTTCCCACATCTTAGTAATACCAGGTGCATTTCTCATCGCATCATCCACAGTATATACCTGTTGCTGTGCCAGCAGATCCTTGGTAATCACTGAATATACTGTTGGATTCTCAACATTCGCTAATGGTAATTTAGACACATAATTACTTGAACGTCTTACCAATTTAGCCTGATTACCCGTAATTACTATTTCAGAAAGTTGTTTACTGGATACTTCCAGCTGGAACTTCACGGATGCAGTTTTACCAGCTTCTACAGTCACATCTTCTGTCTTATTCGCAAAACCTGTAAAAGAAATCGCCACCTGATAGTTACCAGCAGGCACATTTTTAAACACAAACGTACCTGCACCATCAGAAACCGTCATAAAACTGGTACCCTGTAAGATTACAGACACATCCGCAGCTGGTTTACCATCAGATGTTACGATCTTACCTTTAATTCCTCCATTATTGTCTTCTAAAGTAGTAGCAGTAGCGGTATAGAAGAAGGAAACAATCATGCTCAGAACAAGCATGAAGGACTTAATAGTCATCCTTACCATAAACTTTTTGTTATTTTTTGCGCAGCAAAATTGCAATATAGTAACCTGTTTATCGTGTCGATTCAGGAAAATCGTTTACGCAAAAGGGAAAATTTATGACGGAACCATTCTTTTTTACCGAAAAAGCATCGCAATTGTACGGAGGAACTTCTTCTTTTGTGCTTGTTTTTACTGATCAGAGCCTGTTTTATTGATCGGAGCCCGGACTTTCTTCATTCGTACCAGACACTGCTGCCTGCTCAGTCACCTTTCTGGTCACCTGATCCTGCTCAGCTTCCCGCAGGAAATCTTTGATCCCCGCTATGATCCTATCCACCATCTTCTGTCTGAAACTCTCGTCCAGCACATTCATTTCATCTTCAGGGTTGCTTAAGAACAAGGTCTCGATCAGGGCATCCGGAAACTCAGTCGGGTTATTAAGAATAAAATTGAAGTCACCATTATTGCCAAAGTCAGACAAGCCTAAACCTAGCAACTGGGCGTGGATCGACCTGTTAAAAGGTTCGCAGAAGGGGTATTTATAATAATTAGCCGTACCATGTACATCCACCGGGTTCACAGATGAGTTCAGGTGAATACTAATGAGTAGATCGGGGTTCATTTGCCTGTAATACGATAGTCTGTCTTCATTAGGAACGAACTGGTCTGTAGTACGGGTCATAAGTACTTTTGCTCCTTCCTTTTCCAGTGCTGTTTTCAGCAACATAGATATCATTAGGGTCAGCTGCTTTTCATAATACCCGGCGGCACCCAGTGCTCCTACGTTTGTACCACCATGACCCGGATCCAAACCAAATGTCAGGTTTTTCAGCTGGAAACTGGCCGGTGGGTGCTTTACAGCTATTACGAGGCGGGTACTGTCATAATAGACCTTATAGCCCCATGGTTGTTTATGTTTCAGCGATATATTCACTCTGAGTACATCCGAGCCGATCTGTTCCCATTTGATACCTTTTACTTCCTGCATAGAATCAGACCCCGGCGTAAAGTCTGGTTCCAGGTTCGCCCCATGAATATCCAGTGTTATTTTCCCCGGATCTACCTGCTGGGTGCTGAGGTAGGGGAGTCGTTCAGATAATCCTACAGCGATGTAGTCGTATTTAGCATCACTCCATGTACGGGTTGCCTCCACGATATTGAGCGGTGTTGGCTCACTCAAACTAACAGTATCCAATAATAACTCAGGAATGAACGCGGTTTGCTGATTGCTGAGTTTTACTTTATAATAGTTGCCTTGCTTACCGGTGATGCGGAGCAATACATCCGAATCCAGGTAGCCAATTTTGAGGGGCCCAAGGCGATCTCCTTCCGGTGCAATTGTGAGGTAGGTATTTCTATCAATCGTTCTGCCAGCAAGCAGTTGATCACGTTGGTAAGTGAGTTTGTTACTACTTTGTAAGACAGTGGTATTGCCATCTTTATTCTTCAGGAATACGGCAATCTTGTTATCTAACAGAGAGTCTGCTTCCTGTATCACATAAAAACCTTCGTAGAAGCCTTCAGCACCGTACCTGGAAGAAGGTAATTCACGCAAGGGTGTTTCATGCATCCAGTAAGCTTTACAACCCGGATAGCCTTTGATCCTTACACGGATGGTATCACCGGGAGAGAGTGTGCTATTCCCTTTTGGAAATACTTTGATATCATCTATTCTGAATACGCTGGTCGCTTTGACCGGCGGTAATGTTGTATAGTAGTAGTTGTAAGTGCGGGATACCTTTTTACCGGTAGTATCCGTAGTGGTTAGTGTAAATGAAGTCCTGCCGGGCTTGATGATCCGCTTTAAAGCAAATACACCGGTGGGATATACGTGTATGGTATCATCATTCAGTGTTACTTTACAACTTACACAGGTGCGACCTGACATATATTGCTTAGAACTACTGGTATTGATTTCAGTCTTTACAGGCTGCACCATTTTAAGGAAGGCTTGTTCCTGCGCTTTTACTCCAGTAAAGGCTATCTGTATCAGTATGATGAATGCTAGTACTCTCATGATTGTCCGGCGCAAATAAACAAAAAAAATGCCATCCGCCTCTTCGCGGGATGGCATTTACTTAATTAAATCCCAAAGGAGCTACCGATAGGCAGCTCCTTTGGGAAGGTTATTTTTACAAGCTATATTTATTCTCCGCCAGCAGTTTATCTGCAATTCTCCTCCTCGCATCTTTCGTATTCACCGGCGCAGCTTTTGTAAACCGCTTAATACCTAACAACATCATACGCTGTTCATCGCCTTCAGCAAAAGAATTAATCGCATCTTTCCCATACTTATTAATACGATCAGCAGTATCATACAGGTATGTCTTCACGATATCAGCCTGCAATGCATTTGCAGCTTCTCCCTCTATCTCAATTCGCTTGAGCAGGCGCAGCAAAGCACTTTCCGCAAGGAACGTTTCTATTGCCATATCTGCAATATTCATGAGTATTTCCTGTTCGCTTTCCAGCTTTGTCATCAGCTTTTGTGCAGCCGCACCAGCTACCAGCAGGATCGCTTTTTTCAGGTTCACGATCTGCTTTTTCTCAGCACTATATGGTGTTTCATCATCACTGCCAAAATCAGGAATACTCATCAGCTCCTTCATCACATTCATCGCGGGGTTCATCAGGTCCAGCCTTCCTTTCATAGCACGCTTTAGCGTCATATCCAGTGTAAGCAGACGATTGATTTCGTTCGTGCCTTCAAAGATGCGGTTGATACGACTATCGCGATATGCTTTGGATATCACATATTCATCACTGAAACCATTCCCACCATGGATCTGTACCCCTTCGTCCACTACATAGTCGAGTGCTTCTGAACCACCTACTTTCAGGATGGCGCATTCCACTGCATATTCTTCCGCGGCACCCAGCAGGGCTTCATTGAATGGCTTACCGGCTGCTATCAGTTCTTTTTCTTTCTCGTCTATGAGCTGTGCAGTCCGATACAGGGCTGATTCATTCACCCATATACGGATTGCCATTTCTGCTAACTTATGTTTGATGGCTCCGAAGTTACCAATGGATTGTTTGAATTGCTCGCGTGTGTTCGCGTATTCAATGGAAATGGAGGCTGTTTTCTTGGCAGCTCCCAATGCTGCTGCACACAGTTTGAGACGGCCGATATTCAGGATATTGAAGGCAATGAGATGTCCTTTGCCAATCTCGCCCAGTACATTTTCCACAGGAACCTGTGCATCCTGGAAGTAGATCTGGCGGGTAGAAGAACCTTTGATTCCCATCTTGTGCTCTTCAGCACCCAGCGTGAATCCGGGAGTATCTTTATCCACAATAAAGGCGGTGAATTTATCGCCATCTATTTTAGCAAATACAGTGAATACATCTGCAAAACCGGAGTTGGTGATCCAGCACTTCTGGCCATTCAGTAAATAGAATTTACCATCGGCAGAGAGTTTGGCGGTAGTCTTCGCACTGAGTGCATCGGAACCGGAATTGGGTTCTGTCAGTGCATATGCACCTTTCATCTGGCCGGAGCCAAGAAAAGGAATGTATTTTTGTTTCTGGGCTTCTGTACCGAAGTACAGAATGGGGAGGGAGCCTATACCCGTATGGGCCGCCATGGCTACAGAAAAGGAGTGACCCGCACCCAGGGCTTCATTGATGAGCGTCGCTGTGATGAAGTCTTTGCCTAACCCTCCGTATTCCTCAGGGAAGGCAGCGCCCAGCAATCCCTGCTCGCCTGCTTTTTCCAGTAAGGAAGGCATAAGCCCTTCTTCCAGTTTATCGATCCGGTCCAGCACAGGTGTGACTTCCTTTGCCACAAACTGTTCGGCCATCTCTTTAATCATTTTTTGTTCTTCGTTGAAATCTTCGGGAGTAAACACTTCATGTACAGGGCTTTCTTTGATCAGGAACTCAGCGCCCTTCAACGTGGACTTATCAACAGTTGCTTCCATTGTGATAAAGTTTTGTCAGTTAATTTGAGTTACCATTCAATTTACTTTTTTTACCTCACATAGCAATTTTAAATCGTGAAAATTGAAGGGCAATGGCCTGTAGGCGGCCTGAATAGGAAACGTTAAAATTGAAACTGGTACATTTGCGAAATGCAGTCATTCTACCTTCCATATGAAAACAGCCGCATCCATGGAGTCATCGCCGGCAAAGGCGACGATCTTCTTGTGTGCCTGCACGGTTTCGGCGAAAGTACACTGCCTTTTTCCCGGCTGGTTCCCGCTCTTGGCGATGCCTTCACTATCGTGGCACTCGACCTGCCCCTTCATGGCAAAACCGTGTGGCAGGAAAACCGCCCTTTTGAAAAAGAAGACCTTCATGCGATCATCGACCTGCTCCTGAAAATGCAAAAGAAAACCGTCTTCTCCCTGTTGGGATACAGCATGGGTGGCCGTCTCGCCCTTTGCATCACAGAAAAGATGGCCCCACAGATCAGGGAACTGATCCTGCTGGCAGCCGATGGTCTCAGGGATAATCCCTGGCACCACTTTGTGACGCAAACCCGCATCGGTCACCGGCTCTTTAAACACATCACCTATCACCCGGGATTTTATTTCTGGCTACTCAATACCGGCAACAAGCTGAGACTCATCAACAACAGCCTGCATCGCTTTGCAAACAACAGTATGAATACCCTCGAAAAGCGGGAACTGGTCTTCAATGTATGGACCATCATGGCCCATATGATGCCCAACCGGAAACTTATCAAACAACTGCTGGCCCAATATCGCATCCATACCCTGCTCATATTTGGCAAGTACGACAGGGTGATTCCATCGGTATTGGGTATACGGTTTATGGACGGTACTTTCCCCTGCGAAACACTGGTACTTGACAAAGGTCATCAGCTACTCACAGAAGACCTGGGTGAAATAATATTGGATAAGATTTAAATTCGCGTATGTATTTTTTTCTAACTGTCTTATTCCTGCTGGGAGGATTGTATGGCATATTGATGATACGATATGGACTTGGCTGGAAGGCATTACCACCCTATACACCCACCGCCCCCATCAGCGGTGGTACCAAAGTGACCGTTATTATTCCTGCCCGCGATGAAGAGGATAACCTGCCACCCTTACTGGCAGCACTTCATGCCCAGGATTACCCGGCACACCTGTTTGAAGTCATTGTCATCGACGACTTTTCTACAGACCGTACTCCCAATGTCGTAAAAGAATTTCCCGCAGCCAATATCAAACTGCTGCAACTAAGCCAGTACCTCAGCGCTACGGAAAGACTGAATTCCTATAAAAAGAAGGCTATCGAACTGGCGATAGAACAAGCTACCGGTGACCTGATCATGACCACAGACGCTGATTGCGTGATGGGGCCACTATGGGTTAGTACGATGGTCAGATTCTATGAACAATACCAGCCTAAATTCATCGCCGCCCCGGTGAGCTTCTATAAAGAAACTAACTTCTTCAAGATCCTGCAGTCGCTGGACTTCATGACCATGCAGGGGATTACGGGGGCATTAGCCCGATTGAAAGACGGTACCATGTGTAATGGGGCCAACCTTGCTTATGAAAGAAAGGTATTCTATGAAGTCGATGCTTTCAAAGGGATCGATAACATTGCCTCAGGAGATGATATGTTGCTGATGTTCAAGGTATTTAAGGCTTATCCAGATGGCGTGAAATACCTGAAAAGCCAGGATGCAATCGTGGAGACGTTACCAGTCGATACCTTCCGGGCTTTTATGAATCAGCGTATCCGCTGGTCATCCAAAGCAGATAAGTATGACGATAAGCGGCTCACCTGGGTGCTGGCGCTGGTCTACTTCTGGAATGTGGTATTGTTGTTTGGTGGGTTGTTCTGCATTTTTGCCCCCGGTGCTTTGCCATATTTCCTGATAGCGATGGTGTACAAGGTGGTGCTGGAGTTCTTCTTTCTGATCCCTGTATCTCAATTCTTCCGGAAAAAAGGCTTGCTTGGCTGGTTTATACCCGGACAGTTATTTCATATTCCATATATTGTAGTGGCGGGGTGGCTTGGTAAGTTTGGTTCTTACCAGTGGAAAGGCCGAAAAGTAAAATAAATTATGGCGGAACTCAATATACGATCATCTTTCCGGCAGCAGGCCTGGGCCAGGCTGCGACGGAATAAGGGGGCAGTAGCAGGTATGTTGCTGATCGCCATCGCTGTCATAGTCAGCGTCATTGCCTATTGGGTAGCACCGGATGGCACGCCGATGGCAAACAGGATGATCGTAGAGATAGGAGGGCAGCATCCCGGTTTCAGGATTGACTTACTGGCATTGCCCAAACAGCAACCAGTAGAAAAAGTAGGTTTCCTGGAAAGGTTGATGGATGGACAGGCAGAAGATGTAACCTGGGTGCCTGTGACCAGCTACCGTTCTGCAGGAGATAGCGTCATTGTGCAGCGCTATATAGATGAAGATACGTCTATGAGGGAAAGCTACCCGGCGAAAAGGACTTACATCAGACACTACAAAGCCTGGCTGGGCACGGACAAGTTTGGAAGGGATATCCTGAGCCGCCTGCTGGTAGGTACGAGGGTAAGCCTGAGTGTAGGGTTTATAGCGGTGATAATTTCGCTTACTATTGGAATTCTCTTAGGGGCAGTAGCCGGATATTTCCGTGGAGTAACGGATGAGGTTGTGATGTGGCTGGTGAATGTGATCTGGTCAGTACCTACATTATTACTCGTATTTGCCATTACCCTGGCCCTGGGCAAAGGTTTCTGGCAGGTATTTATTGCGGTAGGCCTCACAATGTGGGTAAATGTAGCCCGCATTATCAGGGGGCAGGTGATGTCGCTGAGAGAACTGACCTTTATCGAGGCTACCCGTGCACTGGGCTTTGGGCATACCCGTACAATTGTAAAGCATATTTTACCTAATATATTAGGACCTGTGATGGTGGTTGCTGCCGGTAATTTTGCCACGGCAATCGTGGTAGAGGCGGGGCTGAGTTTCCTGGGGGTAGGCGTACAGCCGCCACAACCCTCTTGGGGCCTGATGATCAAAGAAAACTACAATTTCATCATTACCCACAATCCTTTGCTGGCCCTGGCACCGGGAGTGGCAATTATGCTGATGGTACTGGCATTTAACCTGTTAGGAAACGGTTTGAGGGATGCGATGGATGTACGGCAGTAATTCCCTTGTTTCGTATTATAAAAACTACTAATTTTACTTTATCCATTATCCGTACTTTTATGCCTTTGAAATCATATCTTTTACCTATTCTGGCCCTGTTTGCACTGACCTTTTCTTCCTGTAAAAAGAAAGACGGCACCACTACGGTGAAGCCTGCTGAAGAAGGACTGAAGGTGACTCTCGCAAATGTAACAGAGGCTTCTTATACCGCAGCAGCCGGTACAACCTATACTTTTCAGGCACAGGTTACTTCCAAATTGCCAGCCAGTGGGGTGACCATTACAGTCACAGCCGTAACTGACCCGGGTGGTATCAACATTCCGCAGAATGCAGTAGCACCGAGTTCCAGTGGCGCCATTGAGATCACACTGATCGGATTAGAGCCATTACGCACCGTACTGGTGACGGTGGTGATTACTTCAGTCGATAATCCCGACAATACAATTTCCAAGACCTTCTGGATTACTAATAAGTCTGAATAGTTTGGCGAAAGCATAGCCATAGTCATAATGTAGCTATACTATAGCTATGGTACAACTTCGTTTCCAATAGATCACTATAAGGTCACCAATAGATCACCAAAAGGGCACCTCATTATCCCTGGGATATTGAAGTGCCCTTTTGGTGCCCTTATAGTGACGTATTTGTAACGGCGTTATGACGGATCTCTACCCTACTTCTACCCTGCTTATTACAAAAGCTGTAGCTTTGCACCCATCAGAACAAGCAGCTTAACTATGCGTATAGGAGTGAATGCCGCCGGCCTGGCTGGAGATAGGCCGGCAGATACAGGAAATATCAGCACAGCACTTTTAAAGGAATTATGCCGTTTGCACCCGGAGCACCAGTTTATCTTCTTCGTAGACGGTCCGGGTTTATCTCTGAGCGAATTCACTGATAATGTGCAACTTGTGGAAGTGCCTCTCAAAGGCCGTAAGGCATTTCAACTGTACTGGTGGAGAGAATGGCAGCTTCCGGCAGCTATCAAAAAGCAGCAGCTGGACCTTTACCTGGGTATAGATGGTCAATTGCCCCTGCGCAGCAAGGTACCTGCCCGCTTATTAGTTACAGATACGGGTTTTCTGCATGGCGTAACAGGTATGTCTAAGGATCTGCAGCGATATCTGCGCAGAAATACCGTGAAATATATACAGGCGGCACAGAAAGTACTTGTAGTTTCTCCCGTAGTACAGGAAGATTTATTAACTTATGCCCCTTCTGTAGCAGAAAAGCTGGTTTTACTGCCTCCGGGTATGGATAGCAGCTATCGTCCTGTGGAATGGGAGGAAAGAGAGCAGATTAAAAAGGCATTTTCAGATGGGGTGGAGTATTTTGTAGCAGTAGGCAGTATGCATCCCCGGAATAATATCCTTCCTTTGCTGAAGGCATTTTCCGCGCTGAAACGCCGTTTACGTTCCAATATGAAACTGATCCTCGCCGGCGCTCCCACCAATGCCGGTGCAGAAATCATCGAAAATATGGCCACCTACAAGTTCAGAAACGACGTCATCTGGCTCAAAGATGCCGATCAGGAGACCTTGTCCCGCATAGTAGCCGGCGCTTATACCCTGGTATATACCAGTCGGTTCGAGGGCCTGGCGTTACCTATTTATGCAGCCCTCAGGAGCGAAGTACCTGTGGTGGCCATAGAAGGAGCTGCGGCCAGGGTGGCAGGAGCCGAAGGTGTGCTGTATACAGACCCTGATAGCCTGGACGATCTGGCAGAAAAAATGTCTGTATTATACAAAGACGAGGTGTTGCGCAGCAGGATGCTGGAACGCGGCAAGCAGGTGCCCCTGCCCGGAAGCTGGATAGAAGCGGCTTCCCTGATATTAAAATAATAAAATAAGTATCATAAATCTGGACATCAGCACATTCGCAGGTTATTAGTAAATTTGCGTTTTTAAAATATCGGAACTATTTTTTTATGGCAAAGACATCTACCATACAAATCCAGGTTGAACTGGACAATGACAGGATACCTGAGAAGATTGAATGGAGGGCGACAGATAGCACTCAGGCAGACCGTTTCCAGCAGGCGAAGGCGATGATGATTGCTTTCTGGGATGGGGCTGACAAGACCGCGCTGCGTATAGACTTGTGGACAAAGCAGATGATGGTGGATGAAATGGCTGATTTCTTCTTTCAGACGATGATGACCATGGCAGATACTTATCAGCGTGCTACTCCTTACAAGGATCAGGCAGACGAACTGAGAACTTTTGCCCGTGAATTCTACAAGAAGTTCGAAGAAAAGCAAAAGGCAGAACAGTAATAATCCAAGTTTTCAAAACAACCATATATGTCTCTGGAACTAAACATTAACGCAGCTATCAAGACAGCTATGCTTGCGAAAGCAGAAGCAGATTTGCGTGCGCTGCGTGCTATTAAGGCCGCTATCCTGCATGCCAAGACTGCAGAGGGCTTTAGCGGAGAGCTGAGCGAAACAGACGAAACAAAGCTGTTACAGAAGTTAGCCAAACAAAGAAAAGATTCGCTGGATATATTCCGTCAGCAAAACAGGGAAGACCTCGCCGCAAAGGAAGAGGAAGAACTGGTTGTGATCGAGAAGTACCTGCCAAAGCAGATGGACGAAGCTGAACTGAAAGCAACTATTCAGGCTATTATCACCGAGACAGGGGCGAGTTCTCCTGCTGATATGGGTAAGGTAATGGGCGTGGCTACCAAGCAGTTAGCTGGTAAAGCTGATGGCAAAGCCATTTCCGCATTAGTAAAAGAGTTATTGGCAAAATAACTGGGGACTTTTAATTCTTTTTCCCCGATCTCCTATCTTCCTATAGAAATATATGGGTATAGACATTGTATTCGCCATCATCCTTGTAATTGCTATTTATAAGGGATATAGCCGTGGTCTGATCATAGCGGTATTCTCATTTATAGCAGTCACATTGGGGCTTGCAGCAGCATTGAAGTTGACCACCGTGGCCGTATTGTACGCCCAATCACATTGGGATATGCATACACGTTGGTTACCAGTCATTTGCTTCATCGCCCTGTTCCTGGGAGTAATATTTTTAGTCCGTCTTGGGGCCACTCTGCTGCAAAAGCTGGTAGAAGTGGCTATGATGGGCTGGCTAAACAAATTAGGCGGGATTTTACTATATAGTGCTATCTTTATCATGGTCTACAGTGTCCTTTTATGGATAGCCAATCAGTTATATTGGTTAAGCCCGGAAATCAAAATACAATCTGTTGTATATCCGTACATTGAGCATCTCGGGCCGGCGGTCATGAATGGCGTTGGCAAACTAATACCCATCTTTAAGGATATGTTTGCCAGTCTGCAATCATTTTTTGACAATGCAGCCAGGGAGATACAGAGCAAACAATAGAGGGTCATGGACATAGGTTAAATGATCTATATCCCTCGCTTCAAAGATTATTTGAATTAATAAAAAGAATTATTTTAGCGCAAAATTGACTTTCAAGCTTTGGCAATGGATTACGAAATCAAAACACAGGGAAAGTTTAAGTTTGTTGAAGAAGGGGAGGGTGAACCGCTGGTATTATTGCACGGGCTATTTGGTGCACTGAGTAATTTTGGTGGGCTGATCGAATACTTCCGCCACTACAACAAAGTAGTGGTACCGCTTTTGCCTTTGTTTGATCTGAATATTCTGGATACATCTGTAGCTGGCCTGGCCAAGTACGTTCATAAGTTTATTGAAACGATGGAGTATTCCAATGTACACCTGCTGGGTAACTCCCTGGGTGGACACGTTGGGTTGGTATACCTGCTGAAACATCCTGAAGCTCCGATCAAATCCCTCACACTGACTGGTAGTTCCGGTCTGTTTGAAAACGGGATGGGCGAAACTTATCCTAAAAGAGGAGACTACGAATATATCCGCAAGAAAACAGAACTTACCTTCTACGATCCTGCAATGGCTACCAAAGAGCTGGTGGACGAAGTATTTGACATTACGACCAACCGTCTTAAGGTGATCAAGATCATCACGCTGGCTAAGTCGGCTATACGCCATAACCTGGGTGAAGAACTTCGTGAAATCAAGCTCCCAACCTTGCTGGTATGGGGATTGAACGATACCGTGACTCCGCCAATGGTAGGTGAGGAGTTCCACAAACTGATTCCTAACTCAGAACTGCACTTCGTTGATAAATGCGGTCATGCCCCTATGATGGAGCAGCCGGATGAATTCAATCAGATCCTGCATCCTTTTCTGCAAAAACTGGGAAGTAAATAAAACCTACTACTCACATCATTATATTGAAGCTGATTCAACAGGATCAGCTTCATTTTTTTTTATCACTCATCCACTACCATCCCATCGCGCTGTATGTAACAAACCACGCGCATTTAGCGTTACGTATATAAGCATAGCTGCATGCTTTATTCATAAATCCCCTCGTCCGGTACGAGGACGTTAGCGATTCTTTTCCTATTATTGTATCACAATAGCGCAATTAATAATGCTGGCACGTGATCTCATATCGACAGTTATACCAATCCTCCATCCTCTTGACCCAGGGTCCAGAGCGTTGCGTCTGATGAATGAATACCATCTTTCCCAACTGCCCCTGGTATTGGAAAATAAGTACCTGGCGCTGGTGGAAGAAGATGATATCCTTGATCTGGAAGATACTGAGGTATCACTCGAGAATATGGAATACAATGGTCCGAAGCCCGGCGTATTGGAGAGTGCCCACTTTTATGAGGCGCTAAAGGTCTTTTATGACCTGAAATTGTCTGTACTACCTGTCATCAGCCGGGAAAATGAGTACCTTGGCGTACTTACGAAAGATAATCTACTGGCGGTACTGGCACAGTACAACGGTGTAAAGGAACCGGGAGGTATCATTGCACTGGATATTGACCCCCGCGATTACAGCCTTAGTGAGATCGCGAGAATAGCAGAATCGAATGATATCACATTGCTCAGTGTGAATACCATTACCAGTCCGGCTACTGGCAGACTGGAAGTACTGTTAAAGACCAACCGTCAGGAGCTACAGGGGCTGGTGGCTACGTTTGAGCGGTTCAACTACACTATTAAATACACAATCACCGAAGAGCAGGAGGAAGATATGCTCCGAAAAAATTACGATTTGCTGATGAATTATATCAGCATGTAATCGTCCTCCAGATTAGTTATGCAGATTGCAATATATAGCCGTGGATTTGTAAGAGAAGACCTGCCTATCATCCAGTTGTTGCTGAATGAGCTGGCAAGAGAGGAGATTGATGTGATCATTTACGAAGCTTTCTTTAAGGGCTTACAGCCACATATCACTTATACAAAAGAGCCAGCGACTTTTGCCTGTGCAGCAGATCTGCATGGCAGGGCGGATATTCTTGTGAGCCTCGGTGGGGATGGTACCCTGCTGGATACGGTTTGTTATGTACGGGATAAGAATATTCCGGTGCTGGGAATCAATTTTGGAAGGTTAGGTTTTTTGGCGAGTATAGGGAAGGATGCGATTTATGCAGCAGTTCAGGCGTTAAAGCAACGTACGTATGTGGTGGATAAGAGAACGCTGATACATCTGGATAGTAATGTACCTTCTCTGTTTGGAGAGGTGCCTTATGGCCTGAATGACTTTACTATACATAAGAAAGATACGTCTGCAATGGTGAAAATCCATACTTACCTGAACGGTGAGTTTTTGAATACTTATTGGGCAGATGGGTTGATAGTAGCTACGCCTACAGGATCTACAGGGTATTCACTTAGTTGTGGTGGGCCAGTAGTGTTTCCGGAGGCAGGGAGTTTTGTGATTACGCCGGTGGCGCCGCATAACCTGAATGTGAGGCCGATTATAGTACCGGATGATAATGTGATCAGTTTTGAAGTGGAGGGGAGGAGTGATCAGTTCCTTTGTACCCTTGATTCGAGAATGGAGACGATTGATAATACGGTACAGCTGGCTATAAAGAAAGAGTCGTTTAAGTTGAGCCTGCTGAGGCTGGATGATAGTAATTTCTTACATACGTTAAGACATAAGTTACTTTGGGGCATTGATGCAAGAAATACCTTAAAATAGTTGAAGAGAATGGGGAGGTTGCTAAAGGTAACCTCCCCATTCCCTTCGGAAAGTCGATTTTTTTGATTTTGCATACGGTAAAATCAAAAAAATCGGGAGCAACAACTGCTTACTGTAGTAATCCGGCTACATATTTGCAAACTACCACATTAGGATTTTTTATTACATTTGTTCACTTGTTATAATACCAAAAGCAGGATAATCGCGTTTAAAGGAATTATCGCGTTTAAGCAAACCGATTTATGGGCAAACCTTTTTTTTACAAACGTATCATCACGTCCACCCTTATAGCAGTAGGATCCCTATTCCTGACGCCTGCTTTTGCGCAGAACGAGCTGTCTTATACCGGTGAACTGGGCTTTTCCATAGGAGCTGCCCATTATTTTGGGGATCTCAATACCAATGGACGTCTCAACGCCCCCAAACCTGCTATCGGTATCTTTTACCGCAAGTACATGAATGACTACGTAGGCGTACGCTTCCACGGTCGTTATATGATGCTGGGTTATTCTGATACTTATAACAACAACGATTTTCAAAAACGCCGTAACCTCAGTTTCAATACCAATGTATTCGAACTGGGTGTGCAGGGCGATTTTAACTTCTTCCGTTTTGAACCTGGGTCCAGCTATTACCGCTTTACGCCATACTTCACGGGAGGAGCCTCTTTATTCTACTTCAATCCATACGCTTTCCTGAATAACAGGAAGTACTACCTCCAGCCACTCCGTACAGAAGGGCAGGGGAGCGCCATGTACCCTGACAGGAAACCATATAGCCTCGTATCTAGCGCCTGGTTGCTGGGAGGTGGTTTTAAATACAACCTGTCGAAAAAGGTGAACCTTGGGTTGGAAGTATTATACCGCTTTACCAACACCGACTACCTGGATGATGTGAGCACCACCTACGCAGGTACCGCTTTATTCCCTGCAGATGCCAACGGTAATTCCACCCCGGCGTACCTCCTTCAGGACCGTAGTTACGCCACCGGAGACAGAATTGGGATAGCTGGCAGGCAGCGTGGTAACAGCCGTGACAAAGATCAGTTCGTTACCGCTGAACTGACTATTAGCATCCTGTTTACGTCTTATAGATGTAAATTCTGATTTCGCAGGCAAAGTTTGTCTATCTGTAGTCCTTTCTGGCCATTTGGCCTATTACTTCTACTTTCAATAAGCGTTTTTTCGAGTCAAACAGCCAACAGCAAAGGATTTCGCTGTTAAAAATCCGTTAAAACCCCACCCCCCCCTTTGCCGGGAAAGGCATATATCTATTTTTGTATCTTTGCACACCTTAATAAAATCTGTATCGATATATATAATACGCCGGAGATACTCATGAGTTTGAAGGACAAATTAGACTTACAACGGTTGCCACGACATATTGCTGTCATTATGGACGGTAATGGCCGTTGGGCTAAGGAGCGCGGTCAGGACAGGTTGTTTGGCCATTATGAGGGAGTGGAAAGTGTGCGTAATATTGCCGAAGCCTGCGCCGAACTGGGAATTGGTTACCTTACCCTTTATGCCTTTTCTACCGAGAATTGGGACCGACCCGTTTATGAAGTAAACGGGATCATGGAGCTATTGGTCAATACGATCCGTAGTGAAGTGAGCACGCTCATCAAAAATAACATCCGGTTACATGTAATCGGAGACATGAACATGTTGCCCGGAAACTGTAAAATGGAGATGGAGGAGGCCATAAGCCTTACCAGTCAATGTACAGGACTCAACCTGATAATGGCCCTCAGTTATAGTGCCCGTTGGGAAATCCTAAATGCTGCCAAAAAAATTGCGCAGGATGTAAAAGATGGAAAACTCGAACCCGAGGCCATCACTCCTGACAAGTGGCAGCAGTACCTCTGTACTGCCGACCTGCCCGATCCGGAACTAATGATCCGGACCAGCGGAGAATGCAGAATCAGTAACTTCCTGCTTTATCAGCTGGCCTACGCGGAACTGTATTTTACAGACACCCGTTGGCCTGACTTCCGCAAAGAACATCTTTACGAAGCTATCTTAAACTTTCAGAACAGAGAACGACGCTTTGGCAAAACAAGCGATCAAATACAGCAGAATGAACAAATTATTTCCTAAGAGCCTACTGGCCATAGTATTATGTTGCAGTGCCGGCATTCGTGTATCCGCCCAGGAGAGAGATACCATCCCTGCAGCAGAACAACCAGTGGGATTGAACTTACCATTGGGAAATTCACAACCTCAGCAATACGAGATAGCTGACATCGTGGTGTCAGGAACCCAGTATCTTGATAAGTCCCTGCTGATCTCCCTCTCCGGATTGAACGTAGGTGACAAAGTCGTTTACCCCGGCGGCGACCAGTTTGCGAAAGCAATCCAGGCCCTGTGGGGACAAAGACTGTTTGCCAACGTCGCTATTTATGTAAATAAAATTCAAGATGGTCAGATCTGGCTGGAAATTGAACTGCAGGAACGACCACGTCTGAACAAGTTTCTCTTCAAAGGAGTTAAAAAATCCGAACAGGAAGAAATCATCAAGAAAACCGGCATGCGTAAAGGCCAGGTGGTAACCGAAAGCATGGAACAAAATGCTGTGGGCATCATCAGGAAATACTATAGCGAAAAAGGTTTCCGCAACGCCGAAGTATCTGTCAATGAACAAACCGATAGCTCACAATCCAATGCTACCAACGTACAGTTTATCGTAGCAAAAGGTAATAAAGCCAAGGTCGACAACATATACATCGTTGGGAACCAGAACATTTCAGATTCGAAACTGAAAAAGAAAATGAAGGGTACCAAAGAAAGGAGCCGCCTCACCATCTATCCGGATTATGAGCCAGTATGGCCTGATTCGGCTGATAACCGTGGCGACTACTGGTCTACCTTCGGATATCTCCAGCCTTCCCGTACACTGGAAGAACTGGATCCTTATTTCCGCTTCAAGCTGTTCTCCTCTGCTAAGTTCAACGAAAACAAGTACACTGAAGATAAAGAGAAAGTGATCTCTTTCTATAACACCCAGGGTTACCGCGATGCGGTGCTGCTGAGGGATACAACTTACAAATCCCTGAACGGTGGTGTGAATGTGAGCATGGAAGTGATGGAAGGTAAGAAGTACTACTTCGGTAAAATCACCTGGAAAGGGAATACCCGCTATACTGACTCTCTGCTGGCAAAAGTATTGGGTATCAAAGAAGGTGACACGTACAACCAGGAAATGCTGCAGAAACGCCTGCTGTCTTCCGAAGGTGGTGACGTAGGTGGTCTGTACATGGACTACGGTTACCTGTTCTTCCACGCTGATCCGGTAGAAGTAGGTATTCATGGTGATACCATCGACTACGAAATCCGGATCTCCGAAGGTCCTCAGGCTACGATTAAGGAAGTACGTATCGCAGGTAATGAAAAAACCAACGAACATGTGATCCGTCGTGAGCTGCGTACACTGCCTGGTGAGAAATTCAGCCGTACTGACCTGATTCGTTCTAACCGTGAAATTGCGAATCTTGGTTTCTTCAACCCTGAAAAGATCGGTATGAACCCGGTGCCTAATATTCAGGACGGAACTGTGGACATCGATTATACAGTAGAAGAAAAAGCAAACGACCAGCTGGAACTGTCAGCAGGTTGGGGTGGTTATATTGGTCTGACCGGTACACTGGGTGTGACCTTCAATAACTTCTCCCTGCGCAATATCTTCAACAAACAAACATGGGATCCATTACCAAGCGGCGACGGTCAGAAATTATCTGTTCGTGTCTCCTCAAACGGTAAAGCATATCGTTCTTACAACTTCTCTTTCACTGAGCCATGGCTGGGTGGTAAAAAGAGAAACCAGTTCTCAGTAAGCTTCTATAACAGCTACCAGAACCCGAACGCATATTCTTCTTATATATATGGTTCTACCCTGTCAAACAATGCTTACTTCAAGGTAATGGGTGCTTCTATCTCCCTCGGTAAGCAGCTGAAATGGCCTGATGACTATTTCACCCTTATCTACGCGGTGAACTATCAGCGCTACAGCCTGAAGAACTATAACTATTTTAATATTGCAGGTTATTCCAACGGTATCTCTAACAACATCAACCTGAAACTGACTTTGGCCCGTTCATCAGTTGACCAGCAGATCTTCCCAAGATCTGGTTCCAACTTTATGTTTAGCGGTCAGTTTACACCTCCTTACTCTATGTTCAGCCCGGATAAGGATTTTAAACTGCAGTCCATCAAAGATCAGTTCAGCTTTATCGAATATCAGAAATACCGATTCAATGCTGAGTGGTACGTACCATTGAGCAAGCCAATGGGTAGCGACAACAAGATGTTCGTAATGAAGATTGCTGCTAAATTTGGTTATATCAGCCGTTATAACAACAGAACGACCCTGTCTCCATTCGGTCGCTTCGAGTTGGGTGGTGATGGTCTGAGTAACTTTGCGATCTATGACCGTGATATCGTATCCCAGAGAGGTTACCCCGTATACTATTCATCAGATCCAAGAAGCAATTCCGAAAGCAGCCAGCCTTCTGGTTACGAAGGTTTCACGATCTTCAACAAGTATATCATGGAGCTGCGTTATCCTTTCAGCCTGAACCCAAGTTCTACGATCTTTGGTCTGGCATTCCTGGAAGCAGCCAACGGTTACAGGGATGTACAGGAATACAATCCATTCAAACTCCGCCGTTCAGCAGGTCTTGGCATGCGTTTCTACCTGCCTATGTTTGGTCTGCTTGGATTTGACTACGGTGTCGGCTTTGACCGTATCACATCCGGCAATGGTCTGAAAGATGCGACCAAGTTCACCTTCATGCTGGGCTTCGAACCAGAATAATGGGGGAACTGGCAGAATGGAGCTCTCCTGACGGAGGGCTTTCATACTATCAGGGTTAGGTGTGACGTTTGAATAAATTTTAAATTATATATTGCAAATCCGAAATCCCGGGGGTGCCTATAGTTTAAATCAATAAACACTATGAAGAAACTAAGCCTCATGATCGCCCTGGTGCTGGGAACTGCCCTGATGGCAAGTGCACAGCGCTATTGCGTGATCGATACCAAATATATTCTGGACAATATCCCTGAATATAAAGAAGCTCAGAGTAAGCTGGATGCTGTGGCTGAGCAATGGCAAAAGGAGATCGACGCTAAATTCCTGGAAGTAGATAAGATGTACAAATCTTATCAGGCAGAGCAGGTGATGCTTACAGACGAACTAAAGCACAAGCGTGAGGAAGAGATTGTAGCGAGAGAAAAAGAGGCAAAGGATTTGCAGAAGAAACGTTTTGGTTACGAAGGGGACCTATTCAAAAAGAGAGAGGAACTGGTAAAACCTATACAGGACAGAATTTATAATGCCGTACAAAAACTAGCCGCCCAGCGCATGTACGACTTTGTGCTGGATAAGGCCGGAGGTGTAACCGTGATTTTCTCTGATCCTAAGTTGGATAAAAGTGATGACATTCTAAATACCCTTGGTGTAAAGAAGCAGTAACAAGACATCCAACAGAAAGGTGATTTAGGAATTATTAACCTTTTGTACCAATTTTTAACCTTAGTTTAGTATTCAAAATTTTTTTAAACACAGACAACATCATGAAGAAGTATGTAATTATTGCTTTCGTGGCAGTATCCGGATTGTTCAGCGTGAAGACAATGGCACAGTCCAAAGTGGCTCACATTAATGCACAGGCCCTGATTGAGGCAATGCCGGAAGCCCAGACGGCAATGAAATCACTGCAAGCTTATGCAGAAGAACTGGATAAGGATGGTAAAGGACTGATTGATGATTATCAGAAGAAGATGAAAGAGTTTAATGACGGTGTAGATAAAATGAGCGACAACGTTAAAGAAATCAAAGGTAAAGAACTCCAGACTGCTCAGAAAAACATCCAGGACTACCAGGATGCAGCTCAGAACAAAATCGAAGCTAAACGTCAGGAACTGCTGAAACCAATCTATGACAAGGCTCGTAAAGCAATTGAAGACACAGCGAAAGAAAAAGGTTACGGTTATGTAATCGACAACTCTCAGAGCATTCTGCTGGTAGCTCCAGCTGGTGATGACCTGTCTGCAGCTGTAAAAACTAAGCTGGGTATCAAATAATCTGACACTTAGAACTAATTATAATAGCCCCGGGACCAGTTCCCGGGGTATTTTTTTAAAAATCCTTTATTATCTCATAAAATTCTTTACCTTTGCCTTCCGTTTTAAAAACACGGGTTCCGCAAAACGGGAAAGTGTTTAGTATAGTACAGGTAAAAACAAAATATTAAAATGAAACGTACTTTTCAACCGCATAACAGACGCAGAAAGAGCGTTCATGGTTTTAGAAAGAGAATGGAAACTGCTAACGGCCGTAAAGTATTAGCTTCCCGCAGAGCTAAAGGACGTAAGAAATTAACTGTTTCTGACGAGCGTAAGCTGAAATAATATCAGCTTTAACTGCATAAGCCTTTGGGCATAACTGCAGCTTTTAAGGCTGGTTCCTGATCGAACAGAATGTTATTGCTTTTGATAGATAAATCGGACTTGCCATAAAAACTTATTCTTTTACAAAAGAAGAAAGGTTAAAAAGCAGAAAAATCATTGAAACGCTTTTTCGGGAAGGAAAAGCGTTTTCTGTTTTTCCATACCGCGTAGTATATATGCCGGTAGATACTCCCATTGCCCCATACCCCGTTCAGGCCGGTTTTACCGTCTCTACAAAACGTTTTCCGCATGCTGTGGACCGTAACAGAGTAAAACGCCTGACCCGGGAAGCTTATCGCCTGCAAAAAGGTGAACTGTATGAACAGCTACGGGCACAACAGCCCAACGGTCAGCTGGCCGTATTCTTCATCTATACAGATAAGAAAATAGCTCCCTTTACTACCCTCCAACACAAAATTTCCCTAATTTTAAAGAAACTGGCGAAGGAAGCGCTGGCTGTATCATGAAGATCTTCAGCTTGTTGACTTATCCGTTTATTTGGGTAATCAGGATTTACCAATGGGGCATTTCACCGTTGCTGGGCAATAAGTGCAGGTATACACCCACCTGCTCACAATACGGCGTAGAAGCTCTGAAAAAACATGGCCTTATAAAAGGCGGTTACCTCACCGTAAAAAGGATCTTGTCCTGCCATCCATGGGGTGGACACGGCCATGATCCGGTACCCTGAATGGCAGGTGTGGCAGCACCGTGAAATAAACCTGAGCATTTTATGCAGGGCATAACAGGAAAATGTTCCCTGCATATAATCTATATAGCCGCCAGGCAATCGTCTGGCTATCACGTATTTTAACTTTTCAAATACGTAAAGAACTTGTAGCTTACAATTGCTTATAAATTAGCTCACATTAACTTTTACCTATGCGTGCATTTTTTCAAAGAAAGAGGAGGATTGTAGTGATATTGGTATTGCTTATCATAGGTGCTACCGGTATAAAAGCTTACAGTGATAAAGACAAATACTTTGAGATCGCTAAGAATCTGGACATCTTCGCAGCTTTCTACCGGGAGCTGAATACCTATTATGTAGACGACCTGCCCCCGGAAAAACTGATGCATAAAGGCATAGACGCCATCCTGGAAGAAACCGATCCATATACAGACTTCATCCCTGAAGAAAACCTGGATGAACTCAAATTCATGGCCACCGGTAAATACGGTGGTGTAGGTATCTCAGTCATTACCGACAGCATCCGTACCGTAGTGACTGATATCTACGAAGGTAGTCCGATGGACAAAGCCGGTGTGAAAACCGGTGACCTGATCCTGTCCCTGGATGGAAAATCTACCCAGGATATGGACCAGGACGACATCAGCCATATGCTGAAAGGCGTACCCGGCACTACCTTGAAAATGGTGATTAAAAACCCTTCCACAGGCGTAGAAACGGCCAAAATCATCACCCGCGAAGAGATCAATGTAAAGCCTGTGAGCTATTCCGGTATAGTAGGTAATGATATCGGGTATATCCGCATGACACAGTTTACTGAAAATAGCGGCGATGCTGTATCCGACGCCTTTACCCTGCTGAAAAAGGACCATCCGACTTTGAAAGGCGTGATCCTGGACCTGCGTGGTAACCCCGGTGGCTTGCTGGACGAAGCTGTACTCGTGGCGAACATCTTTGTAGATAAGAACAAGGTGATTGTAAGCACAAAAGGAAAGGTAAAGAACTGGGACCGCGACTATAAAACAGAAGGCAACGCAATCGACGCCAGGATCCCACTGGCTGTTTTGACAAACCGCTCCTCTGCTTCCGCTTCAGAAATCGTAGCAGGTGCTATGCAGGATCTGGATCGTGGAGTGATCATCGGTCAGCGCTCTTTTGGTAAAGGGTTGGTACAAACTACCCGCCCGCTGCCCTACAATGCAAAACTGAAAGTTACAACTGCCAAATATTATACACCCAGTGGCCGCTGTATTCAGGCGATTGACTACTCCCACCGTAATGATGATGGAGAAGTAGAATCTGTGCCGGACAGCCTGCGTAAATCATTCAATACCGCTGATGGCCGTAAGGTACGTGATGGGGGAGGAATAGAGCCTGATGATGCAGTAGATCCAACGCTGCTCAGCCAGGTAACAGTGACCCTGCTGCGCAGACAATACATCTTTGACTATGCTACACAGTATTACTATTCACATCCTAAGATTGCAGCAGCAGGTACCTTCGCCCTGAATGAAGATGACTTTACCGACTTTATGCATTACCTGGATGGCAGGAATTATAGTTATAAAACCCGTTCGGAAGAAGCACTGGAAAACTTCCAGGCTACTGCCCGTAAAGAGAAATATTACGATGCCGTGTCTAAGGAATTCGACGCCCTGCAGGCTAAGATGAAGCACGACAAAAAGCAGGATCTGCTGAAGAATAAAACAGAGATCAAACACCTGCTGGAAGAAGAGATATCTAACCGCTATTATATGCAGAAGGGTAGAATCGCACAGTCACTCGCAACAGATAATGAAGTGACTGAGGCGGTGAAAGTGCTGCATGATTCCCAGCGGTATCAGCAATTGCTGCATTGATAATTTTTAATCGCTTTTGTCTTTAGCAATAGCGATTTTTCTTTATGCCATATAGCTTTCATTTTATGAAGAAACTCATCCTACCTTTCATTATCATCATTCTGCTGGCATGTAATAATACCAATAGCAGCAGCCAACATGATTCAGTAACTGTGATCAGAAAAGATACCACGACTGAATATTTTGATACAACGGCAATGAATATGCTGAGTGAAACAGAACGGGTGGAAGGATGGCAGTTATTGTTCAATGGAAAAGATCTGAGTGGCTGGCATCTTTATCAGCACAAGACAGGAGGTGCATGGTCCGCAGATAGCGGTATGTTGCATTGCATGGGAGATAAAGATTTCAAAGCGAACCGTGCAGATCTGACTTCTGACAGTACATATGAAAACTTTGAATTGTTTTTGGAATGGAAGATTGCACCGCAGGGTAATAGTGGGATCATCTATTTAGCATCAGAAGAATATCCGGCTCCTTTTATGAGCGGACCAGAGTATCAGCTGATCGATGCGAACAACTTTCCTGAGAAGCTGGAAGACTGGCAGCTAACGGGGTGTAATTATGCGATGAGTGCGCCATTGGTGAATGCAACGCGGCCGGCAGGTGTGTGGAACCATGCCCGGATTGTGGTGTATCATGGGCATGTGGAGCATTGGCTGAATGGGCAGAAGACAGCAGATTATGTAATTGGGTCAAAGGAGTGGAAGGCAGAAAAGGAGAAAGGAAAGTGGAAGGATGCTAAAGGGTATGGTGCTACGAAAAATGGATTTATCGATTTGCAGGATCACGGAAGTGAGATCTGGTTTAAGAATATTAAAATAAAACGGCTATTATAGAAGGCTGCTTAGCTGCCTTCTATAATAGCTGTCTATCGTTATCGTAGGCAACTAAGCTGCCTACGATAACGATAGAATCTCAAAAAGGAATGGCCATTGCTTCGCAATGGCCATTCCTTTTTGACTATTTCAAAATTTCAAAATATTAAAATTTCAAAATTAAAGCGCGGCTTCGTAATGTTTGCTAACTGCATCCCAGTTTACAACATTCCAGAACGCCTTCAGATAATCAGGACGACGGTTCTGATATTTCAGGTAGTAAGCATGTTCCCATACATCCACACCTAAGATTGGTGTACCTTTTACTTCAGCTACATCCATCAGTGGATTATCCTGGTTAGGTGTAGAAGAAATCTCCAGTTTGCCACCTTTTACCAGCAACCAGGCCCAACCGGAACCAAAACGGGTAGCACCGGCAGCATTGAATTTTTCTTTGAATTCTTCGAAAGAACCGAAAGTGCTCTTGATCGCATCAGCCAGTTTGCCAGTAGGCTCACCACCTGCATTAGGACCAAGAATAGTCCAGAAGAAGCTGTGGTTCCAGTGACCACCGCCATTGTTTCTGATAGCTGGGCTCAGTGTACCAGCGATAGCAACCAGTTCTTCCAGGGATTTATTTTCATTTTCAGTACCGGCAATTGCTTTGTTCAGGTTATCAACATATGCCTGATGGTGCTTACCATGGTGAATTTCCATTGTCTGCTTATCAATATTTGGTTCCAGGGCGTCGGTAGCGTACGGTAAGCTCGGAAGTGTAAATGCCATAACTTATGTTTTTTTATTGCGTTAAAAAATAAGAGTGTATCAATTGGTACCAAATTTACTGCCTAATAAGGTAAATATCAAAACGCACAGGCGAATTGGGCACCCTGATGGAAGCGGTCGTTAACTCCTTCCGCTGTAGTTATCAACAAAACATAGGTATTACTGCCCAATTCACGTACCAAAAGGGTTGGATATATGCTTTTTTATTTTATATTTACGTTAAGTGTTATAACAACTTTAGTACGGCATTCCGGTTACGTTTACACGTAGAGGTTACTGTTGTTCGTATAAAACTAAAAGTATGTTGACAGACTCGGACATGGGCCAAAATTACTCCCTCAACGCCTTACAAAAGGAAAATGAACTATTGAAGACACGGATCAAGTGGCTCGAAACCTTATTGGACCATGTACCCGCTATGTTATACACTCATCAGAATGATATTAAGACTGTCAACTGGTGTAACCGCTATATGGAAGATGTGACGGGGTATACACTGGAAGAGATGAGTGGGATGGGGCTTGATTTTTTCAAAGCGATCATGCACCCGGAGGACTTTGATCTGGCGGTTATTGCCCAGCAATCATTTCAGGAAAACAAAAGTGTATTTGGCGGAGTGTTACGATTTCGTAAACGGGATACGGAGCACTGGTGCTGGCTCGTAGGATTGGCGATGCCATTTACAAGGGATGAAAATGGCAAGGTAAAAGATGTGATTTGCGCCTTTCTGGATCTGACACTGGCAATGGATACAAACGATCAGCTGGCCGAAGCGATGAGAGAGGTGCTACGCAGGCATAACGACGATCTGCTGGCCAAACTCACAGCAAGAGAAAAGGAAATCCTCAAACTGGCCGTCGGGGGCCTGAACAATAAAGAAATAGCCGACACCCTCAACCTGAGCCGACATACGGTTGAAACCCACCGGAAAAATATCCGGTTAAAACTTAAAGTTAGGAATACTACTGAATTAGTAGCCCTGGCAAGAAAGGTTGGGTATCAGTAATTTAAGTAAATTTCCTGCAATTTGCCTGCGCTTGTTTTGCAAAAAAATACCCAACCTTGGGTATTTGCATAACAATCAAACTCCATTAATTTAGTAACCTATTAACCAAAGGAGAGTTTGATACGTTAGGAAAGACATTTTTTAAAAAAGGAAAAAGATAGTTAGTAATACCCCTATTGCTATGATCACCGAGGAAAGCGCATTAAAAGTTTTGCAGCTGGACGGTTCTGCAACTGCAGAAGAGATAGTTGCCCGCTATGAGTCATTGAAAGATCAATATAAAAAGATCAAAAATGAAACTGACGATCTAAAGACATTGCTGGCGTACCAGCTTAAGCAGATAGAACTAGACGACGTCTATATTTATTTCAGAAAGAAACAAAGGATTTAACCTGAAGCTATTACCCTTTCATTCGTTGTAATTTAGCTCGGCTTTCATCCATTGTTTGTCGCTGTTTTTGATGTGACACACAATCAAGATAACCCACAGCATGCCTTTCTAATCTTTCAGCTCGTATTATTTCCCAAATTAATAGCATCGCGCACACTGATGCCTCTGGCATCGGTATGCGCGTATTTGTATGTCGGCAATGAGCATATTGTCGACTTTTATTATATATTTACTGCTAAATCTCCTATATATGGGTACAATCGCTATTATTTTAATTGTTTTAGCCCTGTTGGTGGTATTCTCAAGTTTTGTGACCATACAGCAAGGTACTATTGGGGTGACTACGATCTTTGGAAAGTATAACCGTATTTTGTTCCCCGGACTTAATTTCAAAGTGCCCCTTGTTGAAAAAGTATTCAAACGTGTTTCCATTCAGAATCGCTCGGTAGAGCTGGAATTCCAGGCCATTACTGTTGACCAGGCAAATGTTTACTTCAAAGCTATGTTGCTGTATTCCGTATGGAATCAGGAGGAAAATACCATCAAAAATGTGGCTTTTAAGTTCCTGGACGAGCGTAGTTTTATGCAGGCGCTGGTACGTACCATTGAGGGTTCTATCCGCGGATTTGTGGCTACTAAAAGGCAATCAGAGGTATTGGGATTGCGTCGTGATATCACAGAACATGTGAAAGAACAGATTGACCTGACACTGGAAGGATGGGGATATCACCTGCAGGATCTGCAGATGAATGATATCACTTTTGATGATGCGATTATGAAATCTATGGCGCAGGTAGTGGCGTCTAATAACCTGAAAGCTGCGGCTGAAAATGAGGGGCAGGCATTGCTGATCACCAAGACGAAAGCTGCGGAAGCTGAGGGTAATGCGATCAAGATTGCAGCGGAAGCTGAACGTCAGGCAGCACAGCTGCGTGGTATGGGTGTGGCGCTGTTCCGTGAAGAGGTGGCAAAAGGTATGTCTATGGCGGCGAAGGAAATGCAGCAGGCGAATTTGGATACGTCTGTGATCTTGTTCTCTATGTGGACGGAGGCGATCAAGCACTTCTCTGAGAATTCGAAGGGTAATGTGATCTTCCTGGATGGGTCTTCTGAAGGGATGGAGCAGACAATGAAGCAGTTGATGGCGTTGAATAAACTCCAGGTAAAATAACCAATAGTCTGGGATGAAGTCTCGCGTAGCGAGACTTCATCCCAGAAGCGAAAAGCAAAGGGCGCTCATACATGGGCGCCCTTCGCTTTTCGCCTTTTAATTTTTATCTTCTTTGTGCAAAGAATGTCTTTACTAATTGCAGGCTTTCTGCCTCGCCGGGCCCTTGTTCAACCTTTGTCTTGGGATGAAAAGGATTCGCCTCTCCGGTAGATTTTCTGTAACTGTTCTTTTCATCTTTTGCTGCATATACAATGCGGCCGATCTTACTCCAATACAGCGCCCCCGCGCACATCAGACAGGGTTCCAGCGTTACATAAAGTGTAGCTTCCATCAGGTATTTGCTACCTAAAAAATTGAAAGCCGCAGTCAGCGCCAGCATTTCTGCATGTGCAGTACAGTCATTCAGTTTCTCCACCTGGTTGCTGCCACGCCCAATGATCTTATCATTGAGAACGACAATAGCCCCCACAGGTACTTCTCCTTCATCAAAGGCTTTGCGGGCCTCACGCATAGCCTGCTGCATATAAAACTCATCCGTCATCCCTGCTGCTGATTTATCAGGTTTAAAAATTCATCCTCACTCAGGATGTGTATTGTATTGATCTTTTTCGCTTTTTCCAGTTTACTGCCTGCATCGTCACCTACCACAAGGTAATTCAGCTTGCTGGATACCCCACTCAGGATCTTACCACCCTGCTGTTCTACCATGGCTTCTGCATCACTACGTTTCAGCTTATTGAGCGTACCGGTAAAGAGGAATGTTTGTCCGTCGAATGTACCACCCACCGGATGATCTGAACGGGTGCTTTTCAGGTTCAGCCCTAATTCTTCCAGGTGTTTCAGCATATCCAGGTTTTCCGGCGTAGCGAAGAACTGTTTGATACTGCCAGCTACTTTTGGTCCTATATCTTCCAGCGCAAGCAATTGTTCTTCTGTCCAGTCTTTGAAATCCGGCAGGTAACTGATGGCATTTGCCAGTGTCTTGGCGGTGGTTTCGCCCACATAGCGGATACCCAAACCAAAGATCAGGCGGTGCAAAGGCTGGGTCTTGGAGGCTTCGATCGCTGTTTGCAGGTTAGTGAGTGATTTCTTTCCAAATCCTTCCAGTTGTTCCAGTTTGCTAAAGTCGATGGTATAGATACCCGGAATATCGCGCATCAGCTCCAGCCCGTAAAACTTACGGACATTGCTTTCCCCAAAACTCTTGATGTCCATCGCATCTTTGCTTACGAAGTGGATCATTCTTTCTACCACCTGCGCTTCGCAGTTAATATTGATACAACGCCATACGCTTTCACCTTCCGGTTTGAAAAGTGGCTCTTTACATACCGGGCATTCTTTAGGGAATACAATTTCCTTTTCAGAACCATCCCGCAGGTCAGCGACTGACTTTACGATATAAGGGATCACATCGCCGGCTCTTTCCACCAGGACGGTATCACCAAGTTTCAAATCCTTTTCACGGATTACATCTTCATTAAATAATGAAATGGAACCAACTGTAACACCACCAATGGGTACAGGATCGATCTTGGCCACAGGGGTAATAGAACCGGTACGACCTACCTGGAATTCCACATCCCTCAGTTTGCTGGTGGCCTGGCGGGCTTTGAACTTGTACGCCATGGCCCAGCGGGGGTGGTGGGTAGTCATACCCAGTTTATCCTGCAGTTCGTAATCATTTACTTTTATTACCATTCCATCTATTTCATATGGAAGGTTATCCCTTTCATTTTCGAAAGCCAGCACATAATCGATCACTGCCTGAATGCCTTTTACAACCTTTTTCTCCTTAGCGGGAGAGCGAAAGCCCAGTTGGGTCAGCATATCCAGGGTATTGCTATGGGTTTGGATCTCCTTTGGTTCAGTCTGCCCGTCTTCCATAGTATGATAGCTCATGTGGTAAAGGAAGGCTTCCAGGCCCCGTTTCGCCACTTCCTTCGGGTCTACCATGCGGAGGGAACCTGAGGCGGCATTACGGGGATTGGCCAGTGGCGGCAGGTTTTCGGCAACACGCTGGTCATTAAAGGCTTTGAAAGTGCTCTTATTAATTAATACCTCGCCACGGATTTCGATGGTATGGATACCAAATTTCGAAAAGTTGGCCGTGAGGGGGATAGAGCGGATCTGGCGGATATTGGTGGTAATATCATCGCCTGCCACACCGTCGCCCCGGGTAGCGCCCCGGGTCAGGCGATCGTTTTCATATATTAATGATATACTGGCACCATCGAATTTGGGCTCTATGCAATATTCTATATCGGTGAGGCCGCTGATTTCCCGGGCTTTGCGGTCCCAGTCCAACAGGTCATCGGCATTGTAAGAGTTTTCCAGGCTCAGCATGGGTACCAGGTGCTGTACCGTCGGAAAGGCTTTGTTAAGCCCCAGGGCTACGCGCTGGGTGGGGGAGTCCGGGCTTATAAGGTCCGGATGAGCCGTTTCCAGCTGTTTCAACCATGCAAAGAGCTGATCATATTCAAAATCGCTCAGCACAGGATCGCTCTGTACATAATAGCGCCAGTCATTGTAGAGTATGACACGACGGAGGTTTTCCAAAGTTTCATCAATGGAGGAGGGGCTTTCTTTTTTTTGCAATTGAGCTAACAGTTGCTTCGCTAATTGCGCTAAAGTGATTTCTATTTCTTTCGTATACATATATTTTTACTATCGGCGTGTAAATTTAAAATACTTTCTGAACTATTTCTAAAATGGCAAATTTCCTTTACTGTATTAGGTTTTAGTGTGTTTTGGCACTATCTGCACCTATTAATTTTAAGAAAAAGATGAGCAAAAAGTTTTTTATTAACAAAAAATTAATTAAGATTGTGTAACGAAACGAAAGCAACTGAAAGACGGATACAAAAATTGTAGATTGATAAGGAACAAGTGAAAGGTTGAATGTTTACCAGGCCTATGCGCTCCTTAAAGAAATCTATCAACGAAGTGAAAAACGACCAAAATTAGTTTAAAGCCATTTATAAATTTCACGTAAGCCTTTATAAATTCCAAGAGTTTGTCTTTGTAAATTCCACAAGGCCTTTATAAATTCCAGCCTTTATGAATTCCACGAAAGCTATTAAAGCTATTATGTAGATTCCACGTACAATATTTAATAATTCCACGTCAATGAAATCTGGCAAGTGTGTATTGCTGATTTTGTGTGATACTTCCCCTGCATAAAAGGATTTATGCAGGGGAATTTTTTTAGTGGAAAGGGGCAAGAGGGAAGAGAAATAAAAGAGGAATTTTAAATTGCATATAAAGACGCATCTTTCCTCCTTAAAAAACAACCCCTTGCATCTTTTGCCGAAGGCAAATACAAATAATTACATATTTCTTCTATACTGCCCACCCACTTCATACAAAGCATGCGTGATCTGTCCCAGTGAGCAATACTTCACCGTCTCCATCAACTCAGAAAAAATATTCCCATTCTCAATAACCACCTCTTGTAATTTTTTCAATGCTTCAACACTTTCCGATGCATGCCGCTGATGAAAAGCCTCCAACGTATGTATCTGAAAATCCTTCTCCTCTTTCGTACTCCTGATCACCTCCGAAGGAATGATCGTAGGCGATCCCTTTGCATTCAAAAATGTATTGACCCCAATAATCGGATATGCGCCACTATGCTTCAACGATTCATAATGCAAACTCTCTTCCTGTATCTTATTCCGCTGATACATCCGCTCCATCGCTCCCAATACCCCGCCTCTCTCTGTAATCCTGTTGAACTCCGCCATCACTGCCTCTTCCACCAGGTCTGTCAACTCTTCAATGAAGAAAGACCCCTGTATGGGATTCTCATTTTTGGCAGTCCCTAATTCTCTGTTGATGATCAGTTGTATCGCCATTGCTCTTCGCACACTCTCTTCAGTAGGCGTAGTAATTGCTTCATCGTATGCATTTGTATGCAGTGAATTACAATTATCATAAATCGCGTATAACGCCTGCAGGGTAGTGCGGATATCATTGAAATCTATTTCCTGCGCATGCAGGCTCCGTCCAGACGTTTGTATATGATACTTCAGTTTTTGTGAACGATCATTTCCCTTATACTTGTATTTAATGGCCTTGGCCCAGATGCGCCTTGCCACACGCCCGATCACCGCATACTCCGGATCCATTCCATTACTAAAGAAGAACGAAAGGTTCGGTGCAAAATCGTTGATCTTCATACCCCTGCTCAGGTAATACTCCACATATGTAAACCCATTCGCGAGCGTAAACGCCAGCTGTGTGATGGGATTCGCACCAGCCTCCGCGATATGATAACCAGATATACTCACAGCATAAAAATTCCTCACCTTTTCCTCTATGAAATACTGCTGTACATCGCCCATCAACTTCAACGCAAACTCAGTAGAGAAGATACAGGTATTCTGTGCCTGGTCTTCTTTGAGTATATCTGCCTGCACGGTGCCTCTCACAGCACTCATCGCCTTTGCTTTTATATTGGCATATACATCGGCAGGCAATACCTTGTCGCCGGAAATACCCAGTAGTTTTAATCCCAATCCATTATTCCCTTCCGGCAGTTCGCCGGCATACTTTGGTCCGTTCTTCAGATCTTCGTGAATGCCTTGTTTCGCCATATACTTTTCACACTCCTGATCAATCGCCGCATTCATAAAAAACGCCAGCAGGATGGGAGCGGGGCCATTTATAGTCATAGATACAGACGTCATGGGGTCGCACAGGTCAAAGCCGCTATAAAGTTTCTTCGCATCATCCACTGTTGCTATGCTCACACCTGAATTTCCCACCTTGCCATAAATATCCGGTCTGAAACCCGGATCTTCCCCATACAATGTGACACTGTCAAATGCGGTACTCAGGCGCCTTGCCGGCTGACCTGCAGATACATAATGGAACCTTTTATTCGTACGTTCCGGTCCTCCTTCTCCTGCAAACATGCGGGTAGGATCTTCACCTTCTCTCTTCATCGGAAATACACCTGCAGCATAAGGGAATGCCCCCGGTATATTTTCAGTGAGTAACCAGCGCAGCTGATCGCCCCAATCCTTGTAAGTAGGCAGACTGATTCTGGGAATGCGTAAACCGGCAAGACTTTCTGTAAAGAGTGGGAGGTTGATTGTCTTCTCTCTTACCGTGAATGAATAGTGATCTCCCTTATATTGTTGTTGTAAAGCAGGCCATTCTTCCAATAACTGACTACAATCAGGATGTAGTTCTTTTTTCAACTGATCTGCGATGTTTTGCAATTGTTGTTGTAAGTGCGGTTGTTTGAGCAAACCGATACTACCATTCAGCTGGTACAGTTTAGTGGCAATCGTACATTGTTCTTTTACCCAGTTGTCATATTCTTCCAGCGAAGTCACAATTTCTGCAAGGTAGCGTGCCCGTGAAGGAGGGATGATCTGTGTGCGTGTTGTAGGAGAATGACCGTCATCTTTAGTAGCAGGTAATTTCAATGCCGTCAACAGTTTTTGAAACAACTGGTTGATACCTGCATCATTGAACTGTGACGCGATCGTACCCACGATAGGCAAATCACTATCCGCTGCGTTCCACAGCTGGTGTGCTCTTTTGTATTGCCGCTTTACATCCTGCAAAGCATCGAGTGCACCGGCTTTATCGAATTTATTGATCGCAATCACATCCGCATAATCCAGCATGTTAATCTTTTCAAGCTGGCTGGCGGCACCGTATTCAGGTGTCATTACATAGAGCGATACATCGCAGTGATCGATAATAGCCGTATCACTCTGTCCGATACCAGAAGTTTCAAGAATAATGAGGTCAAAACGGGCCAGACGGCAGATGTCTATTGCTTCCTGTATATGCGCACTGATGGCCTTATCGCTATCGCGGGTGGCCAGGGAGCGCATATAGGCCCTGGGGTGATGTATGGCATTCATGCGGATACGATCTCCCAGCAAGGCGCCACCCGTCTTCTTTTTAGAAGGATCTACTGATATAACAGCAATGGTTTTGTCTGTAAATGCGTGTAGAAAACGACGTACCAGTTCGTCGGTCACACTACTTTTGCCTGCACCGCCAGTACCTGTTATACCCAGTACCATACTGCCTTTTACAGGTTTTGGCAGTGACAACTGATCACTTTCGGCAGCAGTGATCGCTGCAGCAATAAGGTGATTGTTTTGCTCCGGTAGTTGAGCTAGTTCGCCATTTAGCTGTTGTAAAGTCGCGAAGTTGCATTGCCTGATTACATCGGCGATCATGCCTTCCAGCCCCATTTGCCGGCCATCGTCGGGAGAGTAGAGGCGTGTGATGCCATAGGCATGCAATTCCTCTATTTCGGAGGGAAGAATGGTACCACCGCCGCCTCCGAATATTTTAATATGTCCGCAGTCTTTTTCGTGCAGCAGGTCATATATGTATTTAAAGAATTCGACATGCCCGCCCTGGTAAGAGGTGATGGCTATGCCCTGGGCATCTTCCTGTATGGCACAGTCCACAATTTCGGCAGCGGAGCGGTTGTGGCCCAGGTGAATTACTTCGGCCCCCTGTGATTGCATGATCCTGCGCATGATATTGATCGCTGCATCATGGCCGTCAAAGAGTGCTGCTGCTGTAACTATTCGAATTTTATGCGCTGGAATATCAGTCATTTTGCTTTGGTGTTTAACAATAGTGTGGTATCGTGGAATTTTGCTATGTAATTTACAAATTACAGATTACTTAATATTCCCGTATTTTTTTATTTTACACTCATTATTCACGTTTATTGACTTGCATTTCCACAAAAAGCGCAAATCGTAATTGAAAACTTATAGCAGAAATGGTGGCAAGAAGAGACTTTATCAGGAACAGCGGTTTGCTGGCAGGCGCTATAGCGCTGGGATTTCCTAAGGCTGTATTCGCCCATGCAGGATACGTTTCCAAACGTCCTCCACTGGCAGAACGTAAGTTCACTAGTCAGGCAGTAGAAAAAATGATCGCAAGCATCAAGAAAGAAGTTGCCGATCCGAAGCTGGGCTGGCTGTTCGAGAACTGTTTTCCAAATACCCTGGACACCACCGTGGTTCACAAGGTAGAAAACGGTCGTCCCGATACCTTTGTATTGACAGGAGATATCCACGCGATGTGGTTACGTGACTCGACCGCCCAGGTATGGCCTTACCTGGAGCTGGTAAATGAAGATGAAAAGCTGAAACAGCTGATCGCGGGTGTGGTGAACAGGCAGACGAAATGCGTGATCATCGATCCTTATGCAAATGCGTTCAACGAGGGGCCTACCGGTTCGGAGTGGGATAGTGACCTGACTGAAATGAAGCCTGAACTGCATGAAAGAAAATGGGAAATTGACTCTCTGTGCTATACTGTAAGACTGGCATACAACTATTGGAAGAAAACCAATGATGCCAGTGTACTGGACGATACCCACAAAAAAGCGGCTAAACTGATCGTGAAAACTTTCAAGGAGCAGCAGCGTAAAGATGGTCCTGGTCCTTACCATTTCCAGCGTAATACACCGAAGCAGTCTGATACTGTAGCCAACAGTGGTTATGGTAGTCCGATCCTGCCAGTAGGTTTGATTGCATCTATGTTCCGTCCATCTGATGATGCGACTGTGTTCCCTTTCCTGATTCCTTCCAACATGTTTGCAGTAGTATCTCTGCACCAGTTGTCTGAAATCAGTGAAGTGGTGTACAAAGATGCAGCCTTTGCTAAGGAATGTAAAGATCTGGCAGAAGAGGTAGATAGGGCTATCAAGGCGTATGCGATCGTAGAGCATCCTTCTCTGGGCAAGATGTATGGTTTTGAAGTAGATGGTTTTGGTAACCGTTTGTTCCTGGACGATACAAACGTACCAAGTCTGTTGTCTATTCCTTACCTGGGTTATACTACTGCTGATGATCCGTTGTATCAGACAGCGCGCCACTTTGTATGGAGTCCTTTCCATTGCTGGTTCTACAGGGGTAAATACGGTGAGGGTGTAGGCAGCCCGCACACCGGAGTAGACAAGATCTGGCCAATGAGTATTATCATGAAGGCTTTGACCAGCAGCGATAAGGAAGAAATTGCCGGCTGTCTGAAAACCCTGCGTAATACCGATGGTGAAACCGGGTTTATACATGAATCTTATCATAAGGACAATCCTTCAGACTATACCCGTCCATGGTTTGCATGGGTGAATACACTGTTCGGTGAGCTGATTGTGAAAATTCACAATGAGTATCCTGAACTGCTGAAGCGCAATTATGCGTGATAGCCTGTGTTTCCTTAAGTATTTGCAAAAAATCGCTTTTGCCATTGGCGGAAGCGATTTTTTGCTTTTATTACAGCCGTTAAATGATAAAACATGGCCCCTATTGCTATTTATGAAGAACAGATGGATCACTACAAGACGGAACTGGCGAAGTTCAGGCGTCAGTTGAGTCTTCTGGGATATTTGCGTTTACTCAGTTTTCTGATCATGTTGTTCTTTGGCTACCTGTATTTCCGGGATGCTTTTGCACCCATCTGGTTAGTGCCTATTGTGCTCATGCTGGTTGTATTTGCAGGTGCGCTGGTATTCTATACGCAGATACAGGACAGGCAAACGCTGGCAAAGACCTTGCTGCATTTGAATGAGAAGGAGTATCACCTGGCCACTACAGGGGATTCAACGTTTTATGACGGGGCCTTTTTTGTGGATGAAACGCATCCTTATACAGGAGATCTCGATGTGTTCGGACATTCTTCATTATACAGTCATATGAATCGTGCGGGTACTTTGACAGGTGCTGCCGTGCTGGCGCAATTTTTAAAAGAGCCATGGCTGGGTGTAGAGAAGACGAAGGAAAGACAGGAGGTTGTGAAGGAACTGGTGCCCAGACTACAATTCAGGCAGTTGCTCACAGCGCAGGGGCAGCTGGCAGGGGAGAAGAGTGATGACCAGCAGGAGCTGAGACTGTGGCTGGATATGCCGATCCGGTTTATCAATAACCAGTTTGTACAGATCATGAGATGGGTAAGCCCTATACTCAGTCTGGCGGCCATCGTGTATTGTGGCATTACTTTAAATATCTACCCATTGCTGGGTGTATTGGCGATTAATGGGTTGATATTAAGACAGTATCTGGTGCACATAAACCGTCAGCATACTCTGATTACCAGCAAGGAGCGCGTGTTTGCTAAATTTGGGCTGCTGGTGCAGATGATCAACGCTGAGAATTTTGGGCAGGCGGCAATGTTGAAAAGAGATCAGCAGAAAACGCAGGAGGCAGGTGTCGCCCTAAAACGACTGGCGAGAATTGTGAATACATGGGACCAGCGTCTGAATATGCTGGTGGGTTTATTGCTGAACGGATTGGCATTGTATGATCTGCATTGTGCGGTAATATTGGAAAAATGGAAGCTGGAATACAAGGACAAGGTAGCTGGTTGGATGGATGTGATTTATGGATTTGAGATCTATAACAGTATGGCTACGTTTGCGTATAATCATCCGGAATTCATTTATCCGGAGGTGAATGATACGCAGTCGAAGCTGACAGGAAAAGGGATTGGTCATCCGTTAATTCCTGCGGAAGAAAGCGTGAAGAACGATATTATGATTGGTACACCGCAGCAGTTTTTAATTATTACAGGTTCGAATATGAGTGGTAAGAGTACATTCCTGCGGAGTGTGGGTAGTAACCTGTTGCTGGCTATGTGCGGGTTGCCGGTGTGTGCGGAGGAGTTTTCCTGTAGTCCTATGAAGATCATGACGAGTATGCGGATCAAGGATTCCATCGCGAAGCATACCTCTTATTTCCAGGCGGAGCTGCTGCGGTTGCAGGAGATTGTGAAGGTGTTAAAATCAGGGGAGAAGGTGTTTATCCTGCTGGATGAGATCCTGAAAGGAACGAACTCAGAAGATAAGTTGTCCGGGTCCCGTAGTCTGATCGCGCATTTCCTGCAATACAATTGCCTGGGCATGATTGCTACGCACGACCTGGAGCTGGGGCATATGGAAGAGGAGTATCCGGGTAGAGTTAGGAACTATTGTTTTGAGAGTACGATCAGGGATGAGCAGTTGTTCTTTGATTACCGGATCAGGGAAGGGGTCGCCAGGAATAAAAATGCAACATTCCTGATGAAGAAGATGGAGATAATTTAATTTGCACATGCTAATATAATTAGTATTTTAGCTAAAAATATTAGCTATGACCTTGCCTTTTCAAGAGAGCGTACCGGAGAATCTCTATTATAAAGGACGTGGTGCCCAATTAAATCCTAAGAACAAATATCTAAAGAACGAATACGCACAGGAGCATGCTGAGGGCATTGACGAATGGTGGCAGGCAGACGTGCCTACCCAGATCCTGGAAGAACACGCTAAAACACTGGTGAATAAAGTGGATAGTCCTGATGTAGGCATGTGGTATAGCATGAATCCCTACCAGGGCTGCGAACATGGATGTATCTACTGCTATGCCCGCAATGCCCACCAATTCTGGGGCATGAGCGCCGGTCTTGATTTTGAAAGAAAGATCGTAGTCAAAAAGAACGCACCCGAACTACTGCGAAAATTCCTCGACAATAAAAGTTGGGTACCCAAGCCCATTTCCATGTCAGGCAATACAGATTGTTACCAGCCGCTGGAACGGAAAATGTTCCTGACCCGTTCCTTACTACAGATTGCATGGGAATACAAACAGCCCATTGGCATCATTACAAAAAACTCCCTTGTATTACGAGACAAGTATATACTGCAGCAGATGGCGCAGCATAACCTGGTATGTGTGTATGTATCCATAACAACGGCAGATGAGGATCTGCGTCAGAAAATGGAGCCCCGTACTACCACAGCAGCGCAGCGATTCAAGATAGTAAAAGAGCTGAGTGAACTGGGGATACCAGTAGGTGTGATGACTGCACCAATGATTCCTGGGTTAAATGATCATGAAATGCCGCAGCTGTTAGAAATGGCCGCAGCGAATGGCGCTAAATTTGCAGGATATACAGTTGTTCGTTTGAACGATGCCGTGAAGGTGATTTTTAATGACTGGTTATACAAAAATTTCCCGGACAGGGCCGACAAAGTGTGGCATCATATCGAAGGGCTGCATGGCGGCCAGGTAAATGACAGCAACTTTGGAAGAAGGATGAGAGGAGAAGGAAATATGGCAGATCTGATTCGTCAGCAATTCAAAGTACATACGAAGAAGAATGGGTTGAACCAGGAGAAGTTTGAATTCAATACAGAATTGTTTCAGCGTCCGCAAGTGCAGCTACGTTTGTTTTAGCACATATCATTGCTACTGATTATATTAGATTGCTCTATAAAAAATTAGAAAAAATTTATTAAAGAATATTGCAGAAATAAAAAAATAAAAAATATCTTTGTGGAGCAATAAAAAAGATAAATGAAACGCAGTCCAAAACATATTAATTCAGCGATGTCCTGTAAGCAAAAGCAGGCCAGCTGTGGGTTGCGGGATTGTTGCACCAATTGATAACAAAGAAATAACTTATCAAATGATAAAACAAAAGTCCCGCAGATAATGCGGGACTTTTTGCTTTTTAAGCACTGAAATGAAGATGACTGAGTTAGATAAGGAATCGATACAGACAACTGTTATGTGTATATACTATCCAGGAAAGCTGGCAGTATCTGCGCGATGGATCGCATTGGCTTCTACGGGGCCGAATGGGCTAGGTATGTACTGACATAAGTAGACTTATGTATATACACCCGGCCCGGATGCAAGGAGCCGGGTTTTTTATTTTATAAACAATCCGGTGAAACGAAAAAACAAACTATGGACATTAATATTTTTTAATACTGTTATGTACTAACCGTGTACAGAAAGTGGATCGGGATAGGGTGCATAACCCCAAACAGCTAGAAGATGAGAAACGTAATTCAAGTAGTAAGAGAGGCATTGCTCACCAATTTCAGGGAGTTAGACAAGTGGTTTGATAAAGAAGCTGACCTGTTACACTATAAACCTGACGCGGGGCATTGGAATGCCAGAGAAGTGCTGGAACATATCAGCCTTACAAATTATTTCCTGTTACTGATTATTAACAAGAGTACACGTCGTGCCCTGGATCGCAGACATGCGGCCGGAGCGATTACATTGCCTGCAGATTATCATGAAAAGTTTGACCAGATCGATGTAATAGGTAGCCGTTCTTTTGGATGGATCAGACCCGAACACTTGGAGCCTAGCGGCCTGCAGGGCATGCACGAAATCAGAACCTTGCTCAAACAACAGTTTGCGCAAGGTATGTATAATCTTAGTCTGCTGAAAAATGGAGAAGGCATGTTGGTACTTACCAACATGTCTGTGAATCACCTGGGCAAACTGGATATTTACCAGTACATCTACTTTTTAACTAAGCACATCGAGCGCCACATTCGCCAGATGGAAAGGTTAAAAAGAGAATACAATGGAGAAAAAGAACCGGCTACACGTATTGTGACAGCCATCGTAGATGCGCCAGACGAAGCAGCAGCAGATATGGCAGTGCTATAATGGTCAACTATATTGTTCATCCTTTGTTTTTTAATTCCGCTGTTCTAATACCATTCAATGTACCGGTAACAATCTTGTTACCGGTATTTTTTGTGAAGCGAACAGCAACCGTAAAATTTGTTAATATGCCCAAATGAAATTGTAAGAAACATCGTACATATACCGCGGGGTAATCCTGCCCTGCCAGTTTTCTTATATAAGAATGTACCTTTGCATTCATTTTTAAAAATCGCATGGAAAATATTTTACAGCAGCGGGTGATCAGTGGGGATACTATTTTTGGCAATGGCCTGCTTGAGAGCAGACCCTTTTACCTGTATTATTTCAATAGAATACCTAATATAAGTATGGTTTACGGCATTAACGGTGAGCGGTCGCTTGCCGCTTTTAAAAATGCCTACAAGGATAAAATATCAGAAGTATACAGAAGGGAAGAGATCGACAAGAAAGATAAAACTTATCAGCATGACCTCTCCATTGTCGTGCTCAACAATGAGTTAATGGTGGAGTTTGGCGATGGTTACTGCGAAATTCTGCACAATGGCCATTCAGACCCCTTTGTCAAAGAAATAACTACCCTGGTAAGAAGATACCGTACCCGCGAAAAGAAAAAGAAATTTGAACTGAACCTGATCACCGTGGAAAATGGCACTCTGACGCTAAAACCCATGGAGTTCAAGCGGACTAAACTGGACCTGCATCTCTATTATGAGGATGACTTCCTGTCCATCGATCAGCTGATATACAAACGTCTGAATACAGACGAAGATAAAGGGATTGTATTACTGCATGGATTGCCTGGTACCGGTAAGACCACTTACCTGCGGTATCTGATCGGCCGATTGAAGAAGAGAGTGTTATTCCTTTCTCCGGCAGTGGCCCGCAATATTATGCAGCCTGAGTTTATCGATCTGCTGATTGATAACCCGAATACCATTCTGGTGATTGAAGATGCGGAGAATATCATCATGGATAGAAAGACCACAGGGAATTCTTCCGTGTCTAACCTCCTGAACCTGTCCGATGGTCTGCTGGCAGACTGTCTGAATGTGCAGGTGATCTGTACTTTCAATAGTGATATTTCACAGATTGACAGCGCATTGCTGAGGAAAGGGCGTTTGATCGCTAAGTATGAGTTTGGTAAGTTGTCAGTAGATAAGGCGCGTCAGCTGTCAGGGAAACAGGGTTTCCAGACGTTGATTGATAAGCCGATGACGATAGCCGAGGTGATGAACCAGCATGAGCCCAGCTTTGAAAAGCAGGAGGTGACTATTGGTTTCAGGGCCGGGTTTAAGATGTAGTATTTCTGTCTTTCAGAATAAAAGGAGGGTCATCAATCTGATGAACCCTCTTTTCCTTTTTATATAGCCGGCCTCTTCTTTACTAGTAGTTATTCAGGAATTTATATATTTTTAAGTGTTATTTATATGATAAATTATTAAAGGGGACGATTTTATTCACTAGTCATAGAGGAGCATTCCATTATTTCTATAACCTAACAGCTTATGCAACACCACAGCCTTTTTCCAATTAGGCCAGCCGTTCTATTAATTATCCTGATGGCCTTTTTTTCCTGTAAGAAAGAAACGATTATCAATCAGTCATTGATTGCCGAAACAGCATCCACGTACAATTTCATAAAGTTTTGGTTTGATACTGCGCAAAACCCACTTTATCTGAATAGTACGATTTCAATGACTATCGATGGCAACTCCATTACAGGTAGAGTTCCTTATTATACGAATATTACTTCGCTGATTCCTTCTTTTGAAATGAACGGTGTTTCAGTGACAGTCAATGATTCAGCGCAAACCAGTGGAGTCAATGCGCAAAACTTCAAAAAAGTCGTTTATTACAATGTAGTCGGTGAGGATGGAACAAAAAGCACTTATACTATAAACCTGACTAATTTTACGGGTTTACCTGTCATAAATATCAAGACGGCTGATGGTATTGCTATTTCCTCCAAAGATGATTATGTAACAGGTACTATTTCTATAGATGGTGCAGGCATATATGATGACCTGAGTGAAACTTTGATGAAAATAAAAGGGCGTGGTAATTCAACCTGGGGACAACCTAAAAACCCTTACAAGATGAAGTTTGATAGCAAGACGGCTATATTAGGAGAGGCGAAGGCGAAGACCTGGGTGCTATTGGCCAATTATTTTGATAATACTATGCTACGTAATGGGACAGCATGGTTTATGGGACAATTAAGTAATCTGGATTGGACTCCTAGTAGTCACTTTGCGGAAGTTTTTCTCAATAATGTATTTATAGGCTGTTACCAGATTACAGATCAGGTAGAAGAAGGTAGCAACAGGGTGAATGTAGGTGATGATGGGTACCTGGTGGAAGTAGACCAGCTATCCAGGCTGGATGCTGATGACATCTATTTTCAGACATCCCGTATTCTCTGTAGTATAAAGGCCCCCGATGTAACGGAGGGGGATGAGCAATATACATACATCAAAGATTATGTAACAGCAGCTGAAAATGCTTTGTATGCAGACAACTTTACAGATCCGGAAGAAGGCTATGCAAAATACCTGGATGTAACCAGCTTTGTAGACTGGTACCTGATCAATGAGATTGCCCGCAATACAGATGCGGCCTTTGTATCCAGCTGTTATATGAACCTTATACCAGGGGGAAAACTGAAAATGGGCCCGATATGGGACTTTGATATTGCATTCGGAAATGTGAATTACAATACGAACTACAGCCCCGAGGGATGGTATATAAATGGTGGTTTATGGCTGGAACGTTTGTGGAAAGATCCTGCCTTTATTGCGAAACTGAAAACCCGCCTGGCTTATTTTAAATCAGAGGAAAACACGATACTTGGTTATATTAATAATACAGCTACAAGTCTGAATTATTCTGTAATTGAAAATAACAATAAATACCAGACGCTTTATACCTATACCTGGCCTAATTACGCCATTTTAGGATCGTATGATAATGAGGTACTGTACCTCAAAACCTGGTTACATTCCCGTCTGGCCTGGATGGAAACTGCGTTGGATACCCTTTGAGCAAGGGATTGCAGGATGTAAAGAAATAGAATAGCTTTTGCCATCTGGTAGAAGCTATTTTTGTCTATTAGATTTGTAGACTATTGGAATTTATTTGTAATATTGTACTGATCAAGCTCCATTGGCCACCAAACAGTGGGCTATTTTTTCCTGTTAGAAAATAATAGTTGTGCATTTAAATCACATGGCCTGGGCTATCCCCCTATTTTTGGGATTAATGGTAATTGAGTACCTGGTAGCTAAGAAAACCGGGAAGAACTATTTTGGATTTGCTGAAAGTGTCAGCAATATTAACGTTGGTATTGCTGAACGTCTGTTTGACACCTTTACTGTTGGTCTTTTTTATTTTGTGTATGATTTCCTTCACAGGCATTTCGGTATTTTCCACATTTCTTCCGGCCCTTTATTATGGTTCAGTCTTTTGTTACTGACAGATTTCATCTGGTATTGGTACCATAGGCTGGCGCATGAAGTGAACATACTCTGGGCGGTACATGTCGTTCATCATCAGAGTGAGGATTTTAATTATACCGTATCAGCGAGGATCACCGTATTACAGGCGGTTGCACGTATGTGTTTCTGGAGCATATTACCTGTGATTGGTTTTCCACCGGCTATGATCGTCAGTGTACAGCTGGTACATGGTATCTATCCATTTTTTATCCATACCCGTACTATTCCTAAACTGGGTATTCTGGAATATATACTGGTTACGCCATCTCATCACCGGGTACATCATGCGGCAAATGAGCAATACCTGGACAGGAACTATGGGGATGTATTCATATTCTGGGACAAGCTGTTTGGCACCTTTACAGAAGAAAATGAGGAACCGGTTTATGGGTTGACCAAACCACTGAATAGTTACAGCTTTTTATGGCAGCATTTTCACTTTATATTAGAAATTATTTACACTGTCCGGCAAACGAAAGGCTGGTTGCCTAAACTGAAAGTGATTTTTGGTAAGCCGGACTATATAGATCCTGCTCTCAGGACCCGGCTGGAAGAAAAGTTCCTTGTTCAGGACAGAAATGGGGTACCTAACCATCGGTTACAATCTTATATCATTGCACAGGTTGGTTGCCTGATGCTGATCTTATTCAGTTTTCTGTTGCTGGAAAATGTGATTCCTGCTATTATACAGGTCGGTATTTCCCTGTTTATCTTATTGACGCTCATTAATATAGGAGCTATTCTGGAACAAAGACGCTGGGTAGTTTACCTTGAATATGCCAGATTACTTACCCTGTCGGCCATTATCTTATACCAATGGTATCACCCGGTATTGCTATTGACCTTTATAGTTTTACAGTTACCTCTGATCTTTTTCAGAAATCCTTTGGAGAAAGGCTATCTCATGGTCTTATATGGTAGGCAGTAGTATAATTGTTAAATTAATTATAAAAAGGCAGGTAGTCCTCCAGGAGGATTACCTGCCTTTTCTGTTATAAAATTATGAATAACAATTGATTAGGTGTATTTTGGGTAGGGGTATATGCTTTGGTCCGGATATATTCCGGGGTGATGATATAGCTGTCTGAAGAATAATGTTTCTTATTACCAGTGGTTTAAACTGAGTGAATTATACTAATATTATTTTAATTCTTACTACATCTTTAATCTTCGGGTATAATTTTCAATCTAATAGGAATTAGTTCACTGGTTTCCATTGGGGTAATATTTATATGTTATTTTTAATAGCTTTGCACCTGACTTTTTCCAGATGGCAAAAAATCATTGGGAACTAGTGTATTGAAATTGTTTTAATAATCCGTGAAGATTTTATCTGATATTTCATGTTGAAGAAATTACTTTTGCTACAGCTGTTTATAATGTTAATTGGTAATTGTGCCTTTGCGCAGAATAACACCAATTCCTCATCATCGTCTTCTTCAAGCCAATTAAGTCAGGTAAAAGTTGATAACCTCACAGATGACCAGATCCGTCAGCTGGTTGCAGAAATGAAGAAAAACAATGTTTCCTACTCACAAATAGATGATTATGCAGCTCAGAGAGGGATGTCTGATACAGAAGTGCAGAAATTGAAAGCGCGTATCAAGCAATTAAACCTGGATTCTGAGTTAACATCAAACGGAAAGAATAACAATTCCTTCCGCGATAGTACCAGCAGGCAATATAATAACGATGAACAACAGGAAGATGACAGTATTGCCTACTTCCAGGAACGGTATAAAAAGATCAAGGACAGGCAGGATTTTGAAAAGGAACTGAGAAGGCAAAAGATATTTGGTACTGAGTTGTTTAGTAATAAGAACCTGACCTTTGAGCCCAACCTTCGCATGGCGACCCCTCCCAATTACAAACTGGCAGCCAATGATGAGCTGATCATTGAAGTTTATGGCTATTCAGAAGTACAGCACAAACTCAAAGTGAGTCCTGAAGGCTATGTACGGATTCCATACTTAGGGCCTGTGTATGTAAACGGCCTTACAATGGAAGAGGCAAGGAACCGGATCACAAAGCAATTATCCACTATTTACGGTGGCATCAATAATGGTAATACTTCTGTGCAGGTATCCCTGGGCAATATCCGCAGTATCCGCGTGTTACTAATTGGAGAGATTATGCGTCCGGGAACATATACCCTGCCTTCTCTGGCTACTGTGGCCAACGCGTTGTATGTATCCGGTGGTCCTAACGAAAATGGTTCTTTCCGTTACATTGAAGTGATCAGAAACGGGCAAACAATCTCCACTTTTGACTTGTACGACTTCCTGATTCACGGTGATCTTACTAACAATGTCGTATTGCAGGACCAGGATATTGTAAAGGTAAATGCTTATAAAACCCGTATAGAACTGACTGGTGAAATCAAGCGTCCTGCTATTTTTGAAGCAAAGGAATCCGAGACATTGAAAGATATGATCACTTTTGCCGGAGGGTATACTGACAATGCTTACAAAGACATCATCAGGGCATTCAGGGTAAATAACAAGGCCAAAGAAGTAGTGAATGTGCCAGCTGATAAAGTAAGTAGCTTTCACTTACATACCGGCGACAAATTCTACATTGATTCCGTCCTTGCCCGGTATATAAACAGGATCACTATTTCCGGTGCGGTTTTCCACCCGGGTGATTATGCACTGGATTCGGGTATGACTGTTCAGGACCTGATTCAGAAAGCAGATGGGCTATTGGAAGACGCGGTGTTGACAAGAGGAGTGATCCGCAGGTTGCAGGATGACTATACACCCGCCTTCATCAGTTTCAATATAAATGATGTAATGGCCGGAAAACAGCCATTGTTACTGAAGAGAGAGGATAGTGTGATTGTTTTCTCCAAGATGAAGGTAAGGGAAGAATATAAAGTGAAGATAGAAGGAGAGGTGAACAAACCTGGCTATTATAACTATGGTGACAGTATGCGCCTGGAAGATCTGATCCTGCTGGCAGGTGGTCTGAAAGACGCGGCGAGCTTGAAACATATTGAAATTTCCCGTCGTATTCGCTCCAATGGCGCTTATGATTCTTCTGATCTTCGCAAGGCCATTACTCAACAGTTTGATATTAATAAAGACCTTTCAGATGCGCCTGAAGCACCTGGTTTTAGTTTGCAGCCTTTTGATGAAGTCATCATTCATAAATCTCCTTCTTATACAGAACAGGCCAATGTACTGCTGGAAGGAGAAGTGGTATATCCAGGTTTCTACACCATTTCCGCCCAGAAAGAACGTATCTCCAGCCTGATTAAGCGTGCTGGTGGTTTGCGTCCTGAGTCTTTCACAGAAGGTTCCTTCCTGCTGCGCAGAACTTACAATAGCAAGGGAGACAGCACATTGCTGCTGGATAAACTGGAAGTATTCTACAATAAGCTGAAAGACAGCTCCGATATTGAAAAAGTGCGTAAGGCAGTAGAAAGAAAAGAACAGCTGGTAGGACTTGAAATGGATAAGATCCTTGCCAATCCAGGTTCTAAATATGACATGTACCTGGAAAACGGGGACGTCATTGTAGTACCTAAAAAGACCCAGACTGTACAATTATATGGTGAGGTATATTTCCCTAAAAAGGTAAGATTCGACAAGAACTATAGTTTCAGGGATTATGTACGTGGTGCAGGCGGCTTTACCAACAATGCGCTGAAACGGAGAAGTTATGTTGTCTTTTCCAATGGCTCAGTAAAGAGTACCCGAAAAGCTATTTTCTTCAACAGATATCCCAGAATGGAACCCGGAGCTGAAATATATATTCCGGCCAAAAGAGGTAACCGTGGGTTAAGTAGCGGAGAGGCGGTAGGTTTGGCTAGTGCACTGGCTTCTCTCGCCCTGGTAATTGTAACAATTATTAATGCAACTAAGTAATACCTGTAACTAATCTGCCAAAATTTCGTTAAAGAAAGAGACTATGGAATATACGAAACAGGTAACTGATAATGGAGGTAAGCAGGAAATGACTTTGAAGCAGCTAATCCTGAAATTAAAGGAATGGTTCGGGTATTTGAGGAGCAAATGGCTTGTCATTGGAGGATTAGCACTATTAGGTGCTGTTATTGGCATATTCCTTTCTCTAAAAGGTAAACCAAAGTATGTAGGTGAACTCACCTTCGTCATGGAAGATAATAAGTCAGGGGGTGCAATGGGGTCTTATGCCAGCATTGCCAGCCAGATGGGTGTAGACCTTGGTAGCGGTGGTTCCGGTTTAGGTGTATTTTCCGGAGATAATATTATGGCATTCCTGACCTCCCGCCTCATGGTGGAAAAGGCGCTCCTGTCTGATGTAACTGTGAATGGGAAAACAACCAGCCTGGCTGACCTTTACATTGAAACCTATCAGATGAGAAGAGAATGGAAGGATGAAAAGTTACAGCATCTGAGTTTTTCTTCCCGCATAGATCGTAAAAACTGGACTTTACAGCAGGACAGCGTCATGAATGGTATTTATATGATGCTGACCAAGATGAACCTGAAAGTAGATAAACCTGATAAAAAACTCAGTTTTATCTCTGTAAGATGTACGTCTGAAAATGAATGGTTTTCCAAGTTATTTACAGAAAAGTTAGTGAAAGAAGCCACTGAATTTTATGTAGAAACCAAAACTCAACGTTCCAGGGCAAATGTAGATGTGTTGCAGTCAAAAGCAGATTCACTGGAACGTTTACTGAATAAAATGACTTATTCTGCCGCAATGACCCGTGACCTGAATCAGAACCCGGTTAGGCAGATCGCCACCGTAGGCTCAGAGATGGTCACAAGGGATAAGGTAATGTTGCAAACTGTATATGCTCAGGTGATACAAAACCTTGAAATGAGCAAGATGTCAATGGCCCAGGAAACACCTATCATTCAGATCGTGGATGTACCCATGCTGCCATTAAAAAAAGAACGTCTGGGCAAATTGAAAGGGATTGTAATAGGAGGTTTTTTAGGAGGCTTTCTTTCAATTTTATATTTAATGCTGGTAAGAATCTACAGGGAGATAATGGCATAATCTCCCCTGCAGTTCCAATAATCTAATGATTGAATGAAGCTTTCCATATTCCAACAATATAAGGATAATGTGATCTTAAACCGATTTGCGAAGGTTTTTAGTGTTGACATATTGGTCAAGGCTTCGGGTTTCATATTACTTCCTGTCTATCTGAAATTGATGACACAGCAGGAGTATGGATTGTATAGTTACCTGATCTCTATCATCTCCACATTTTCCGTTTTTCTCAATTTCGGATTATACATTGCGCAAAGCAAGTTATACCAGGATCTGGAACATAAGGAGAAAGGCAAGTTGTTGTTTACTATACATATTACTCTTTCCCTTGCGTTATTACCTTTATTGCTCATCATTTATGGGTTTAAGCTGGATTATGTGCTGCTGAATTTCCTCTTCAAAAATCCTATTAACTATTCTTTATATCGTTTCCCCATACTCATAGCAGTTGTTACTTCTGTGTATTCTTTCATGCTATCAAATTACTTTCTTACAAGTGAAAGGATACGGTATATTCAACGCTTTAATTTTTTGAGGCTGTTACTGGTGAATGGTCTGGTACTCCTGATCCTTTTCTTTTTTAAAGGAGATGCAGTGGGCATAAGGTTGAAGTATAGCTACATGGTAGAATTGAGTATCACCGGGGTGTTTTTTTATTTCTACATAAAGGCGATGTCACCCAGCTTTGACAGGCAGCTGGCATTCAAATCCCTGAAACTGGGATTGCCTATTATGGCATCTGCATTATGTGATATCGTCATCAATTTTGGAGATAAATTTTTCCTGGAAAAGTACGTTGGATTTAAAGAATTGTCGATTTACTACCTGGCTTTCTCAGGGGCAAGTGTTATCCCTTTCTTCTTCAGTACCCTACAAAATGTTTGGTTACCTATATTTCTGAAAGAAAAAAATCTATCCGAAAACCTACGGAAAACTAAAAAAATGATAAAACGGGTGGGCATCCTGTTACTGCTACTTTGCATAGGCATACTGGTATTTGTGAAATTGGTATTGTGGATTAACCTGATTGACAACCAGAAGTATAGTGCTGTATTGCGTTTGTTGCCTATTATGTTGTTATCACAGGCGATCTCTGCACTTACTCATCTGCTCATTAATTACGTTGTGTATTTTGAACAAACATATTTTACTTCTCTTGTTTCAGTTTGCTTTGGATGCATCTCTTTAGTATGTAATCTCCTGTTCATACGCACCTATGGTATGTATGGAGCGGCATTTTCCCTGCTGGGAATTAATGTGCTGCAGTTCGGAGTTTACTACCTTTTACTAAAGTGGAATGTACGTAAGCGGTTGGTAGTATAAGCAGGAGTTTATAAATAATTTTTTATGAAACTATATCTTGGTACCGCATTCTTTTATCTGAGGAGTATATTGAATACCTTAAAGCAGGTAGGCATTATTATTAGTGAACAACCCCGGTTTTTCAGGGATGCAAACAGGATCAGAAAGGGCATGAAGGCCACTGGCGATTTTCCTCACTTTGCTGTGTATCCCTGTTTGCTGGATAGAACGGCAGAAGGTGGTACTACTAAAGGCCATTATTTTCACCAGGACCTCTGGGTATCTCAGCAGATCTTTAAGGAAAACCCGGTAAAGCATGTCGATATCGGCTCAAGGGTAGATGGGTTTGTGGCACATGTGGCTGCATATCGCTTTATAGAGGTGATTGACGTACGGCCTATAAACAGTGAGATTGATAATATGCAGTTTGTGCAGGCGGATATGATGATGGAGAACCCTCACCTGGAAAATTATTGTGATTCCATGTCCTGTCTCCATGCACTGGAGCATTTCGGCCTGGGCAGATATGGTGATCCACTGGATATAAATGGCCATCTGAAAGGATTTGCCAGTATGTCGAAGATGTTGAAGGTGGGTGGTAAAATGTACTTTTCTGTCCCCATAGGCCCGCAGCGTATTGAATTTAATGCACATCGTGTGTTTAGCATCAATTACCTGTTGAAGATGTTCGCCGCCAATAACTACAAGGTAGATACATTTTGTTTTGTAGATGATAAGGGTGACCTGCACAAAAATGTGTCATTGGCAAATGAGCAGGACGTGGCAGGAAACTTTGGTTGCCAGTGGGGGTGTGGGATATTTAAACTGGAAAAGATTTGATCACATTTAGTCATTTAGGAGATCCTACCTGGGGGCGTCTGGGAAATCAGTTATTCCAGATCGCAGCTACGATAGGTATTGCGGAAAAAAACGGGCAGGATTATGTTTTCCCTGAGTGGAAATATGCCGGTTGCTTCCAGCATCAATTACCTTATCTCACATTGCCTGGCGCATCGTCTTATTACCAGCAGAGAAGCCATTATTACCAGGTACTGCTGCCAGAGGGCAACTGGGACTTGTTTGGTTTTTTCCAGAGTGAAAAGTTCTTTTTAAATGTGGAGGCGCAGGTGCGCCGTTACTTTGAACCTTCTGCGGAAATAGAAGCTTATATACAGGAGCGTTATGGAGCAGTGCTGGCAGGCAATACCTGCAGTATACATGTGAGAAGAGGCGACTACCTGAAATTGCGTTATTCATTCCCGCCACAATCCCTGAGGTATTATCAAAAGGCCATGTCTTTATTTGATAAGCAGACAAAGTTCCTGGTGTTCTCTGACGATATTGAATGGTGTAAAACGAACTTTAAAGGAACACAATTTTACTTTGTGGAGGGAGAACGTGATATCACAGACCTGTTCCTCATGAGCCGTTGCCAGCACCATATACTGTCAAACAGTAGCTTTAGCTGGTGGGGCGCCTGGCTGAATAAATCAGCGCAAAAGCGGGTCATTTGTCCTGAGCACTGGTTCGGTCCGGAGACCAGTATCAACCCTGATAAGGTATCCAAAGATATTTATGCCAGCAATTTTGAGCGCCTGAGAATGAGTGAAAGTCCATTGGCTGGTGTGAATTACAGAATATATGCATTTACTATTTTCGTATACAGGGCGGTATATAACTGGACGATGAAATGCCTCCGTGCTGTATGGAAGCCAATTAAGAAGATTATATACCGACCAGACCATTGACTATGTATAAAGTTAAATCACCCATATTATTTCTGGTTTTTAATCGGTTGGATACTACTAGCCGTGTGTTGGATGCTATTGCTGCAGCACAGCCGGCACGCCTCTATGTGGCCTGTGATGGGCCCAGAAGCAACCGGAATGAAGACGAAAAGGTAGCTGCCGTGAGAAACTGGATCACACAGCATGTGAACTGGCCGTGTGAGGTGTTTACCTTATTCAGGGAGCAGAACCTGGGATGTAAGCAGGCAGTAAGTTCCGCTATTACCTGGTTCTTTGAGCAGGAAGAAGAGGGCATCGTATTGGAAGATGATTGTCTGCCCAATGAAAGCTTTTTCCGTTATTGTGACCACAACCTGGAAAAATACCGCGATGATGAAAGAATGATGCATATAGGGGGAACTAACTTCCAGCATGGCCTACAGAGAGGAGATGGATCTTACTATTTCTCCAAAGTATGTCATGTATGGGGATGGGCTTCCTGGCGCAGGGCATGGAAGCATTACGACATTACCATGTCTGCCCTGGATCAGGTACTGGAAAGAAAACTACTGGAAGGTATTGTGCCTAAAAAGCAGCATAGACTTCGCTGGCAGGATGCATTTGTAAGTGTAAAAGAAAACAGGATCAATACCTGGGATTATCAATGGGTTTTTGCTGTTTGGAATGCAAATGGAGTAAGCATTACACCAAATGTGAACATGATCAGTAATATTGGTTTTGATGAACAGGCTACACATACTTTTGATAAAGACAGCATTTTTGCCAACTGCCCCACAGCAGATATTGGCAATATCAAAGATCCGACAAGCATCATGGTAGACAACATCGCAGATGCATTTGTAATGCATGGCATGTTCCCAAAACAAAATAAGGTAAAGGAATTTGCATATAAGATTTATTCAGGGTTAAAAAGGAAACTGAAATAACGAAATAAAAAACGGAACCAAGATGAAAGTACTATATGACTACCAGACATTCACCATGCAGGAATACGGAGGGATATCGAGGTATTTCTACGAGCTGATTGCAAGAGGGGCAAAAGATCGGGATATGAATGTGGATGTATCACTTAGACTTTCGAATAATGCCTACCTGAATGGTTCCTCTTATCCGGGTCTGTACCGGTTTTTCCCGGGCAAACAGTTCAAAGGCAAATCACGCATAATGCATGCTGTGAACAGGGGAAAAAGTGAACGCATGATCAGTAAAGGTAACTATGATGTACTGCACCCTACCTATTACGATACTTACTTCCTGAAAAACCTCCCTGCCGGCAAACCTTTTACCGTAACATTTCTGGATATGATTCACGAAAAGTTTGCGGATAAATACGAGGAGCTGCGTGGTGATATAGGCATCTATGAAAATAAAAAAGAACTGCTGCAACATGCATCAAAAGTGATTGCTATTTCAGAATGTACGAAGCGGGATATTATTGATATTTTCGGTGTAGATGGAGATAAAATCGAGGTCATTTACCTGGGTAGTTCATTTAACAGTGGCAGCGCTTCCAGCAATCGCCTGGTGGCAGCACCCTATCTTTTGTTTGTAGGCAACAGGTCCATCTATAAGAACTTCTCTCTCTTTGTGGAATCAGTAAAGCCGATATTAGATGCGAACAAAGAGCTGAAGATCGTATGTGCAGGTGGAGGTAATTTCAGTGTCGCAGAAAAAGAACAGTTCCAGCGTCTGCAGATCACTGACCGCGTGCTCTTTCATCGTATTGATGATAGTACGCTCGCCAGCCTGTACAAATATGCAGAAGTTTTTGTATTCCCCAGTCTTTATGAAGGATTTGGTATTCCGGTGCTGGAGGCTTTTGCCTGTGGATGCCCATGTCTGCTGAGTTCGGGTGGATCACTGCCTGAAGTAGGTGGAGATGCTGCACTCTATTTTGACCCGCTGGATGTAAACGAAATCAGTACCGCAGTAAATAGTATCTTACATGATACAGAAAAACGGGCAGAATTAATTAGCAAAGGACTGAAGAGACTGGAACAATTCTCCTGGAATAACACATATCAAAATACCCTGGCGTTTTATAAATCATTAGTATGAAGACAGCTATCATAACAGGTATAACAGGACAGGATGGCGCATATCTGGCAGAATTACTATTAAAGAAGAACTATAAGGTAATCGGCATCACCAGAAATAACCATGTCTCAAATCTGGAGAAACTGGCTTATCTGGGCATTGGCGACAAAGTGAAAATGGTGGAGTGTGACATGATGGATATGTCCAGCGTGATCAATATCATCAATACCTTCAGACCTGATGAAGTGTACAACCTGGCGGCACAAAGCTCTGTAGGATTGTCATTCAATCAGCCGATCGGGACCATACAATACAATATTATTTCAGTGCTGAACCTGTTGGAAGCACTTCGTCTTATAAAAAACGATACCCGATTTTATCAGGCATCCAGCAGTGAAATGTATGGAACGGTAAAGAGTCTGCCGGTAACGACTGATACACCTATGCATCCGCTCAGCCCTTACGCAATCTCTAAAGCAAGTGCTTACTGGACTGTAGTTAATTACAGGGAATCCTACGGACTTTATGCCTGCAATGGGGTATTGTTTAACCATGAATCATTCCTGCGGTCAGAGAGTTTCTTTGTGAAAAAAGTAGTGGGAGAAGCTGTGAAAAACAGGAATAACCCTGACTGGATACTGAAGGTTGGAAATATAGATGTGAAAAGAGACTTTGGATATTCACCAAAGTATGTGGAAGCTATGTGGCTAATGTTGCAGCAAGATCATCCAAAAGATTTCATGATCTGCTCTGGGAAAAGCTATCTGCTCAGAGACCTGATTGACCATGTATTTAAGCAGTTAAATATACCGGCTGAGAAACTGATTGTGAGCCAGGAGCTTTACCGCCCTACCGATATATTGGATATTTACGGCGACAACAGCAGCGCTATGTCAGCGCTTGGATGGAATTATGATTATAACTTTTATGATGTACTGGACATACTTATTTCGGAAGAACTAAAAGCTAATGAAAAAATAAATAAAGGTTAGTGTATGGTTCCTAAATTACTTGAACTGAATGTTGGGTTGTACCTGTTGGTTTTTATCGGAACCTTCCTGCCATTATTATTTATTTTCAGGAAACAATATTGGAATTTATTTGATCCATTAATCCTATTGTTATTTAGTCTTGCTTTTAATGTGAGCATTGCTGCTTATACCTATCTGACCGGTGATATGCAGGGGCGGTTCATGGTCTACATATTAATATGTATGGTGGCTTTTGTAGCCGGATTTTTTAGTTACGTCCGGTACAAAGAGCCAGCTGTTCCCCCGCTACAGAATGACGTGGTATTTACGGGACCAGATCGGTTTATGACTACTGCACTGATTGTTACAAATATTCTGTTTATTACTATCAACAATCTGTTTCTCTTATATAGTGTAGGATTAGGTATCCTGACTGGTGATGTAAACCCTGATCTGGCTAAGGTAACCCTCAGCCAGGGAGGTGCAGGCATCTTCCAGAAGGTAGCATGGATCAGTAAGTTCATTATTGTTCCTCTATGTGCACATGCATTCTATATGTTTAGAATGAAGAAGCTGGTGTTGTTTACCCTGGCTTACTTTGTTTTTTCATCCATGGTATTTTCATTCAGTAAGTCTGGACTATTGTTCATGTTATTCGACTTTAGCATAGTGGCATACTATTACAACCGTTACCTGGGTATGAAGCTGATCAATTTTGGAAAAATGTTTGTGTTTGCAGGTATTGGTGGTGGGGCTGCCCTGATCGTGCTGCTGAACGTAACTTCCAAATATGGAGTATCCATTTCAGAGTTATTGGCTGAGCGCTTTATCGCTACCGGTTCCGGTACTTACCAGTTTTTCTCAATGGATGGATACCGGGCATTTGCCAACTTTGATTTTGTGACACGGATACAGAATTACCTGGATGTAATATTGTCTACGTTTAAGCTAAAAGCCTGGGAGCCGCTTGGCTATATGGCTTATATGACAGAGTACCTGACAGGCTTGAATGCACCCGGGTTTGGTGCCAATCCATATTTATTTGTGGATGGGTATTTCCTGTTTGGCTGGGGAGGTATCTTATATTGTTTTGTATTGGGCCTCTTATTGCGTACTGTGCGAAGTATGAAAACAGGTTACCTGCGCTTTTTCATTTTTAATACGATAGTGCCACAACTATTTGCTGACCCGGGAATTGTACAGCATAGCATCATTGCATTGCTGCTTTTTGTACCGGTGTATTTGCTTATTAAGGTAGTGGCAGATATTTATCATAAACAAACGACTATTACATTAGCACGGATATGAAGCCTTTGAAAATAGCATATATACGATATCATTTACGAGAGCCAGCGACTGGCATTGGAAATGTATGCAAGAACTTTGAACTGGAGTTATCGAAATACAATGACGTGCAGTTGATAGGACTGACACCACCTCCTATCAGCAATAAGAAAGGGATATTGAAGATAATCAATAAAGCCTGGTTTGTAGGCTGGCTCAAGTTTGCAGTACCATTCCTGAGCATCATAAAAGGAGCGGATGTGTATGTGGAAATGAATATGCTGTATCCATTGTTCAGGTTTGCAAGGTTTTACTTTTTCATCTATGACCTGGCGTTTGTGAAAATGCCGGAAGTCGTGCTGAATACGAATTACAACAAGCGCGTTAGTTTCCTGAAAAGAATAAACGGCCAGAAAGATAAGAACATTGCCATTTCTGAGTCTACCCGTCGTGACTTCCTGGAGTATACAGGAGTACCTCCATCTACAGTAGATGTAGTATACCTGGATAGCTCAATGGCTGTTGATCCTGTTACAGACGGACGGGCTGTACCAACTACTCCTTATTTCCTGTTTGTAGGTACGCTGGAGCCACGTAAAAATGTCACTAACCTGGTACGTGCTTTTTATAGTTTTTCGGAGCAGGTAAGTGAAGAGTATCACCTGTACCTGATTGGTAAAAAGGGATGGTTGTATGAGGAAATCTTCAAAACGATAGACGAAAAACCTCATTTGAAAGATCGTATCAAATGGATAGGATATGCCTCAGATCAGGAATTGTCGTTTTACTATATGAACGCATTTGCTTTGTTATATCCCAGCCTTTATGAAGGTTTTGGACTGCCTATACTGGAAGCAATGCGTCATGGGTTGCCAGTCATCAGTACTAACAATTCTTCGTTGGGAGAAGTTGGAGGAGATGCTGTATTGTATTGTGACAGTATTGAAGCTCCGGGCATATTACGTCCCATGTTACAGCTGCATCGTGAACCAGGATTGAGAGATAAACTTATACGGAAAGGATATGAAAGGGCTGGATTATTTTCCTGGAAACAGTTCGGAGATACTTTACATACAACATTTATTCAAAACAGGTAAAGGTGAAATTCGTTTTTATAAATACAGGAACTATCAGCCAGAATGCAGGCATCGTAAGGTGTTTGGGATTAGGAACGGCACTGGTGCAACTGGGGCATGATGTCAGCATTATGATCAATGACGACGCGCAGAATGTGCAGGCTTATGGTGAAGTATTGAATGGGATTAGATTTATCTATACTAAATCCGGCAGCGGTCGGGAGCAGATCAGCAAGACGCTGCACCTGGCCAAGCTCTCAGAGCTCGATTATGTGCATTGTATGGGAGCCGGGTCGTCTATTTTTTTACCAGCGCTGATAGCAAAAAAGCTGCTGGGAAAAAAATTTAAGCTGGTAGTGGATTTTGAAGACAGACAAAGTCTGTTGGTACCACCAGTGCTGGAAAAAAGAATACTCTATTATGAAAAGCTGGCAGTGAAATATGCAGATAAGGTTATTTGCGCAAGTAATGAGCTAGCTTTATTATATAAAGAATTATATGGAATCAGGGCGGGTTACCTGCCTTTTGCAATAGATGCACGCAGGCAGATCGGCAGGAATGTAGCTACAGCCGACCGCTTTACGATAGGCTATTTAGGAAACCTGATCCAGCCCTATCGTGAGCAGGTAGATTTTTTGCTGGCCACATTACCTGACATGAATGATTTGCAACTAATAATAGCAGGGAAAGGAGAAATGCTGCCAGTATTTCAGCAGGAAGTGAAACGGATGGGGCTGGAAGACAAGGTACAGTTTGCCGGGTTTGTACCTGATGAAAAACTAAACCAGCTCTTCGGAGAGCTGGATGCCTGTGTGTTTTATCTGCCAGATATACCCGTAAATAGGTACCGCTGCCCTAACAAAGCATTCATGTATGCATCTACAGGACTACCAGTGGTGGCTAGTAAGGTAGGAGAGGTGGTAAGGGTACTACAGGATTATCCTAATGCTGCGTTTTTTGATAATGACAATCCTGCTGATTTTATAAACGCAGTAGCAAAAGCAAAGACACAGCATGCAGAAGTACCGGATGCATTTTATGAGAAAAACAGCTGGGTGGCAAGGGCTAAGGTATATGTGGATTTTATCACAGGAAAACAGGCTTAAACATTGAGAATATTTGTAGATGACGGACTTTCTACTGTAAAAAAGAAGATCACAGGTATTGGCTGGTACACAGTAGAACAGATAGAGATCATTCAGGCGCTGGGGCATGAAGTGTCAAAACCTGTCTATCCTGCATTTTTTATGAAGGTACCGGATGCTGTGAAACGGCTTTTGTACATCAAATATTTTGCAGGTAGATATACTGGTAGTAGTCGTTACGATGTTATCCATTATACGAATTTCTTTATGCCCGCGAAAAAGCACCGTGCAAAGACGATGGTGACGATCCATGATCTGTCGCCTTATTACCTGCCGGAAACATTCCCGCCGGTATATCGGGCTTATGCTACTCGTACGATCAGTAATTCTATGTTGTATGCTGATCGTGTATGTGTGCCTTCGTTGGCTGTGAAGAATGAACTGATTACACAGTTTCCGGAACAGCAGCACAAAATCGTTGTGATGCCAACCATTATCAGGGACAGTGTTACATCATTCCTCAATAGTAATAAACTTACAGAAGAAGGTCCCTTCTTTTTATATGTTGGTGTACTGGAGAAGCGGAAAAACCTTGAAATGTTATGCCGTGCTTTCAGGGAGTTCAGTGCGCAGCATCGCGATGTGAAACTGGTACTTGTCGGAAAACCCGGATATGGATTTGAAGATATTGAAAAGGAAATAAATAGTTGCAGCGCCATTGAGTATAGGAATTATGTGGAAGAAAGTGAAATGATGCAATTGTACGCCGACGCACTGGCATTTGTATTCCCCTCTCTTTATGAAGGATTTGGGAAACCTGTTGTGGAAGCCATGTATTTCAATATACCGATCATTGCCTCAGATATTCCTACGAACGTGGAACTGCACCAGAAACATGGTGAAAAATTACAGTTGTTCGGTAAGCGGGACGCCGCAGACCTAAAACAAGCAATGGAAAATATATATAGCCATCCTCATAAGATTGAATATCCTTCACTGGATATTTACCGCAAAGAGTTTGTGATGGACCAGATAGAAGCAATATACCGTTTTTAAGAAACAGAGTTATTAAACAATGACAGCTGACAAAAAACCAGGATGCCTGCTGCTGATATCCAAACTACCGTATCCTCCGGTAGGAGGTGATAGAGTAAAAAACTATAATCTCATCAGGATATTGAGCAGATATTACGCCTTAGATCTGGTAGTGATTACCGAAGAGAAGCCTGATGAAGCATCAGTGGAATTTATGCAACGTTATACGAATAGTTGCAAGGTATTTCTTTACCCTAAATGGCGGTTTTACATCAATGCACTGGTAGGCCTGCTGGGTAAGGAACCTATCCAGGTGTCTTACTATTACTTCCGTGAAGTGCAAAAGTACGTCGATGGGTTGCAGGAACAGGCTGCTATTGTGATAGCAAATTTGATCAGAACAGCAAAATATGTAAATACCAGTAAGGCTAAGGTATTGGATATAAATGATTCACTTGCAATAAATTATAAACGGTCTATCGGCAATGTCTCATCCTTGTTCTGGAAAACTATTTACAGGCTGGAAGTAAACCGGCTCTTTGCCTTCGAACAGAAGTGCATAGAGCAATTTGGGTCAACCTTGTTTGTAAATGAATCAGAATATGATTACTGGAAAGATAAGGGCAACGTGCATTACGTACCATTTGGTGTAGACGATAAGTTGTTTTCCTACAACCAGTATGATATGCGATATTCAAATGCCATAACTTTCTTTGGCAAGATGGATTACCAGCCAAATGTTGACACGGTTGTCTGGTTTGCAAAGAATGTATTGGAGAAGCTGGATCCGGGTATAAAATTCATAATCGTAGGGGCAAGACCATCAAATGAAGTATTGAACCTATCTTTGAACTATAAAAACCTGGAGGTGACAGGATTTGTGGAAGACCCCTATCTGATCATCGCTTCATCGTTTTTGTCAGTAGCGCCCATGCAAACGGGGGCCGGATTACAGAACAAGGTGCTGGAGGCAATGGCGCTGGGCCAGGTGGTATTGACTAATCAGCTGGCTGCAAAGCCCATTATGCATGCAGAAGATAACAAACATCTACTACTGGCAGAGACTCCGGATGAAATAGCTGACAGAATCAACGAAATATTCAGGGATCGGAATAAATACGCCCATATCGGGCAAAATGCCCGGGAGCTCATGAGCCGGTATTACACCCTGCAATGTTATGAGCAGAAGGTCATGAATGTATTGAATACGGTGGCACATTAAATTGTAATTTTGAAAATCAAGTATATAAAAACCTAATAATGAAAAAAGCACTTATTACAGGTATTACTGGTCAAGATGGTGCATATCTGACTGAATTACTATTGAAGAAAGGGTATGAAGTGCACGGTATCAAGCGCCGTAGTTCACTTTTTAATACTGATCGTATAGACCATCTTTACCAGGATCCACATGAAAATAAAGTTAGCTTGCAGCTTCATTATGGGGATCTGACAGATTCTACCAACCTGATTCGTATTGTTCAGCAGGTCCAACCTGACGAAATCTTTAACCTCGGTGCCATGAGCCATGTACAGGTGAGTTTTGAAACCCCTGAATATACTGCCAATGCCGACGGTATTGGTACACTGAGGATACTGGAAGCAGTTCGTTTGTTAGGACTGACTCAGAAAACAAAAATATACCAGGCGTCTACTTCCGAGTTGTATGGTCTGGTACAGGAGGTGCCTCAGTCTGAAAGAACCCCCTTCTATCCCCGTTCTCCCTATGCAGTAGCCAAGATGTATGCTTACTGGATCACAGTGAACTACAGAGAAGCTTACAATATGTATGCTTGTAATGGTATCCTGTTTAACCATGAAAGCCCACTGAGAGGCGAGACCTTTGTCACCCGCAAGATTACAAGAGGAGTCGCTAAGATCGCGTTGGGTATGCAGGATAAACTGTTTATGGGTAATCTGGATGCAAAACGTGACTGGGGTCATGCAAAAGATTATGTAGAAGCCATGTGGCTGATCCTCCAGCAGGATAAACCTGAGGATTATGTAATAGCAACGGGTATTACTACCCCAGTTAGAGAGTTTATTAGAATGGCTTTTGCAGAAGCAGGTATAGAACTTGAATTCAAAGGTACTGGTGTCGATGAAAAAGCATTTGTGAAAAGCAAGGCGGCAGATGTGGCAGGGGTAGAGATAGGTCAGGAAGTAGTTGCGATCGATCCCCGTTATTTCCGTCCTACAGAAGTAGACCTGCTGATAGGTGATCCTACCAAATCACAACAGCAATTGGGCTGGAAGCCGAAATACGATCTGGCTGCACTGGTAAAGGAAATGGTGGCAGCTGATCTCGAGCTGTTCAGACGTGAAAAGTTGTTGAAAGATGCAGGATACAAAGTTCTAAATCAATTTGAATAGACCTCATGCAAAAGACTGATAAAATATATGTGGCAGGCCACCGTGGAATGGTTGGCTCTGCCATAGTGAGAAGACTTGAGAATAGTGGGTTCCACAATATCATTGTCAGAACCTCCAAAGAGCTGGATTTGCGTGATCAACAGGCTACAGCCAGATTTTTTGCTGAAGAAAAGCCTGATGTGGTATTCCTGGCTGCAGCTAAAGTGGGAGGTATTATTGCAAATAATACTTACAGAGGCGAATTTATTTATGAAAATCTGATGATCCAGAACAACATTATTCATAATGCTTATCTCGTAGGTGTTAAGAAACTGATGTTCCTGGGATCTTCATGCATATACCCAAGGTTGGCCCCACAGCCGTTGAAGGAGGATTACCTGCTTACCGGCCTGCTGGAACCTACTAATGAACCATATGCTATTGCCAAGATAGCAGGTATCAAAATGTGTGATGCCTACAGGGCGCAATACGGTTGTAACTTTATTTCTGTAATGCCAACTAACCTGTATGGACCAAACGATAACTATGATCTGAATACCTCGCATGTACTGCCAGCGTTGCTGCGCAAGTTCCATGAGGCCAGAATCAACAATACACCGGAAGTAGTGATATGGGGTACGGGAACACCACTGCGTGAGTTCCTGCATGCAGATGATATGGCTGATGCATGTTTTTATTTAATTCAGCATTATAATGAGGAAGGACTGGTGAATATCGGAACCGGTGTAGATATTAGTATTGGTGATCTGGCGTTGATGATTAAGAAAATTGTAGGCTATGAAGGCAAGCTGACATTTGATTCCAGCAAGCCGGATGGTACTCCTCGTAAACTGATGGATGTAAGTAAACTGACTGGATTGGGATGGAAGGCCAGCATACAATTGGAAGAGGGGATCCGTTCAGTATACGAACAGGTAAAAAATACTCATTGGAAAAATTAGTTATGAAAAACCACAATCACGTTTTTATTATGGCAGGTGGCGTTGGAAGTCGCTTCTGGCCTAAAAGTAGGAATAACTATCCCAAACAGTTCATTGATATCCTTGGCATAGGCAAATCATTGTTACAATTGACTTATGAGCGGTTTAATAAAATTATACCTGCTGAGAATATCTATGTAGTAACCAATACTGCCTATAAAGGACTCATCCAGGAACAGTTGCCCGAAGTGTTAGCTGACAATATCCTTTGCGAACCTTCCCGGAATAACACTGCACCAGGTATTGCATATGCTGCATTTAAAATATTGGCAAAAGATGCGAATGCCTCTATGGTTATTGCTCCTTCTGATCATTTTATTCTCAGGGAAGAAACTTTCCTTGGAAAAATTCAGCAGGCATTAAATATCGTAGCTGAAAAGGATATATTATTAACCCTTGGTATTACACCTACCAGACCTGATACTGGTTACGGTTATATCAAGTTTGCAGAGAAGGGAGTAGAGGATATTCATAAGGTGATAAAGTTCACTGAAAAACCAGTTTTGTCCAAGGCGCTTGAATTTTTAAACAGCGGCGACTATGTATGGAATGCAGGCATTTTCATCTGGAAGGCACAATCTATACTCAATGCAGTAAAGCAGCTGACCCCTGAATTATATGACCTTTTCAGTAAAGGTGAGGGGCTCTATAATACCGCTCAGGAACAGGTATTCATAGATCAGCATTATCCACAGTCACCCAATATTTCCATAGATTATGCAGTAATGGAAAAGGCGGAAAATGTATATACTATGCCTGTTGAGTTTGGCTGGAGTGATCTTGGTACCTGGGCATCCCTGTTCATGGTAGCTGAAAAGCAGGATGACAGTAACAACGTTTTTTCTGGTGGCGATGGGAAGCTGGAAGATACCTCTGATTGTATCATTCATATACCCAAAGATAAACTGGCAGTGATTCGTGGACTGAAAGATTTCATTGTTGTAGATGATGGAAATGTATTGCTGATCTATCCTAAAACAGCAGAACAGGAAATTAAACGAGTGACGGAACAGCTTCGGATACAGAATAAGATCAGCCATTTATAATGGTCTTTTAATTCACGTTAGTCCGATATTCCTGTAAAAGGAAATATATTTGTGGCTGGCAAGCTAATTCTTTTCTATGTTCAAATCATGTTTTACCTCATCAATACTCCTGCTAGGCTGTAGCATAGTGGCATCAGTGTCTGTGAATGCACAAAGTATAGGCCGACAATATTCACTTGGCTTTTATCAAAACTCAACGGATAGTCTGGGTTACCATTCTTCCCAGCGGGACTACAGCCTGGAACCATCGTTTGATCTTCCAAAAGGAGATACAACCCGTAAGCAGAGCTGGTTGTATCGTAAATTGTTTAGAGAACATCTGTTGGAGGTAAAAGATGATGATTTTACTTTTTATGCAAGTATACTTCCGGATTTTCAGATTGGGCATAGCAATGTAAATGGTAGAACATGGCTGAATACCCGGGGCGTAATAGCTGGTGGTACTATTGGACATAATCTCACATTTAGAACAGAGTTCTACGAGAATCAGGGAAAATTTGCATCCTATATCGATGAATATAGCCGGAAAAATGACATTGTGCCCGGACAGGGACAATGGAAGGCATTTAATACAAATGCATTTGACTTCGCATATTCATCAGCACTCATAAATTATAAAGCGGGACGTCATTTTGATTTTCAGCTGGGTTATGACAAGAACTTTATAGGCGATGGCTATCGCTCTATGTTGTTGTCGGATGCTTCGTTCAACTATCCTTTCCTGAAAATTATAGCTAATCTGGGGCGTGTACAGTATACCACTATGTGGGCGCAGTTCGTAGATATGCAATATCCTAAATCTTCTTATGATAATGGTTATCGAAAGAAATGGGGCGTATTTAATTACCTGGACTGGAATGTCAGCAAGAAGTTTTCCATCGGATTGTTTGAAGCTGTAATATGGCAGGACTCTGATTCTACAGGCAAAAGAGGATTTGATGTGAGTTATCTGAACCCCATCGTTTTCCTTCGTCCGGTCGAATTCTCAGTAGGTTCTCCTGATAATGCACTATTGGGGCTTAACCTAAAGTATGCTCCTTCAGTGAACAGTACTATTTATGGTCAGTTTATTCTGGATGAATTCGTGCTGAAGGAAATGACCAGTGGTAGCGGTTGGTGGGCCAATAAATTTGGCGGTCAGCTGGGTTTCCGTTCCAACAGCCTTTTTAAGGTGCCTAACCTGAATGCATTGACAGAAGTGAATGCAGCCCGTCCATATACTTACTCTCAGCGTACTACGCTCAATAACTATGGTCACTACAATCAGCCATTGGCACATCCGCTGGGAGCAAACTTTGTGGAGTGGGTCAATATTGCAGATTACCGGTACAAACGCTTTTTCCTCCGTGGACAGATTACCTATGCAAAGTATGGTTTGGATTCTGCCGGAATCAATTATGGGAGTAACATTTTCGAGTCTTATAATACCCGTGCAGAAGACTTTGGTAACCACATAGGACAAGGTCTGAAAACCACCCTGACGAATATTCAAGGTACAGTTGCTTACCTGCTGAATCCTAAATATAACCTGCGCCTGGAAGCATCTGTGACCGCACGTCAGGAAAAGAATAACCAGTGGACCAAGAACGAATTTGTGTTCAATCTGGGTCTTCGGGCCAGCTTCCGACAGCTCTACTATGATTTCTAATTTCTTATAATATCTCATTATGAAAACGCTTTTGCCACCCGGCAAAAGCGTTTTCGTTTTAATTACTAACTTCGCCTCATGCATTATGTTACAGTAGAAGGGCTTACAAAGTCCTACGGCGCAGGCCCCTTGTTTAAAGATATTTCTTTCCATATCGAAGAAGGTGACAAAATCGCCCTGGTGGCGCTGAATGGTACCGGTAAGTCCACCCTGCTCCGCATTCTTTGCGGTCAGGAAACCCCCGATGCCGGCACGGTATGGATACACAAAGATGTAACAGTAGTAATGCTGGAACAGCAAAATGCTTTCAATCCCGGAGAAACCATCTCCCGCCATATATTCTCACAGGGGCACCCTGTACTGTCCGCTATCAGAGATTATGAAATGCTGACAGAAGAAGGCGAGGAGCCGGATCTGGATAAGCTCACCAAAGCCATCGAACGTATGGATGAGCTGAACGCATGGCACTTTGATTCCAAGGTAAAACAGATCCTGGGCAAACTGAATATTCACCACATGGAACAGCTGATGGGCAGTCTGTCCGGTGGTCAGGTAAAAAGAGTGGCGCTGGCCAAGGTGCTGATCGATATCGGCTTTGAACACAGACATACCCTGCTCATCATGGATGAACCGACCAACCACCTGGACGTAAGCATGATCGAGTGGCTGGAAAACTACCTGGACCAGGAAAGAGTGACCCTGCTGCTCGTAACGCACGACCGTTACTTCCTCGATAGTGTGTGTAATGAGATTATGGAAATCGATCAGCAACAGCTGTATATCTATAAAGGTGATTACGAGAACTATCTCGAAAAGAAAGCGACCCGTGAAGAAATGAATAAATCCAGTGTGGAAAAGGCCCGCAACGTATTCCGTAAAGAGCTGGAATGGATGCGCAAACAGCCCAAGGCACGTACTACAAAGTCTAAATCACGAATAGATGCATTTACCGATGTAAAGGAAAAAGCCAGTGTAAGGCTGGAAAAACAGCAGCTGGAGCTAAATGTGAAGATGACCCGACTGGGAGGCAAGATCATCGAAATGAAAAAAGTATACAAGGCGTACGGCGATTTACAGATACTGAAAGGCTTTGACTATACATTTAAGAGAGGAGAACGCGTAGGCGTGGTGGGTAAGAACGGTGTGGGGAAATCCACATTCCTCAACATGTTGCTGGGATTGGAACAGCCTGATTCCGGAAAGATCAATACAGGGGAAACCATTGTATTCGGTAACTACGATCAACGTGGCCTGATTATAAAGGAAGATATGCGGGTGATCGAATTCGTAAAGAATATCGCCGAAAACTTCCCGCTGGCAGATGGTACCAAAGTGAGTGCCGCCCAGTTCTTACAGTTATTCCTGTTCCCGCCTGAGAAGCAGTATACCTACATCTCCAAACTGAGTGGTGGTGAAAAGAGAAGATTACACTTATTGAGCATACTCTTCCGTAACCCGAACTTCCTGGTACTGGATGAGCCTACGAACGACCTGGATCTGCCTACCCTGAGTATTCTGGAAGACTTCCTGCTGGATTTCCAGGGATGTCTGATCATCGTGAGCCACGATCGTTATTTCATGGATAAACTGGTAGATCACCTGTTTGTATTTGAAGGACAGGGAGAGGTACGAGACTTTCCGGGCAACTATACCCAGTACCGTGATTGGGAAAAGGATAAACCTGAAAGAGAAAAAGAAGCTGCTGAGCAGAAAGCTGCACCAACACCAGTGGCAGAACCTGTAGCTGCTGCGGTAGCAGCACCGGCTGCACCCGCCCGTAAAATGTCTTTCAAAGAAAAGCGTGAATTGGAACTGCTGGAAAAGGAAATTGCGGACCTGGAAAAAGAGAAAGCAACCCTGGATGCAAAAATGGCGGCAGGCGATATACCCTATGCAGAATTGGAACCGATGGCGCGCCGTGTGGGAGAAGTGATCGGCCTGCTGGATGAAAAAGGACTGCGGTGGCTGGAATTGAGTGAACTAGGCTGATAAATAATTGAGTGAATTAAGTTAAAATAAAAAGGGCTGACCATCAAAGGTCAGCCTTTTTGTATATGTACGAATTAATCTTTCTTGTCCCTGATTTGAGATGGCTTCAGGTATACTTTTTTACCCTTTTCATCTACATAGTATTTCTTGTCTTTTTTATTAATATACACAGTTTGGCCGCCTGGACCTTCTTTGCCTTTATATGTTTTGTCAGTTACCTTGCTGGCGCCTTTTACAGCGATGGAAGCAGTTTTATTCCCCACTTTTTTTGCAGTACTGTCTATACCCTGGGCCATCGTTACATGGCTACCAAGCAATGCTGCGGCAGTGATGGTCATAGCCACTACACCTGCACGTATTGTTTTCAGTTTCATAATATCAGATTTTTATACAGCTTATAATCCAATTTTGGTGCCAGTACATGAACGGATGAGTTGGGCTATAATGGATTAGGTTGGTAGTGACGGAAGCCTTTTCGTTGAATGATATATTTACAATACATTTGTTTTACAACATCAAAAATAAAATCACTATGGCTAAGTTACCCAAGTTTATGATCGCTGATGATCCAGTGACGGATCCTGATAACGAATATATCTTTCATACTGAGCAGCCTCGTTTCTTCGCTAAACGTGTGGAAGAAGATGAAGAAAGTGCATATATTGATATCGTTCATGAAATAGACAATGTAGAAGACTTCTTCAAGAACGATCCGGCTAAAAAAGAAGAATTACTGGATGAACTGGAAAGCTGGTATTATGCATACCTGGAATGGCTGGATGAAGATGAATTGGGTGATGAAGATGAAGACGACGAAGAATAGTCTGCAATAATTATTCAGGATAAAAGAGCGTGTATCAAAAGTAAGATACACGCTCTTTTCATTCTGATACCTAATGGTGCAGGATTTCCATTTATGAGGTGCTTAGGAATTTCATTTCTTTAGGTGCATATTCCGGAGTATACTTTACCAGTGTTCCACCGCAGACCTTATGATACTATTTAACTAGATAGTAAACAGGTTTTTCTATGCAAGGGAGTTACTTTTATATAGAAGTTGTTTAAACTTATT
>NZ_MTKN01000258.1 GCF_001975825.1 [Flexibacter] sp. ATCC 35208
GTAGCAGGGGTATAAGTAGCAGCAGTGCCACCTGTACCTGTTGTTACATTGGAGAAACCGGTGGTTGCACTGGTCGTGCTGATCTGCCACTGGTAAGTATAAGTACCGTCGCCACCACTCAATGCCACCGTACCCGTGAGGGCAGCAGGTGTTTCAGAAGCACAAAGTGTCTGATCGGCAGAGATGGTATTGTTCAGTACTGGTCCCAGGTTTGTCAGTGTTACAGTAGCTGGCGTACCAGTACATGTACCATTGCTCAGGGTCCACTGCAGGGTAGCGGATGTACCTGCGAACACAATCACACTGGCAGTTGGGTTATTCAGGTCAGTCGCTGCAATAGTTGCAGTACCGCTGATCACAGTCCATTTACCGGTAGATGTGGTGATTGCTCCAGGCGTAGCCGCCATGTGGAAGAGCGAATCGTTACAATGTGTCTGGTCAGGACCCGCATTTGCAGCTTCCGGCATCATATCATTCTTCAGAAGAACAGTGCTGGTAGAAGTACATATGCCGTTGGAGATTGTCCAGATAGCAGTAGCATGCT
>NZ_MTKN01000259.1 GCF_001975825.1 [Flexibacter] sp. ATCC 35208
CAACAAAAAATAGCTCATTTAATTTTAAGAGAAATTCAGGAGCGCGTTGGGTTCTTAGTGAACGTTGGTTTAGATTATTTAACGTTAAGTCGTGCCGCAGGAACTTTATCAGGTGGTGAGGCGCAGCGTATTCGTTTAGCGACGCAAATTGGTTCTCGTCTAACTGGCGTACTTTATATTCTTGATGAGCCTTCAATTGGTTTACACCAGCGTGATAACGATCGTCTTATTCGTACATTGCAAGAAATGCGCGATTTAGGTAATACGTTAATCGTTGTTGAACATGATGAAGATACGATGATGGCTGCTGACTATTTACTTGATATAGGGCCTGGTGCAGGTATTCACGGTGGACAGGTCGTTTCAGCGGGGACGCCGGCTGAAGTTATGCAAGATGAGAATTCATTAACAGGGAAGTATTTAAGTGGTAAAGAGTTTATTCCAGTTCCACTTGAAAGACGTAAAGGTGATGGACGTAAAGTAGAGATTGTCGGCGCAAAAGAGAATAACTTAAAGAATGCGAAAATGTCATTCCCACTCGG
>NZ_MTKN01000260.1 GCF_001975825.1 [Flexibacter] sp. ATCC 35208
AAATATTGCATGGAACACCATCTCTTGCATATACGGATTTTAATAAATCGTATGTACATTTCAAGAATCTGCCTAAAATTGTTGCCGAAATTGATGAATTAAAAAAACAAATAATAAACCCAAAAAATGGAAATAATGGTTAAACAGAAGACCATCAAAAATGAAATTTCACTAACAGGCGTTGGATTACACACTGGAAAAGAAGTTACAATGACTTTTAAACCAGCTCCAATTAATAATGGTTTCACTTTTGTAAGAGTAGATTTGCAAGGTCAGCCCGTGATCGAAGCAGATGCTAATTATGTTGTTAATACGCAAAGAGGTACTAATTTAGAAAAATTAGGTGTAAAAATTCAAACTCCTGAACACGTTTTAGCGGCATTGGTTGGTTGCGATTTGGATAACGTTATTATAGAATTGAATGCTTCTGAACTTCCTATTATGGATGGTTCTTCAAAATATTTTGTTGAAGCGATTGAAAAAGCCGGTATCGAAGAACAAGATGCTAAACGTAATGTATATGTGGTAAAAGAAGTTATT
>NZ_MTKN01000261.1 GCF_001975825.1 [Flexibacter] sp. ATCC 35208
GACCCGAATGGGATTGGAACCGGTCTACCCGCAGGGAAAGGTCGGTGTCTTAACCACTTGACCAACTGGCCACGAAAAATAAAATGGTGAGCCATGAAGGACTCGAACCTTCGACCCTCTGATTAAAAGTCAGATGCTCTACCAACTGAGCTAATGGCTCTTACAATAAAAACTGGTGCCGACTAGAGGACTTGAACCCCCAACCTACTGATTACAAGTCAGTTGCTCTACCAATTGAGCTAAGTCGGCTAAATGGTGGAGGATGACGGGATCGAACCGCCGACCCCCTGCTTGTAAGGCAGGTGCTCTCCCAGCTGAGCTAATCCTCCAGATTGCCTGGCAACGTCCTACTCTCACAGGGACAAGGTCCCAACTACCATCGGCGCTAGAGAGCTTAACTTCCGTGTTCGGTATGGGAACGGGTGTGACCTCTCTGCCATCATTACCAGACTGTATTCATTTAAGACAAGAATTATTTTAACTCATTCGACCTCGAAAGTCAACAAGTTTTTTATATTCTTTCAAGATCGGAAGAGC
>NZ_MTKN01000262.1 GCF_001975825.1 [Flexibacter] sp. ATCC 35208
GATTTACATTCAAGATTCCAGAAGCAAATATTACCATTACAACAGATGCTTACTTTACAAGAATCGATGACAGAGTGGTATTAACTGGACAATATGCAAGACCAACTGATGCTCAGATAACAGGTGCAACATCTGACAAACAAAGAGATGCATTGACATTATTTCAACAAGCATTTGATTTAAAAGGAGTGGAAAGGGCTTCGTTCTGGACCAACGGAATCAATTCTGAAACGAAAGGTATTGATGTCGTAATTTCTCAAAAATATGATGTAATTCAGGATTTTACAATTCGAAATGATTTTGCTTTAAGCTACAATACAACAAAAAGAGTTGGGAAATTAAATGTACCTCAATCTATTATTGATGCAGGTGGAGATCCTTATATATATTCATTTTTCTCGGAATTAAGCCGTATTTATTTAGAAGAAGCGATCCCGAAATTCAAAGCAAATTTAATGACAACTTCCAATATCAAAAAACTGGCCATTTATTTAAGATACAGTTACTTCGGAATGGTAAAAGATCCGGGAGCGAGA
>NZ_MTKN01000263.1 GCF_001975825.1 [Flexibacter] sp. ATCC 35208
AGCTTCGCCTCGCCATGACATTACAGCTGCGTTTGGCGCTAATCCGCCTTCGAGCATTTCGTCCCAGCCTAAAATTTGTCTTCCGTTTTTATTTAGGAATTTCTCGATTCGGGTTGTGAGATAACTTTGTAATTCATGTTCGTCTTTCAATCTTAAATCTTTGATTATTTTTTGACAATTCGGACATTCTTTCCATCTTGTTTTCGGGCACTCGTCTCCACCAATATGAATGTATTTACTTGGAAATAAAGCCATAACTTCCGTTAAAACATCTTCGAGAAAAGTAAAAGTCTCTTCTTTTCCGGCAAAGAAAATATCTTCAAAAACGCCCCAGCTTTCAATAACTTTATAGTGACGATCCAGAAAACAAGACAAATTTGGATAAGCCGTAACTGCTGCAGTTGCATGACCGGGCATTTCGATTTCAGGAATAATATTCACATAATGTTCTTCGGCAAATGTTACAACGTCTTTGATTTCCTCCTGCGTATAAAATCCTCCGTATGGATTTCCGGCAAAAAAATACGGGAA
>NZ_MTKN01000264.1 GCF_001975825.1 [Flexibacter] sp. ATCC 35208
TATTCGTAGGTACTAAAAAACAAGCACAAGAAGCTATTAAAGAAGAAGCAACTCGTGCTGGTATGTACTTCGTTAACCAACGTTGGTTAGGTGGAACTTTAACAAACTTCCAAACAATCCAAAAGCGTATCAAGCGTCTTAAAGACATCGAAAGAATGCAAGAAGATGGTACTTTCGAAGTACTTCCTAAGAAAGAAGTTGTTCAACTTAAAAAAGAGTTAGAGCGTCTTGAGAAATTCTTAGGCGGTATTAAAGATATGAAAGGTCTTCCAAGTGCATTATTCGTAGTAGACCCTCGTAAAGAGCGTATTGCAGTTGCTGAAGCACGCAAATTACACATTCCAATCATCGGTATCGTTGATACAAACTGTGATCCAGACGAAATCGATCACGTTATCCCAGCAAACGATGATGCAATTCGTGCTGTAAAACTTCTTACATCTAAAATGGCAGACGCGATCCTTGAAGCAAAACAAGGTGAAGAAACTGTTACTGCGTAACAAAGTTGGAAAGG
>NZ_MTKN01000265.1 GCF_001975825.1 [Flexibacter] sp. ATCC 35208
TCGCTTTTCGAATATCTCCGCTAGATTCTTTAATATGTGTAACATTTTCACACTCTTTTCCAATACGGAGCATTAGCTTTGTACTCATATCAACACCAGAAGTAAATGGGTTATTGTATAGCATAATTGGTATATTTACAGAATTTGAGATTTCTTTAAAATGAAAATAAATCTCCTCTTCCTTCGGTTTACAATAGTAAGAGTTTATAATTAATGCACAATCCGCTCCGTGCGCTTCTGCATGTTTCGTATATTCAATTGTTTCTTTCGTCGTCTCTGCTGCAGTTCCAACAATGACTGGAATACGGTCATCAATTTCTTTCAACACGGTTTCTACCATTTTAAATCGTTCTTCTTTTGATAAACTTACAAACTCTCCTGTACTTCCATTAATGATGACACCTGCAACCTTTTGTTCGATAAAGTAATTTACATTTTGTTTTACCCCATCCCAATTAATTTCCTGAAATTCATCCATCAAAACCGAGTTGCTTTTCAAGCTGGGCAAGATGT
>NZ_MTKN01000028.1:0-41337 GCF_001975825.1 [Flexibacter] sp. ATCC 35208
AAGTGTAAACAACTTCAATAAAAAATTGTGTTGCAATGCCTCAAGGTCTGCATCTAATTTCTGACTGCTGGTTTCCAGGTTCTTTAAAGTGATTTTAATGGAGGCGGCTGCCAGTGAATCGTTCAATAACACCCCTGCTACATTGTTATCCTGGTTCAGTCTTGCACTTACTTTTTCGAGGTTGCCTGTAAATATTGTCACCGCATCCGCTGCTTTTTTCAATTGGAATAATGTCCCTTTAATAGAAGCATACATGACTGTATCTGTAACCACATCATTTATTGAATTACCCGGCTTATTGATTTTGCCGGCAAAATCTTTGAGATTTAATAAAACATCTTTACTGTTTATAGAAACGGCTTTAAAATTTGATGCGGTAGCCTGTAAATTGTCAAATGTGTTGGAAAGCTTATTGGCCATTGCAGGATCATTTAATAATGTAGCCAATGTTCCTTTCCCACTATCGATCTTTTTACTTATACTCTTAAAATCGTTTGTTATTTCCAATAGATTTTTATTGTTGGCCTGTAAGGTTGCCAGCATATCATCAGTGCCAGCTATGTTTTCGACATGTAGAAGATCATTTGCCTCGGCCTGGGGCATGTTTTCACTACCGCCATAAATAATTACTATTTTATTGCCTATCAGTCCATCTGAACCGATTTTTGCCATTGCATCTTTATGGATATGTGATTGAGCTGCTTTCTCAATGTTCATCGTAACCAGCACCTGCGAATTTTGATAGAATGAGATGTTCTTGACTGTACCCACTTTTACACCAGAAAACCAAACATTGCCGCCTTTTATTAAACCTCCTACATCATTAAAAACCGCATATATGGTATACGATTTTACGAATGTTTTTTTCTGTCCCCCTAAGGTGAAAATGGTAACCACTAATATCGCAAGGCCCAGCAGTATAAATATCCCAACAATTATGGGACGGTTATTTTTTAATGTAGTCATTTGTCGTTAATAAAATTGTAATCATAAAAAGATTTTGCATTTGTATTCTTTTCATTGAATATTTCGTTAAAACTTCCGGGTGTCAAAAACCTGCCATCTACTATCATGGTGACTTTATCGGCAGTAGCTTTCGCACAGGTTAAGTCATGTGTAATAATAATTGAGCTGGCATTGTATTGTTGTTGAACCTTAACAATCAGGGTATTTATATCTATGCAGGTCAGGGGATCAAGCCCCGATGTAGGCTCATCATACAACATTATCTCCGGCTTCATTATCAAAGTACGGGCAATGCCGATGCGTTTTCTCTGCCCTCCGGAAAGTTCAGCGGGCATTTGATTGATGGTTTGTAATAAATCCACATCATTCAACACCGATTCAATGGCTTCATTCACCTCCTTTGTTTTTAAGTTGCGTTTATTTCTTACCAGTGGAAACGCGAGATTTTCTCTGACGGTCATACTGTCGTACAAAGCACTGCTTTGAAAAGAGAAGCCAATTTTTAATCTCAGTGCCTGTAATGCCTTTCCCCTTAATTTATCCACTTCCTGACCTAGTACTTTTACCGTACCGCTATCAGGTTTTAGCAGGCCGGAGATTATTTTTATCAGTACGGATTTTCCACTTCCGGAACGACCCAGCACTGCAAGATTTTCTCCTTTTAAAATATCGATATCTATCCCGTTCAGTACAATGTTAGTATCAAAGGATTTCTTTAAATCTTTGATAGAAATTACTGTGTCATTATTATTTGTTGCTGATTCATCCATAACTCGCTATTCATTTTATCTAAATGCATTTACAACCTGTACAATTACCATTTCTTCCACAAAAATCATAAACATCGAAAGCACTACTGCTACATTTGCAGCAGTTCCTACGCCCTTGGTTCCATTCTGTGCATAATATCCCTGGTAACAGCCAGCTACACCAATAGTAAAACCATAACAGAGTGCTTTGAAAACGGAAGCGGAAATATCAAGAAATGAAATTGTTTTAAAAGCGCTGCTGATAAAGGCAGGAAAACTTGTCAACTCATTTTGATGAATGTTTAGATAAGAACCCAGCATCCCGATCAGGGCGGTGTAAATCACCAATATAGGAAGCATTAAAGTGATAGCTGTGATTCTTGTTACAACTAAATAATTAAATGGATTGGTACCTGATACTTCCATTGCATCAATTTGTTCGGTTACTTTCATGGAGCCCAATTCGGCTCCCATATTAGAACCTACTTTTCCTGCGGCAATCAAAGCCGTAACCAAAGGAGCAAGCGCACGGATGATGGCAATTGATATTAATGAGGGAAGCCATGAGGTAGCCCCAAACTCTGACAGGGACGGGCGGGATTGCTTTGTAAATACAGTACCGGTTATAAAACCTGTTAAAGAAATAAGGGGTAATGATCTATAACCAACCTGGTAACATTGGTTGATTAATTCCTTCCATTCAAATGGTACTGAAAAGAGTTCCTTAAAATACTGTAAAATGAATATATAAACGTTATAGATATCCCTGAAGAATGAATCTGCTTTTTTGGATAGTAAAAATTTTTCCGGTTTGGAGGTTACAGGTATTTCTGATTCCATGACGTTGTTTGATCGTTTCAAATATTTATTAATTTCACCATTCCTTTTACTTTATGATCTACCCATTTTAGAATCGCTGTTAGAACGGTTCCCTGGCAAACCTTTATTAATGCTTAAAAAATCCAAGTTACTTATAATACGTAACACAGTCATTCAAATGTGTGAATAATACAACTCATTCTTTTTATTGTGTAATACTTTCCAGTCCGGATAGACCGACCTTTACTTAATAATAAACCAAATCACTCCTCTTGCAGCCGTGAATACGAGAGAATAATGACAGTAAAGGAGTGCTGTACGATATAAACTGACCTTACATAATTGTAAGATTCATTTGCAATTTCAATTTTAATAAAATGAAAAATAACACAGACTTACAGAAGGATGTTCAGGATGCCATCAAATGGGAGCCTTTATTGAGCGCAACAGAAATTGGCGTAATCGTAAAAGATGGTGTAGTAACACTTACCGGTGTGGTAGATAATTATACTAAAAAATCTGAAGCTGAAGATGCTGCAAAGAATGTAGCTGGTGTTATGGCAGTTGTTGAAAAAATTGAGGTTAAATTCAGTAGCTCTTATGCTCCAAATGATGACAATGAGATTGCTTCCGAAATATTAAATGCTTTTAAATGGAACTGGCGTGTGCCAAACGACAATGTGAAAGTAAAAGTAGAAAAAGGATGGGTTACATTGGAAGGAGAATTTCAATGGCATTATGAAAGAACAGCTGCTAATGATGCTGTAAAGAATCTGTTAGGGGTAACGGGGGTTTCAAACAATATCAAAATTAAATCTGATTTAAATGCAGCCATTGTTAAAGCAGATATAGAAAGCGCACTTAAACGTAACTGGTCAATTTATGAAAATGACATTAATGTTAAGGTATCTGGGCATAAGGCTACATTGACAGGTACTGTGGATTCCTGGTACCAGAAAACTGAAGCAGGACGGATTACCTTTAATGCACCTGGCGTATGGTCAGTAGATAATGAACTGGTGGTTTATTATAATTATTCATTAATGGATGAATGACATTAAGAAAAACGGGAAGAATGCTTACCGGTTTTTTTAATTCATTAAATACATTACAAGTTGAATACTATATTCAAATCAAATTATATATCATGAAAAAGAAAGAGATTAAAGAATTGAAAGAAAAGCTGATTGTTTCAGTAAAGAAAACCCTGACTGCTAATAATAAAGGCCTGATCAATACACTTGAAAAAGACCTTGATAAATCTATTAAAGCTTTTTCAGTCAGGCACACACAAAAAACATAACCAACTGCCATCAACCAATCCTTTTCCGGAGAGGGCTGAAGGGTAGCATATTAATGAACTAATTGGTTGTTTAAATTAATTCAGCAAAAAAAAATCCTATGTGCTTTTCAGCCACTGCAAGTTTTAGCGCAGGTGTTGTGCTTGCCATTATTGGAGTGGCCACTTTTAAAAAAGTGAAACATTCCTCTCAGATTATGTTTGCGGCCATACCCCTTATTTTTGCGGTACAGCAATCAGCAGAAGGAGTACTATGGCTATCCTTACCCAATCCGGCATATTTGGCAACCCAGGTTTCCTTCACCTATATTTTCCTTTTTTTTGCACAGGTGGTCTGGCCTATTTGGGTGCCGGTTGCCATATTACTGCTGGAAGAAGAAGCCGGCCGAAAGCGGATGGGGCGTTACTTAGTTGCTGCAGGATTAATAGTAGGGGTATATTTTGCCTGGTGTTTAATAAAATATCCGGTTAAGGCTGATATTGTTGGGTACCACATTGCATATAAATTAGATTTTCCTCCATCACTCAGAAAATATGGTATTGTATTATATGCACTTGCCACCGTTGTTTCTCCTTTCTTTTCACCCATTAAAAGAATATGGATGCTGGGTTTGGCGATTTTGATTTCATATATTATTTCTGCAATGTTTTATGAACACTATATACTTTCTGTCTGGTGCTTTTTTGCATCTATCATCAGCATAGCAGTATATGCAATTATGACAGAAATGGATAGGAATTATACGGCCGGCAAATCCTTGTACGCAGCACCGATGCCTGTTTTTAAAGTGCAGAAATTGAAAAATAAGAAATAATACACTTTTGGAAGGTAGCAGATCAAGGTAATGTTGGTTCCCACTTTTTTTCGATTGCTTTATCATTATCGCATTTACGCTGGTAAAAATAGGGGAGAAAATATACTGATTATCTTATTTATCAAAAGAAACCAACACTGGTATGACTATTTTTTTGCAAACAGCATGGCTTTTTTTGTTGGCAATACCCGTTGCCTGCATAGCATGGACAGTTACACATGAAGAGGTATTCAGGGAACCAAGAGACTATTGCAGTAAAAAAAGTAAAACAGCCAGAACTTTATTAGTGCGAAAGCTTTTTTACCTGTTTACCTGTGAATATTGCTTTAGCCATTATATAGCTATAGCAATCCTTCTTTTAACAGGGTATAAATTACTGATGGATGACTGGCGTGGATATTTGATTGCGGGGTTTTCATTGGTCTGGGTAGCTAATTTTTACATGAGCCTGTTTAGTTTTATTCGTCAGGACATTAAAAAGGAGAAAACAGAAATTGAATGTATGGAGAATGGAAGAAAAATATAAATTTTCTTTGATGTGTTGCTCATTCAGATCCGCCAACACGTCTCCACTACAGAATTCTGCAATACTATTTTAAGCGACATGAAATTCAAAATAATGTGTGAATCATGCAACTTATTTTAATAACTGTATAACAGTTTAAAGTACCCAAATCTTCACCTTTGTGGTGTTGCAACATTTTCGCTGCAATCCATAATTATTCCGAAATGAAAAATAATGCAGAATTACAAAGAGATGTTCAAAATGCCATCAAATGGGAGCCATTATTGAATGTAGCAGAAATTGGTGTTACAGCCAAAGACGGTATTGTTTCTTTAACAGGAACAGTAGATAGCTACGCTAAGAAATTGGAAGCCGAAAATGCTGCCAAAAAAGTAATCGGGGTAAAAGCGCTGGTTGAAAAAATCGCTGTTAAATTTCCAAACTCATGGATTAAAACAGATAGTGAAGTAGCCAGTGAAGTCTTGGTTGCATTGAAACATAACTGGGCAATTCCTAAAGACAAGGTAATGGTAAAAGTAGAAGAGGGGTGGGTTACATTAGAAGGTGAATTACCATGGCATTACCAGAGAGAAGCAGCACAAAATGCTGTCAGTTATCTAACTGGTGTGAAAGGTGTAACCAACAACATTCAAATCAAACTGGAAAGCCACGATGTGATTGAAAAGAAGAAAGTTGAAGATGCCATTGCCAGAAACTGGTCCGTAAAGGATAATGATATTAACGTATCTGTATCTGGAACAACTGTTACATTAACAGGAACGGTCAATTCCTGGTACCAGAGAGATGAAGCAGGCCGTATCGCCTGGAAAACACCTGGTATCCTGGATGTAAAAAATGAATTAGTTGTTGACTATGAATTTATGCTTGTCGACTAAAAAATATTAATACGGTGGAAGCGTTATTTTCCACCGTTTTTATTCATTATGGAAAAATATACCACCTTTTAAATTCCATTTATTCCATGTTCAACGCAAATTCAAAGTATCTACTTCTGCAAGCCGTGTAGTATATTGATTTAAAAAATATACAGGTAAGTAGTATGAAATGCTATTAATTTCCTCAACGGTTTCAAAATGTTGTACTGCTGCTACCAGTCAATGGATCATTTTGAGATTGAATGAACAGGAATTGATATAACAGATATTAGAAACACAAAACAATATGAAAAAGTTAGAAAATAAAGTTGCGGTTATAACCGGTGGCGCAGGCAGTATAGGAAAAGTAACGGCAAAATTGTTATTAGAAGAAGGCGCAAAAGTATTGCTGGTTGACCTTTCGGAAGACGCATTGAAAAATTGTGTGGAGGAATTAAACAGTGACCAGGTGAAATATTGTACTGCTGATGTGTCAAAGGCAGTTGATGTGGAACGTTACATCAATGAAGCGGTAAGTGTATTTGGAAAGATTGACGTTTTTTTTAACAACGCCGGTATTGAAGGCGTGGTGAAACCCATTACAGATTATCCTGAAGCTATTTTTGACAAAGTAATTGCCGTAAATGTAAAAGGAATATGGCTGGGCAATAAATATGCCTTACCCCAAATGAATACAGGCGGAAGCATTATCCTGACGTCATCAGTAGCAGGGCTATTGGGCTTTGCTGGTTTAAGTGCCTATGTAACCAGTAAACATGCTGTTGTCGGTATTATGAGAACAACAGCTATTGAAGCGGCGCCCCTGCATATCAGGGTTAATTCTATTCATCCGTCGCCGGTAAACAACCGGATGATGCGTTCGATAGAAGAAGGTGCATCCTCCGGTCATGGCGAAGAAATAAAGAAGAAATTTGAGGCTGCTATCCCATTGGGTCGTTATGCTGAGCCTATCGAAATTGCAAAATTGGTATTGTTTCTTGCCAGCGATGACAGTCAGTTTATTACTGGTACTACACAGGTAATTGATGGTGGAATGTGTGCACAATAAATATTTTTGAAAACCTGTTATTCCACAGTTTAAATTACAAAAAAAGATCGCTTTCTAAATTATAATTTCCTGAAGGGGTTTTACTTAAATAAATGATAAAAATATGAAAACAGAAAATGAAATTAATAATGCCATTATGAATACCACAATGGGTATTCACCAGGATTTTCCGGAATTATCTAAATACATTATTGAGATGCCTGTTACAATTCCAAATGTAGCGAAGCCGGTTATCACCGTTGGCAATTTAGACGACTACAATACATTGCTAAACGAATTTGTTTCAAATTATTCAAAAGTAGAAAAGTTATGGAAAAAAAATATATAGGTATCTGGATGGATCATGCAAGTGCCAACCTGATGGAAATGATAGGTAGCGAAATGAAAATTAAAACTATCAATTCAAAATTTACCCACGAGGAAAAGAAGGAGACTTTGCATAAAGGTGAAAAAGCAATGCACCATAAAGAGCAGCATGAAGAATCTGCTTATTATAAAGAGATAGCTGCTGTCATAGAAAGCTATGATGAGGTGTTAATTTTTGGCCCTACTGAGGCTAAAACTGAGCTGGTAAATGTGTTGAAAACAGATCATCATTTTGATAATAAAAAGATCGAATCCATGCAAGCTGATAGGATGACAGAAAATCAGCAGCATGCTTTTGTTAAAAAATATTTCTTTGCCCATTGATCAGGTATTGTATATCGGGTTATTAATGATGATGGATATCACCTGCGTGACCCTTACTCAATCTTACCACTCATTATCGCAATAGTGGTGGATATCACCTGCGTGACCTTACTCAATCTTACCACTCATTATCGCAATAAAGATGGATATCACCACTGTGACCTCACTCAATAACTGGTTTCACAGCATTGTCAGCCTCCATATTACATATCACATGAAAAACGCTCTTCTAAGCGTAAATGGGTATTTATACCACCATCCGGCCATAGCCGATTCCAGGAATCTATGCCCTGAAGCCTGGCCCCTGCCTGCCTATACAGCTTGAAAACAACTTTCTCCCACAGTAGGAGGGGACTTAGCAGGATGCAACACCTTGAAAGGTGCATCCCACACCCCAATAGCCTTTTTTATCCCCGCCTGCACTCCTTACCCCGAAATTCTATTACTTTTGTCCCCGGTATTTCAGAACGGTTTAGACTCAGTTAGTATAGCATGCATATATTACTCAAAAACGTACAGATCACAGCTCCAGGTGCTCCCAACCATGGCCAGCAACAGGACATTTTAATCGAAAATGGCATCATCAGCCAGATTGGAAACAACATCTCTGCGCCCAATGCCCGGATCGTAGAAGGTAAAAACCTCTCCGTGTCTCCAGGATGGACCGATGTATTCGCTCACTTTTCTGATCCCGGTCAGGAATACAAAGAAGACCTTCAAAGTGGCGCCGCCGCTGCTGCAAAAGGTGGGTATACCACTGTACTCATCGTACCCAATACCCAACCCGCGCTGCACACCAAGCCGCAAATCGAGTACGTCATCAGCCGTACCCGCCACACCGGTGTTCAGGTGCTCCCCATAGGCGCGGTTACCAAAAACATCGAAGGCACTTCACTGGCAGAGATGTACGAAATGCGCGAAGCTGGCGCTGTGGCTTTCTCGGATGGCCTGAAACCTATCCAGAGCCCAGGCATCATGCTCAAAGCCCTCCAATACGTAAAGGCCGTCGACGGCACTATTATACAACTGCCTGATGACCTGAGTATCTCTGCGCACGGCCTCATGAACGAAGGCATCTACAGCACACAGCTGGGTATGCCCGGAAAACCGGCCATCGCTGAAGAACTGATCATTCAGCGGGACCTGGAACTGGCAGCATACACCGATTCCAAAATTCACTTTACCGGGGTAAGTACCGCCAAATCTATCCAGCTCATATCCGAAGCAAAGAAGAAAGGCATAAAAGTGACCTGCTCCGTTACTCCATACCACCTGTCACTCACTGACAATCAACTGGAATCTTACGATTCCAACCTCAAGGTCAATCCACCCCTCCGCGGCAAGGATGATGTAATAGCCCTGCAACAAGCGGTGAAAGATGGTCTGATCGACTGCTTTGCCACCCACCACCTGCCACAGGACTGGGATGCCAAAGTCCTTGAATTTGAATATGCTAAGAATGGGATGATTGGCCTGGAAAGCGCCTTTGGCGTACTCCGTCAATACCTGCCGGAAGTGCCGCTGGAAAAACTGATCGATATGCTGGCCATTCAGCCACGCAAGATCTTTAACCTCCCTGCTCACAGTGTGGCTGTAGGTGCGGTAGCTAACCTCACCATCTTTGATCCGGAGGAAGAATGGACGCTGACCCCTGCACATCTGGCGAGCAGGTCCAAAAATTCGGCGTATCTTGGCGCCCGGTTAAAAGGGTCTGTAAAAGGGATCATTAGTGGTACCAATGCCCAGATCACTGGCATATCTGCCCAAACCACCGGCACCAATGCCCAACTATAATAAATGTCATTTTGAGTATGAGTAATGCATCTTCTCCCAACCAGGGCGTTAAATGGGGCCTGATAGCAGGATTATCCGTCGTTGCCGTCGGACTGATCTTCTATTTCACCAACCCAATCAAACTGCAAAGCCTCCTTTTTGGCGGCATCGAACTTGCAGTTACCGCCATCTGCGCCCTCCTGGCCGGCCTGGAACGTAGAAAAGCCTATGGGGGAAAAATAGATTTTAAGACCGTCCTGCAGCCTATCTTTACCACTTTCGTAATTTCCCTGCTGATTGGGGTCATTTTTACCTATGTCCTATTCAATTTTATCGATCCTTCACTGGTAGAACAGATGAAACAGGCACATATCGCCGATGTGAGGGATATGAAAAACCTTTACAAAGCACTGGGTTACTCTGAATCCGATTACAACAGGGAACTAAAAGAGGCGGAAACAGGTGAATATGGCGTGACAATTGCAGGCAGTGTCATAAATTATCTGCAAAAGCTGATTAAATCATTCATCCTTTCTGCGATACTTTCCCTGATCGTTCGTAGAAAGTAACCATTTAACACATAGTAACTTAAGATGGATATTTCCGTAATCGTTCCCTTAAAAAACGAAGATGAATCACTGCCGGAACTGGCAGCATGGATAGACCGTGTCATGAAGGAGAACCAGTTTTCCTATGAAGTGTGGATGGTAGATGATGGTAGTACTGACAATTCCTGGGAGGTGATCCAGACCCTGGCCGCTGCCAATGCCAATATCAAAGGTATCAAGTTCCAGCGCAACTATGGCAAATCTGCCGCCCTCAACGAAGGCTTCAAAATGGCCAAAGGCGATGTCATCATCACCATGGACGCCGATCTGCAGGATAGTCCTGACGAAATACCAGAGCTGTATAGCATGATCAAGGAAGGCGGCTTCGACATCGTGAGCGGCTGGAAAAAGAAACGCTATGATAGCGCCCTGACCAAAAACCTCCCTTCTAAATTATACAACTGGACCACTACCAGAATGAGTGGTGTCAAGCTGCACGACATGAACTGCGGCCTGAAATCCTACCGTAAAAAAGTGATAAAGAGCATAGAAGTATATGGTGAAATGCACCGCTACATCCCGGTTATTGCGAAATGGAACGGTTTCCGCAATATCGGAGAGAAGGTGGTGGAACACCGCGCCCGTAAATACGGTGTATCAAAGTTTGGCCTTGAACGCTTTATCAACGGCTTCCTCGACCTGGCTACCATCATGTTCATCGGGAAGTTTGGCAAGCGCCCTATGCACCTCTTTGGCGCGATGGGTACCTTGTGTTTTATGATCGGTTTCGTCATCGCAGGATATCTTGGCTACGAAAAGATCTTCAACGATGTGTTTAAAATGACTGAACGCCCGATCTTCTATCTGGCACTGCTGGCCATGATCATTGGATCTCAGCTGTTCCTCGCCGGTTTCATTGGTGAACTGGTGACGAGAAATGCCGTGGAACGAAACGACTACCTCGTTGAAACTACTTTAGACCGAACGAAATAATTGCTGATGGGAAGAAAGAAGATACTTATCCTGGGACCCGCCTGGCCTTATCGTGGAGGTCTTGCCGCCTACAATGAAAGACTGGCTGAAGAACTGCAAAAGGACGCAGATGTAGAGATCTGGACCTTTACCCTGCAATACCCGAAATTTATTTTCCCCGGCAAAAGTCAATATGCTACTGAAGCGGCGCCGCCTCACCTGAATATCACCAGAAGGATTAATTCTATCAATCCGTTGAACTGGTTGAAAGTGGGCAGGCAAATCCGCAAAATGAAGCCAGACCTGATCATTGCCAAATTCTGGTTACCACTCATGGGCCCTGCCCTGGGTTCCCTGCTGCGTTTAGGTAAAAAAGGAAATACCAAAGCCTTGTCTATCCTCGACAACGTGGTGCCCCATGAAAAACGTCCGGGCGATGTGGCTTTTACTAAATACTTCCTGAAACCGGTGGATGCCTTCATCGCCATGAGCCAATCCGTGCTGGACGATCTCAAGGTGTTTGAACCGGATAAACCGGTATCACTCATACCTCATCCTATTTATGACAACTATGGTACGCCGATTTCCAAACCGGCGGCCAAAGCGGTATTGAGGCTGGATGAAAACAAAAAGTACATTCTCTTTTTCGGCTTTATCCGCCAGTACAAAGGCCTCGATCTGCTCATGCAGGCCATGGCCGACGAAAGAATGAAAAAGCTGGATGTACACCTCATCGTAGCAGGTGAATACTACGAAGACGCAGCCCCTTACAAGGAGTTGCTCGCCAAACTACAATTGGGTGACCGCATACTCATGCACACCGATTTTATTCCAAACGACGCTGTTAAAAACTACTTCTGTGCTGCCGACCTGGTAGTGCAACCTTATAAAAGCGCTACACAGAGCGGTATTTCACAGATCGCTTACCACTTCGAAAAACCAATGGTGGTAACAAGGGTAGGAGGATTAGTCGAAATGGTGCCAGACAATGTAGTGGGTTTCCAATGCGAACCGGATCCTGCAGATATCGCTGCCGCCATAGAAAAATACTATGTTGGCAACAGGGAAGCCGATATGACAGCGGCTGTTCACATAGAAAAGCAAAAGTATTCCTGGGACAGACTGGCAAATGAAATTCTCCGCCTGACAGGTTTGTAAGATATTTTAACGGTTTTTTAAAATTTCGGCCACAGGAATCATTTATCTTGCTGGTCCATATTATTTAAACATGATCTATCGTAGTAAAGCACCATTACGCCTGGGACTGGCAGGCGGTGGTACCGATGTAAGTCCATATTCTGATATGTTTGGTGGCGCTATCCTGAACGCAACTATCTCTTTATACGCCAGAGCTGCCATCGAGCCGATTGCTGAAAACAAAGTCATCTTTGAGTCGGCAGACAGAAAAGAACAACTGGAATGCGAAGCTGTATTCCCCCTTGCCTATAATGGTAAACTGGATATTCTGAAAGGTGTCATCAACCGTGTAGCGAAAGATTATGGTGTCCCATCGGGTTTTAAACTCACGACCTTTGTAGATGCTCCGGCCGGTTCCGGTTTGGGTACCTCTTCCACACTGGTGGTGGCGGTGCTGGGCGCATTTGCACAGTGGCTGAAACTGCCGCTGGGTGAATATGATATGGCACACCTGGCTTACTGCATCGAAAGAGAAGACCTGCAACAGGCTGGTGGTAAACAGGATCAGTATGCCGCGACCTTTGGCGGTGTGAACTTCATGGAATTTTACGGCGATAAGGTGATCGTGAATCCCCTGCGCATTAAGCAAAAATACCTCGATGAACTGGAGAATAACCTGGTATTGTACTATACTTCTACCAGCCGTTTGTCCAGCAGCATTATCTCTGAGCAACAGAAGAATGTAACGGATAAGAAAGAATCCAGCATTGAAGCCATGCACCACCTGAAAGAGCAGTCAGTGATGATGAAAGAAGCACTGCTGAGAGGTGAGATCGATAAAATCGGAGAGATCCTGGACTATGGTTTTCAACATAAGAAAAACATGGCCAAAGGTATTTCCAACACACAATTAGACGAAATTTACGAGGCGGCCAAACTTGCCGGTGCTTCAGGAGGCAAGATCTCCGGTGCTGGTGGCGGTGGCTTTATGATATTTTACTGTCCACGGAATACACGTTATGCCGTAGTCGATGCCCTGAATGCCTTTGGTGGCCAGGTAAAACGTTATCATTTTACGCATCAGGGAGTGAACACCTGGACTATTTAAATATAGCAACAATGACAGAGAAAATAATTAAGACTATACAGGAAAGCATCGCGGTAAAACAGGCGATTATCAACGACGAAGAATTAGTGAGAACCATCGCACAGGTAGCTAGTGTGATGACGGGTTGCTTCCAGCAAAATCATAAAGTATTATTTGCGGGAAATGGTGGTAGTGCTGCAGATGCGCAACACCTGGCCGCTGAATTTTCCGGACGTTTTTATAAAGACAGGACACCACTGTATTCCGAAGCACTGCATTGTAATACCTCATTCCTGACAGCTGTCGGCAATGACTATGGTTACAATGAAGTGTATGCCCGCATGCTGCGTGGTATTGGTCAGGCAGGTGATGTATTTGTCGGCATTTCTACCTCAGGCAATTCTGCCAATATCCTGGAAGCCATCAAGGTGGCCAAGTCCAAAGGAATGATCGTGGTAAGCATGACAGGGCAATCTGGTGGTAAAATGAAAGATGGAAGCGACTACCTGCTGAACGTGCCTTCTTCTGATACGCCGCGTATCCAGGAGTCGCATATTACTATTGGGCATATCATTTGTGAAATTGTAGAAAATAACCTTTTCGGATCATGATTACAGAATGTATTGTATTAGCAGGAGGGCTGGGTACCCGGTTGCGTAGTGTGGTGGCAGATAAGCCTAAATGCATGGCCCCCGTGGGCGATGTTCCTTTTATAGATTACCTGCTGCGCTACCTGCTCAAAGAAGGGATGACGCATGTGGTATTATCATTGGGACACCTGTCAGAACAGGTGATAGAATACATTGAGGCCAACGAATGGACGATGAAGGTGGATTTTGTGATCGAGGAAGAACCGCTGGGTACCGGTGGAGCGATCATGAATGCACTGGAAGAACTGGAAGAAGACGCGTTCTTCATCATGAATGGAGATACCCTTTTTAATGTAGACCTGTTTGACTATTCAAACTTTCACGAAGAAAAGGGGAGTGCGTTGTCACTGGCACTGAAACCGATGAAGCAATTTGATCGTTACGGCAGTGTAAAGCTGGATGACAATAAAAGGATCACTGCTTTCCTCGAAAAGGAATATTGTGAAGAAGGGCTGATCAATGGCGGTATTTATGTGGCGAACAGGGAGTACCTGGAAAGTCTGGATCTGCCAAAGAAATTCTCCTTTGAAAAAGATGTACTGGAAGCACAGGTGCAAAGCGGTAAAGTGTACGGCTTTGAGAGTGATTCTTATTTTATAGACATTGGCGTACCGGCTGATTATGAGCGGGCGCAGCAAGAACTGGCATGATAGCAATTGATAATAGCTGGACGTTGTTCCTGGACCGCGATGGGGTCATGAATGAGGAGATCAAAGATGGGTATGTGCTGCAATGGGATATGTTCCGGTTTTCGGAAGGTGTGCTGGCGGCGATGCCTGTGTTAAATGCCCGTTTTGGCCGTATTGTGATCACGACGAACCAGCGTTGTATAGGAAGAGGATTGCTGACAGAAGAAGGGTTAGAAGACATTCATAGGCATATGCTATCCGAAATCCGTACACACGGGGGGAGGATAGATGCCATTTACCACTGTCCGGATGTGAATAATGACAGTCCCTGCCGTAAGCCGCAGCCAGGTATGGCGATGCAGGCAAGGGCAGCATTTCCTGAAATAGATTTCAGTAAATCTGTGATGGTAGGGAATACCATGGGAGATATGAAATTTGGGAAGCAGTTGGGAATGAAGACGGTATTTATCCCTTCTACAAAACCGGAACAGGCATTTCCTGATCCGATGATCGATTTTAAGTGTGACAATTTATTGGAATTTTCGAAGATCATACAATAAATTTGTTTCATATAACGTAAATAAGGCTATGATGAAAGTGCGCATAATTGGGTTATCCTGTCTGCTGTTTGTGGCTGCTACTGTACGGGGGCAAAGAATCAGTGCGACTGACGCAGCATCGTTGAACGCGCAGCAGGACTCCCTCAAATACTTATCTGACCTTATTTTACGTGGCAGGGATGAAGATTCCCGGCAGAATGCCAGTGATCGTTTCATCCCGAAACTGGTGCAGGCGCTGAAGACCCCGAATTCTTTTTATTTCCCTTTTGATTCAATTACAACGGTTTCCATTCAATATCCGCAGGATAGCACATTCCGCATTTTTACATGGGGAGTGGAGCGGGAGAATACTTTTTTCCATCATTATGGGGCGATACAGATGCGTACAGAGGATGGAAAGCTGAAGTTGTTCCCGCTGTTCGATGCGTCTGATTATATATTGAATACGGATACCATTACGGATAATAAGAACTGGTATGGATGCTTGTATTATAAGATATTGCAACGCAGGTTCTTTAATACGGATTATTATACCTTGTTTGGTTGGGATGCGAATAATTTGAGGAGTCAGAAGAAGATGATAGAGATGTTGTCATTTAAGGATGGCAAGCCTGTGTTTGGCGGACCATTCTTTAGTTTTGCGGAGGATACGGTGCCGAAGCCGCTGAAGAACAGGTTTATATTGGAGTATAAGAAGGAGGCGACGATTAGTTTGAGTTATAACGCGGAGATGGATATGATCGTGTATGATCATTTGATCTCTGAGACGAATCAGAAAGGGAAACCTTCGACGTATGTGCCGGATCTGGATTATGAAGGGCTTAAGTGGAAAGGAGGAAAGTGGGTGCATATAGATAAGGTGTTTCATGATGCGTTGCAGTTAGGAAAGTATCCGGTGGGGCAACCGTTGGATATGAAGAAGAAGGATTTGACGAATCCGAAAACTACGGAGGAGATGAACGAAGAGACGTTGCAAAAGCAGCAGCAGTCATCGAAGAAGAAGCCGAAATAACGGTTATGTACGATATAATTAAAGAAAGAATTCCACTTGAAAAACTGATTGAGGATGAGAAAAAAGTAGTCTTTACAACAGACAAATCTTATCTGATCGCTTATCCTGAATTCCTGAAATATTTTGCAGATCTACAGGAAATTACCAAACATGATGTGGTAATAGGAATTCATTTTACCTACGGATGGATGCCACGAATCTTTAATTTTAAATCTGATAAATGGGAGGAAGTTGTCTATATTTTGAACAGGGCGAAGGACGGGAAATCATTATCGGAAGCAGATTTAGAAGAATTGAGCGCCTGTTTTAATAACTCACTGGTAGGAGTTTCAAAAATATTACACTTTATCAATCCTTCCAGTTATGCTATCTGGGATAGCAGGGTATACCAATATTTAACAGGAAAGAACGCCAATCAACAAACAATTCATAATTATCAATCTTATCTGGATTATAACAGGTTTAGTAATGAAATAGCTTCCCTGCCTGAGTTTGAGCCTCTTCACCAATCTATGGTTGAAAAAGTTGGCTATACAATGACTCCACTCAGGTCCTTAGAATTAATCATGTTTAAAAACGGGGTAGCATCAAAAGCAGATGATCCTACTTCAGATAGTAATGCCTGATCCTGCTCAGGTCATCATTCAACTCATACACCCACGGTGTTCCTGTAGGAATATCTAAATTCGTCACTTCCTCATCAGATAAGTGATCGATATACTGTATCAGTGCCCTTAAGCTATTGCCATGAGCCACTATGAGCACTTGCTTTTTCTGTTTCAATGCTGGAATGATGGTATTCGTCCAATAGGGCAGTACCCGATCCATGGTTTCACTGAGATTTTCTGTAAAGGGCAATTCAGTAGGTAACAGATCTTTATACCTTGGGTCATTTCCGGGGAAACGAGCATCTGTTTGCACTAATTTTGGCGGGTGTTCGTGTGGATCTCTTCTCCACTTGTGTACCTGTTCTTCACCATATTGCTGCACAGTTTCAGCTTTATTTAACCCTTGCAAAGCACCATAGAAACGCTCATTTAAACGCCATGATTTCTCTTCAGGAATGTACAACTGATTGAGAGATTCTAATGCCAGATGAAGTGTCTTAATTGCTCTTTTGAGCACAGAGGTAAATGCGAGGTCAAAATGAAATCCACTATCAGCGAGTAATTTTCCTGCATGTATGGCTTGTTCTATACCGGTTTGGGATAAGTCGACATCTGTCCATCCGGTAAACCTGTTTTCCAGGTTCCAGAGGCTTTCGCCGTGGCGTAGGAGTACTAATTTTTGCATGCATAAAAGTGCGCAAAAATGATGCTATTTTTTATGGCCGAACACCTCTCTAAGTTTATCTTTTGCTGCTTCTAATACCTTTAACTGCTGCTCAGGCAAATTCATCATCGAACAAGGTTAAAAGCTGCAGCGCCTGCTCTGTATTTCCGGAAAGTCAAATTAACCAAACAGTAGCTTTACAGCCCAGCAGGAGGAAAGAACCGACTCCCGGAAATGCAGATGCAAGCGCTGCTGCAGTAGAAATTAATCAGGGTTTGAGAATTATCCTGTCTTATAAGTAAACAAAGATGGGGCCATGCCTTTTTTGAAGGTAACAATGCCAGATTTATAGAAACAATACCAGATGAGGACGCAATACAATGTTGCTTATACTACCCATTCAGGGAAACTAGAATAAAACATTCATGAAAAAGGGAATTCACCAACGGGGAATGAGAACCACTTTCAAAGAAAAAAGCGGTTCAATGATTTCATTGAACCGCCTATTACTAAACACCAGGGCCTATCTATCAAACACTTCAAATTCAGTCCTTCTATTGGCCTGGTGTTCCTGTTCCGAACAATGCACACCGTTTGCACAACGGTTAATTAATCTCGTTTCACCATATCCAGTTGCAGTCATACGTTCTTTTGCAATGCCCTTGGATACGAAATATGCTAATACAGAAGCTGCTCTTTTCTGTGATAATTTCATGTTGTAATTGTCATCTGACCGGCTATCCGTATGGAAACCCATCGCCACTTTCCAGTTTGGATTCTCCTTCATCAACGCAATCAGCTTGTCCAACTCTTTTCCCGCATCTGGTCGTACATTCGCTTTACCCAGATCGAAATATACATTCGCAGGATTGAAACGGTTACCGAGGTCTATTTTATGCCCCTTCACATTTGCTTTCGCAATGATCAAAGGTTTCTTTTCCGGCGCCGCCACCTGTTTGATCTCAATTTTCTGTAACCACACATCCTGGTGTATCACCTGTGATTCTGTCAATCCATTTGTAGTCACAAAACTATTTTCAGCAGGATTATAAGTCACTCTCGTTGCATTCAAAACATAATCAGACAAACTATCCAGTACAAATTTGTAGTGACCTTCATTATCTGTCTCTGCCGTCAACACATTGCCGGTGGCCTTGTTAGCGAGTGCTACAGTAGCATTTCTGAGTGGCCCTTTCGTCGCTTTGTCAAATGCCTTACCTTCCAGGCTAAACACGAGGATCTTCCATGGTGTAAAGCGGTAAATATCATCATTACCATACCCTCCTGGCCTGTTGGAAGAGAAGTACATCGTCTTGCCTGTATTATAAGCAGGGGCGAAATCATCCTGTGCACTGTTTACGGGATAGCCCATATTTACAGGCACCCAGGTACCATTTACCTGCTTTGCAGAGAAAATATCCAATCCACCTACACCCGGTCTGCCATCAGTTGCAAAGTAAAACACACCCGTACTATCCATAAACGGTGTGCGCTCACTACCCGCTGTATTGATGGATGGGCCCATGTTTACAGGTGTTTCCCACTTGCCGTCTTTCCCTCTTGTACAGTAGTAAATATCCGTACCACCTAAACCACGTGTACCAAAATCAGCCACAAAGTAAAGTGTACGTCCATCAGCACTGATAAAAGGATCACCTACACTATAATCAAAGATCTCATTATATGGAAAGCTGTCTATTTCCCAGTTACCATTGGTGTTGTTCCATTTAGACGCTTTCAGTTCTACATTTAAGGTATATAACTGCTCTGCAAAACGACCTTTCTTTTTTACGAGATTCGTCACTGCATAATACATGGTATTGCCATCGGCGGTATACGTTGCTTTCGCACTGTGATAATCCCCATTTACATTGCGGGAAAGCAGGCGGGTCGTACTACTGTCAAACCCATCGCTTTCGTACAGGTGCAGATAACTACGGCCGGTAAAACCGTATTTCTTTCTGCTGATGTTCGAATTATTAAACAGGCGATCATGACGCAAAGAATCATATGGGCGATCTGATGCAAATACAAACCTACCGTTTCTGAAGCCAGTACCCCAATCGGACCACTGTGTATTCATGGCTTTCAGGTTCTCGAAATCCCCTTTCACCGGTTTCACTTTCCACTTCACGGCGCTGTCACAACCTTGTTTCATGCTGATCGCCAGCGGGTCATTCGGTTGTTTACCAAGGTAGCCTTCAAGTGCTACTTTCGCATCAGCATATTTTGCATTATTGATCAACACTTTTGCATAATGCAGCTCATCGTTGGCAGTATGTTCTGGAAGCGCGACCAGTTTATTATACCAGGGTTCAGCAGCAGTATAGTCATTCAGTAACTGATAACTATCAGCAACTCCACGAATGGCTCTGACTGTTACTTTTTTGCTGAATGCTTTCTTATATAAAGGAATCGCAGCAGAATAATTATACAAGGATGCCTGTTTATCCGCTTCTTTTAAAACATATTGTGCATTCGAAAGGGTGGCAGAGAGCAGCATTATGCTGAACAGCGCAATCTTTTTATCCATATACAGGGAGAACGGTTAAAAATTGATCACATAGGATCGGTTTTCACATAGGCTAAACTGTAACCTTTCATCTCATATCGCATTGCAAAAGTACCAATGGACTGATCTTCATCACATAGTAGATATTCTATAAGTCTGTAGTATAAGTACTACAAATGTGGAATTTATAATATGATAATTTTACTAGATGTAATCATAGTCTTTATTGATGAAAACTATTTTGATAGCCTTAGACCCATCTATATTCAGTTATGGACTCAAACAGATCATAGCAACGATGCCACAGCCCACCCGGATTGAAACTGCCGATACCCTCGATGCAGCAATGACCCTATTGGATTCCCGGTGTGTGGATCTGTTAATTACCGATTTGCACCCCGAAGTATTGGGACCAGTCAAAGCGAAATGCCCTGAGATCAGGGTCATGGTGTATACAGCAGCCGATGAAAGGACATTTGCGATTGACAATCTACTGGCGGGAGCAGATGGTTACCTGAGTAAGAGTGCGAAGAAAGAAGAGATGGAGTATGCAGTAAAAACAGTACTAAACGGAGAGAAGTATATGAGCGCTACGGTACGGCAGGAGATGCTGGACCAGCTCTGGAAAAAGAGAAGAGCCGGCCACAAAGGTGTATATTAATATCCTTTGCGGCCAGCTCTTTTTTTGAAAAATGATTGAATTCTCTTTGAAGAATCCCCCCTTTTATTAAGCTTCTACTTTGAACGCAGCGGCGTATTTCAGGCCACTTTGTTGTTGTAAATTCTTAGGTATTTTAATTTCAAGTTTGCCGTTGTTGAGTTTCCAGCTAAGTTTAGCTTTGGTACCCAGCAGGGAAACACGTTTGATCTTAGCAGGTGCTTCGATCGCGAATGCCACTGTTTCAGGCAATTTCACCACATCGCTGTCGGACGTGAAGAAGGCGTAAGTAGCAGAGCTGTCTTTCGCTTGTGTATAGTACACATTGTTATCAGAGTAGGGTGCTACCGGACGGGAAGCGTGAATGCCTTCGCCGTTGATCTTCATCCAGGCACCGATGTCGGCCAATCTTTCGTAAGCCTGTGGTGTCCAGTCGCCTTTCGCGCTAGGGCCAATGTTCAGCAGGAAGTTACCACCTCTTGATACGATCTTTACCAGCAGGGTCACCAGTTTCAGGGAAGACTTCATCTGGTCGGTATGGGTATACGTCCAGCTGTCGCCCATAGACATACAGGTTTCCCATGGATAAGGGAGTGGTTTTTCAGGAAGCGTTTGTTCAGGTGTTGCGTAGTTCTCGAATTCACCGGGTACTTCCCTGTCTACCACGATCAGGCCTGGCTGATTTTTACGACCCATGGCAGCGATCTTAGGCATGTCAATTTCCTGTTTGCCACCTGGTCTTACCCAACCGCCGTCCAGCCAGAGAATGTCGATCTTACCGTAGTTGGTCATCAGTTCTTCGATCTGGCGGTAAGTATATTCTTTAAATGCAGCCCATTTCTCAGGGTACATTTTGATATTATAGTTCGTGTTACGACCCATTACCGGGTAGTATTTCCACCAGAAATCCTGGCTATGCCAGTCCGGTTTGGAAAAATAAGCACCAATCATGAAACTGTCCTTGCGGAAAGTATCGAAGATCTCCTTTGCGATATTCGCTTTTGGATTCTTTGAGAAAGGTACATTCGGAGCGGTGATCTTGTAGTCCGTTTGTTTGGTATCGAACATACAGAAACCATCGTGGTGTTTGGTGGTAAATACCACATAGCGCATACCGGCGTTCTTAGCGGCATCTGCCCACTTTTGCGGGTTAAAATCTACCGGGTTGAATTCATTCGGTAATTTCTCATAAGCTTCGCGATATACGTTGTAATCAGCGGAGTAAGGGCCTTTTCTCACTACCCAGTCATCAGGGCAAATGCTCCAGCTTTCTACTTCTTCCCAAAGGGTATAGGGACCCCAGTGCATAAATAAGCCAAAGCGTTGGTCCTGCCATTTATCCAGTTTACGGATCACAAGCGGATCGGTAGGAGCTACATACTCCTTGGACATGTGGTGCAAGCCATCAGTTTCCTGGGCTGTTGCTTGTTTTACAGACAGCATAGCTGCAAATAAAACGGAGCAAGCAACGATTGTTTTCTTCATGTATTCGACCTGTTTTTATTTCAGGCTGTAATATGCGGAATCTTCACGGTTTGAGTGCGCATATTTTACCTGATATTGATATTAAAAGAAAAAAACGCTTCTGCCAGTGGCAAAAGCGTTTTCATTTGGGCGTATATATGTAAATGGTTAGTCTTTAGCGGACTGCCTTCGCGGCGTTTACTTCACCATCACCGAAGTACTTATCCTTACCCGGAGTACCATAATCAGTAGACGATGCTTTCAGGATCAGATCTACCAGCAATGGATTGGCGTACGGATACTTGTTGTAAATCAGCGCAGCTACAGCCGCAGCATGTGGCGAAGCCATACTGGTACCAGCTGCCCAGCCATAGTAATAGGTGGCAGAAGCTTCATCCCAGTAACCGATATTGAAGACAAAGTCGAATATGTATTCGTAGTTGATGATACCTCCTACGTTCACAACGGTGGTATTTGGAGGCAGCGTGTAGTTACCGCCTGGAGCGGCATAGTGAATAAAGTTCTTACCATAGTTGGTAAAGATAGAAGGGATGTAGAGAGACGTATCCTGGTTAATACCCCAACCCAGCGGCCCGGTAGAGGAAATAGCCAGTACACCTAATGCTGCTGCAGGGTAGGTGATAAAGCGTTTTTCTACATCGTAGTTGTACCCATCGTTACCAGCAGCAGCGATCAGTGTAGTACCCTTCAGGGTGGCGTACAGGGTGGCTCTGTTGATAGCGGTGATCAGTTCTTTTACATCGCGGTCATATTCCACTACGTAATCGTCAGATGGATCGTCGGGCGTACCGTTGTCATCTACGAAAGTCTTGAGGGGCAGTTCACCACCAATGCTCATGTTGATGACCTTAGCACCATGGTTGGTGGCATAGAAGATGCCGTCGATGAAGCTGGAAAAGGCTCCTGAACCAGCGTCGGACAATACTTTTACGAGTATCAGTTTAGCTTCCGGAGCTACACCGGCTACGCCATTGGAATCTTTCACAGCGGCGATGGTACCGGCTACGTGGCTACCGTGGCTAAAGCCTTCTTCGCCATGGTACTGTACTTCTTCACCTTCCACAAAACTGTGGGTAAGAATAATGTTAGGCTTGATTTCAGGGTTGTTGAGCAGGAAACCGCCATCGAGTACGGCTACCTTTACACCAGCGCCTTTGTAACCTTTGGCCCATGCTTCGGGGGCATGTACTGCCTGTAGACCCCATTGCAGAAAGCTGTATCTGTCTGTAAGGGCACTGGCACTTGATTTAGCATTGACAGTAGACGGGGCGTTTGTGCTGTAAGGAATAGAAGAGCGGAAATTACGCTCCGGCAGGCGCCAGTTCTGTACCAGGTCAATTGATACAGATTGTACACCAGCTACTTTCCTTGCTTTTTCAGGAAAGGACGGATCAGGAGTTTGTACACGAATGAGCCCCAATTCCTTATTGGATTCTTTGAATACAAAACGCTTTACGCCGAGATTAGAAAGTGCTGTTGAGATGTCGTTCTGATCGACATTTTGCTCAGTAAGAATCAAAAATCCTCTGTCTTGTTTTGGGGTGGTGGCAAGCCCTTTGGCGAGTTTGACTTCCTGAGAGTCTTTGGAGCAGGATGCCAGCAACAGTAACAGCAAGAGGGGGAATGAAAATGGCAATAGATTTTTCTTCATGTAGTTTTGGTTTAACAATTATTGAATTTTGGTCCTGGTCTCTTTTGTATAGGTCTTCAAAAAACACAGATAGCGCTATTGGTGGTTATTCTGATGCCACGGGTTTCAAGGGTAAGTGAATGTACATTAATTGTTTGAAATTTCAATGCAGTACATTTTTTCCTATTTAATTTATTTGTACTTTACATGGATAAATTAAGTCAAGTGAAATTTTTCGTTCGTTTACTCCTTTGCCTGTTATGCCTGTCTTATTACTACGCAAATGCCCAACAGGCCAAAGATCCAGCTACGTTAGTGCTTGAATGGAATACAGCCAACAACAAACAGGATATTGGAACACTCACCTTTTTTTATGATAGTGAAGTTTTGTTTTATGGCACCAAAATGAAAAAGCAGGATTGCATTGCCGGCAAACTTTCCATCTTTAAAAAGTACCCTGGTTTAGATCAGCAGATTGCCGGCCCCGTTAAAACAGAAACCCTGGATAACGGCGATGTGAAATGTAGTTTTGACAAGGCGGTTACTACCAATGGTACTACTAAAACCTATGCATCTTATCTCGTATTTCATCAGATAGCCAATGTGTGGAAGATCACCGTCGAAAGCGACCTTACTACAGATGCGAATGTGGAGAAAAGAAAGTGGAAGGCCAAAGGGGCCGTACTTTGTGATGCGGATGGGGACGGTGTAAAGGAATATGCTTACCTGGTGCCTGCGCCTATCGATACTACCCGGGAGATGTCTTGTCTGGATGATAGTTGTACTTCTTATATCCGTTTTTCAAATAAAGCAATTCCGGAAATCAGGTTAGTCAACTGTCTGAATGGAGGCGTTGATATACTGGGTGACCTTAATAATGACGGGAAGGATGAGATTGGCATTAACCCGCAATGGTGGACCAGCTGCTGGAGTGGCTACCATGTATTTACATTGAAAAACGGGCAGTGGATAAATGCGGTGCCTGTGATCTCTACCCATTGTAATCAGTGGGAGCAGGGGGTGAAGGTGATTCAGAAAGACCCGAAGAAACCTGGGAATGTGATTATACATTATAGTGAGCTCACGGAAGATGACATTGTTACAAAGACAAAATCTATTCCTATAAAATAATTTTTTGAATCGCTTCGCATAAATATTTTGCGCGTTGCGTTTTCATTGGTTACAATTCTTTTTCCAAAGCATAAGAGCTAATACCAGCATAAAGCTGGCGTTAGCTCTTTTTTATTTATTCAAAAAAGGTACTGTACCATGAAACGTAATTCTGTTAATTTTCCACGACTGTTGTTCTTCCTTATTTTCCTGATGGCCTATTGTAAAAAGGAGCATACGACGACTACGAATCCGGTGGATATCGATACACCTAATACTTTGACCGCCCGCCCGCTCATGGTGGAATACTGGGGTGGTTGCTGCTATGACCGCAATGATGTAGGGCCTTTGGACGCTATTCCGGATAGCGTGGATGTGGTGAATATATTTACACTTGGGATAGGTAAAACATCCGATGGTAGCTGGGAATTTGAGCACAGAGGAGTATCTGGTTACAACGATTGGAATGATGTATTGACGAAAGCACATGCATTGCAGCAAAAGGGTATCCGCATTGTATGTACATCTTTCTCCGGCAATATGGTCAATTTATCTGGTACAGAAGCGGCTAAAATGGCGCTGATCGTAAAAGACTCACTGGACAAATGGCAGCTGGATGGGGTAGATCTGGACCTGGAATATAATGGCGCGACTACGAAGAATATAGATAGTGCCGTAATTGCTTTGGGTAAATATCTGGGACCTGATTCAAAGACAGGCAGGATCTTGTCAGTAGTGGATTATAACAATTATAACATTGCGCAGATCAAACGTACAAACAAGTATATTGATTATGTAATGACGATGTCTTACTGGAATTCAGCGAAACAGGTACGGAGTATTGTAAAGTCTTACGGTGCGGCGATTGGAGATGTAAAAAATGTATTAATAGGTGTTGGACAGGGTTGTGCGATCACTGCAGGCCAGGCTACACCTACAGGAGAGGAGTTGAAGATTGCCGATACATTGAGGATTGCATTCCCGGGTTCGGGTATGATGGAGTTTGTGTTTGGATGTAGTTATCATCATACAGATGCAAATGGAAATATTACAAAAGATGTGAGTTATACGCAGCATATCATCCGGCATTTGAAGCAGTAATTTTCTAAAAAGAGCTTGTAATCGTGTTTCTTGATACAGGCTCTTTTTATTATATTGTAGTATGAAATATTTATTGCTTTTTTCCACGTTATTATTTGCCTGTCAGCCCGCATCAAATTCCAGCGCCAGTTGGTTAAATGGCACCTGGAAACTCTTATCTCACGCCTCCATTGCCAAGGGCGATACAACTGTAACGGACTACACCAAAGATCAGGAGATGATCAAGATAATCAACGACACGCATTTTGCCTTCTTAAACCACGGCGGTACTTTCGATGCCGGTGGAGGCCGGTATACGCTGAGTGGTGACCAGTATACAGAACACCTTGACTTTTATAATAACAAAGACTGGGAGGGGGGCGTCTTTACTTTTAGGGTGAGTCTACATGGCGATACCCTGATACAGAAAGGTATTGAAAAGGTAGAGGGCGCAGGTGTAGATCATGAAATCATAGAGAAGTATATAAAAGTAAAGTAGTAATAACTTAATTTCGGTGCATGAAAATGTACCAGGCATCGATACAACTACGCGCCAGAGCCCGTGGATTTCATCTGATCACTTCCGAAGTATTGCAGGCTATTCCGCAACTAAGGGAGTTGAAGACGGGCATGTGCCAGGTATTTATCCAGCATACTTCTGCTTCATTGACCATCAATGAAAATGCTGACCCAACGGTAAGAATAGATTTCGAAACTTACTTTAATAAAGCCGTGCCTGAGAATGACCCGGATTACGAGCACAACGATGAAGGACCGGACGATATGCCAGCACACCTGAAAGCCGCGATGTTGGGCAGTTCGGTGATGATACCGGTCACCAATGGCCGGTTTAATTTAGGTACATGGCAGGGTATTTACTTGTGTGAACACCGGGATTATGGCGGGGCGAGAAGTTTAGTGATAACAGTTTGGGGAGAATAAATTATCTATTATGAAGAATGGATTTTTTCTTTGTCTGTGTACCTTATGGTTCACAGGAGCGAAGGCTCAGCAGGTAGACGTACAGCATTATGATATTGATCTGACGCTGAATGATACGACGAATCAGATAGAAGGGAAGGTGACGATTGCAGTAAAGTATTTGCAAAATACAACCCGCCTCAGGATTGATCTGGCGGGAATGAATGTGAGTGGGGTGCATGCGGATAATAAATTGTTGCAGTACGAACAGGGTTTTAATGCCCTCTATATAAAAGTGAATGCGAAAGCAGGTGATAAAGGAGCGTATACAGTAGTGTATACCGGTATTCCCAAAGATGGCCTGTTCATTTCTAAAAATAAATACGGAGATAGAACATTCTTTACAGATCATTGGCCTGACAGAGCGCATCAGTGGCTACCTTGTATAGATCACCCATCTGATAAGGCTACGGCGACGTTTACTGTTACTGCGCCTGATCATTATACCGTGGTAGCAAATGGTGTGCGGGTTTCAGCAACCAATCTACCTGGTCAGTTAAAGAGAACTGTATATGATGAGAAGGTGCCACTACCTATAAAAGTAATGGCTATTGCAGCAGCAGATTTTTCAGTGACGCATTCCGGCGATGTAGGGAAGATCCCTGTTTACAGTTATGTTTTCCATGAAGATTCCAGTCATCAGGGATATGCAAGGGCCACGAATATTTTGCCTTATTTCATTCAGCAGGTAGGTCCTTTCCAGTTTGAAAAGCTGGCGAATATTCAATCGAAGACGATCTTTGGAGGAATGGAAAATGCCGGTGCAATCTTTTACGCAGAGAATTCACCGGAATATCCCGGCCTGGAATCTTTACTCGCGCATGAAATTGCCCATCAGTGGTTTGGCGATGCGATCACAGAGACAGACTGGCGGCATTTATGGCTGAGCGAAGGTTTTGCTACTTATATGACACTGTTATATATGGAGCATACTTATGGGGTGGATACCCTTCGGGCTTCTTTGAAAGAAGACAAGGCGAAGATCATTGAATTTACAAAAAATAGAAAGACACCTGTAGTAGATACGACCGTACATAGTAATTACATGCAGTTGCTGAATGCGAATAGCTATGAAAGAGGAGGGTGGGTATTACATATGTTAAGAAGAAAGTTGGGGGATGAGCTTTTCTGGAAAGGTATTCGCCAGTATTTTAAAGACTATAACGGGCGCAATGCAAGTACAGATGATTTCAGAAAGGAGATGGAGAAAATAAGTGGGCAGGATCTGAAAGGCTTCTTTACGCAATGGTTATATACGACAGCTATACCGAAGCTGCAGGTGAACATGAGTTATAATGAAAATACTCATGCGGTAAAGTTGGAAGTGATTCAACAGCAGACACCTTTGTTTGAGTTTCCGCTGGAATATACGCTGGATAAATCAAAGCCTGTGCAGACAATATTAGTGAAAGATAAGATTACCACCGTCATAATACCAGCAGTGACAAAGCCTGCCGGTATTTGGTTGGATCCGGATACGAATCTGCTGGCAGATATGAGCTTTTGATTCCGAAAGGATCAACTTTACTTCCGCAGCACCTTTTCCAGTTCATACAGTCTTCTACTTAACTCAGTCAGCTCCACCTCCAGCAGATCTACTTTCTCACTAAGTAAGTATTGATTGTAATCGGAGATAATGGATAGCTCTCTGAGTTTTGGAAACAGATCGTGTTTAAAAAAGTGAAGGCCTGTTTCTTCGCCAAAAAACTCGTGGGCAGTTTTGGTCATATGATTGTACAGGCAGTAGCGTAGACCGTCGGAACTATGCGTCCATGGACTGATGTACAGCAATTCCCAGTTGTTGATCCGAAGCAATTCCACATCTCCTTTTTTGTCTACAAATTGATAAGTCGTAGATTCCACATAGCCGTTTGGTTTCAGTGTATCCGTTGTCATCAGTATGTAGGAATATTCCGGGAGTATGGAAATTGATTCCAGTGAATGTAAAGGACTGTAACTTCCATCTCCAAATATTGCATAGTATCTCACCATCATTTTCTATTGATTTAAATCATTCACATAACCTCTATAAACCTTGACACTGAGGGCGATATGAATTTAAGACAATTGAAACGAAAATATATCAAATATAAAAAAAGTATCTGATACGGTACCTTTCTAATCAAATTATTTACAATTCTGGGGGGTAACCGCTCATAAATTATTAGTCTATCGATTTGGTAGGTTTTTGTACATTAGTCACCAGAAAATAAGAAACTATGCAACGTCGCTTTTACAGGATCCTGTTGTCAGGGTGGTTGCTTACCACCTCCATAACCGCCATGGCACAGCAAAAGAAACATTCGGACCGACCAAATATCATATTTATCCTGGCAGATGATCTGGGCTATGGGAACCTCACATCTTTTAACCCCAGGAGCCCGATTCCCACGCCTAATATTGATAACCTGGGGACAGAGGGAATTCGGTTTACCCGCTTTTATTCCGGCAATACGGTATGTGCACCCAGTCGTTGTGCCTTACTAACGGGCAAGAATATGGGGCATTCCTATATTAGGGGTAATACCCGGTTGCCATTACGGCCGCAGGATAGCACCCTGGCTCAGGTGTTGCAGCAAAATGGCTATGCCACCGGTATGTTTGGAAAATGGGGCTTAGGCGAAATGGGAACGACGGGTTCACCAGAGATTAAAGGCTTCGACGAATTTTATGGCTACCTCAATCAGGGGCATGCACATGATTATTATACGAACTACCTCTATCAGGTGAAAGCCGGTAAGATCAGTAAGATAAAACATGATACCACCGTGTATACCCACGATGAGATTATGGAGCATGCTTATTCATTTATCAATGAAAATAAGGACAAACCGTTCTTTTTATATCTTTCTATTACAGTGCCGCATGCCGAACTGGATCCTCCCAAAAAGGACCTGCAGCAATGGCTGAACCCAGATGGTAGCTCTAAACTGGGGCCTGAAACACCGTATGCACAGAATGGGGGCACTTATCGTAGTCAGCAAAATCCGCATGCTGCATTTGCAGCCATGGTTACCAAACTGGATCAGAATGTGGGTCAGATTCAGGCACTTATCAAACAATTAGGGTTGGATGACAATACTTACATCTTCTTTACCAGTGATAATGGTCCTCACAAAGAGGGAGGTGCTGATCCTGAGTACTTTAACAGCAATGGTCCGTTGAAGGGGCTGAAGCGTGATCTGTACGAAGGAGGGATCCGGGTGCCTTTGCTGGTGCGTGCGCCGGGGCATATTCCTGCCGGGAAGGTGAGTGATGAGGAATGGGCGTTTTGGGATATCCTGCCTACATTCAGCGCATTGACAAAGTCAAAGACCCTGCATGGTATAGATGGCCTGAACTACGCTTCGGCACTGGAAGATAAAAAGCCGGACAAAGTGCATGATTATTTATACTGGCAGTTTAACGAAGGGTATATCCAGGAAGCCGTATTGCAGGGGGACTGGAAATTAATCCGGTTTAAATATAAAGGAAAGGGGGAAAGATTTGAATTGTACAATATAGTTGACGATATTGGAGAGACAAAAGACCTTGCTGCCGAAAACCCGGCAAAAGTAAAGAGCCTGAAAGCTATCATGGCAAAGGCGAAAACCCCGGCCGAAAACAAGGAATTTGACTGGTCTGATACCGAGAAATAAACTATATATGCATCCACGTATTTACCGGCTGGCTACCATTGGCCTGCTTCTTTGCGGCTTAAAGGCAACTGCGCAACACCCGGATTTTAAGGGGACTTACCCTGTATGGCCTTCTGTTCACAAGGAAACCAAACCCTGGACCCGCTGGTGGTGGATGGGGAGTGCTGTAGATAGTGTGGGGCTGACGAATGCATTGACAACTTATAATCAGGTAGGTTTTGGTGGGGTGGAAATCGCACCTATCTATGGGGCGAAAGGGTTTGAGTCAAAGTATGTGGATTTTTTGTCTCCGCAATGGATACATTTATTGAAAATAACGACTACGCAGGCGACCCGGTTACATATGGGAGTAGACCTCACTACTGGCACTGGCTGGCCTTTTGGCGGGCCACAGATAGATTTGGCGCATGCAGCGGCGAAGATGGAGGTGCGGGTGTTATCAACGGTTCCTGAAAAAATCGATACGGGTATCGGTACTTTGCAGGCCTTGGTAGCTTATCAAGGAGTTACACCTGTTCCTATTATAGACAAAGTGCAGGATGGGCATCTCCATTGGGAGCATCCCGCAGGCAATCTCACGGTCTATGCATTGTACAGCAGTCATACGAAACAGAAAGTAAAACGTGCGGCGCCCGGAGGGGAGGGTTATACCCTTGACCATTTATCGGGGGAGGCAGTTCAATTATACCTGCATCGTTTTGATAATGCTTTCCAACAAGAGGTCCCCGATATTCGGGCATTTTATAATGATAGTTATGAGGTATATGGGGCTGACTGGACGCCTTCATTTTTACCAGAGTTTAAGCGTCGAAGGGGGTACGATTTAACTCGTTTTATTCGTGAGTTCACAGATAATAGGAGCTCAGATACCATTGCCCGGATCAAATCAGATTACAGGGAAACGATGGCGGAGTTGCTGTTGGATAATTTTACAAAGCCATGGACACAGTGGGCGCATGATTATCATCGTATCACTAAAAACCAGGCCCATGGATCACCGGGTAATCTGATTGATTTATATGCAACAGTGGATATTCCGGAGTGTGAGACATTTGGCTCTACCTATTTTCCAATTCCGGGTTTACGGAGGGATAGTGCGGATATCAGAAATGTAAGTCCTGATCCGATAATGATGCAGTTTGCTACATCAGCGGGTCATATAGCGGGTCATCCGCTTATTTCAAGCGAGACATTTACATGGTTGACAGAGCATTTCAAAACATCGTTGTCACAATGTAAACCAGAAGTGGAGCAGGCTTTTCTGGCTGGCGTAAATCATGTATTTTATCATGGTACTACGTATTCTCCGAAGAAGGTGCCTTTTCCCGGGTGGTTGTTTTATGCATCTGTGAATTTTGTACCTGCTAATAGCTGGTGGTCGCATCTGCCCGGATTGAATGAGTATATAACCCGCGTGCAGTCAGTACTACAGGCAGGCAAGCCGGATAATGATTTGTTGGTGTACTGGCCGGTGTATGACATATGGAATGATGCGGAGGGGATGGAAATGCCATTGTCAGTACATCATATAGATAAGTGGTTGTATCCGACGGATTTTTATAAACAGGTAATGAATTTGCATGGCAGAGGGTATACACTGGATTTTGTGTCGGATAATTGGATAGCCAAAACCAATGGTTACAAAGCATTGATAATTCCGAAGGCGCATTTGATGCCCCTGACTACATTGCAAAAGATTATTGCGCTTGCGCAGCATGGAACTCCTGTGATCTTTCTGGCATTGCCAGAGGATGTACCGGGTATGAATGAGCTGGGTACGCGTAGAAAAGAATTTCAATTATTGTTGAAGTCATTAGCAGGCAGGAAGAATATCATTATTACTGCTGATGTAGAAGGGGCCTTACATTCAATTGGAATTCGCCGTGAAGCGCTTACAGATGCAGGATTGAAATTCATTCGCAGGAAGGATGGGGAGGATACTTATTATTATATCGTGAATCATACGGCTAATAAAATTGACCGGTCTATTCCTGTCAATCGCCGTGTATCACGTGTCTTTATGCTGGATCCATTGCATGGTGATACTGGTCTTGCGCAGATAGAGAATACAGATAGTACTACTCATTTGAAATTACAACTGGCATCGGGAGAATCAATTATCCTAAAGGCAGAAGGTGGGGCTTCCAAGGGAAGCTATGCGGCATGGAGATACCTTGAAAATGCTGGCAAACCGCTTACGCTGCAAGGTCCATGGCAATTGGAATTCAAAGATGGCGGACCGTTCATTCCGCCTGCTGTAAAATTGGATAGCTTAGTGGACTGGACTACATTACCAGATACTGCTGTTACTTCATTCTCCGGAATAGGGATATACACAACAAGTCTTCTGTTACCGGCAAAAAATTCCAGAGAATATCTTTTGCAATTTGACAAAGTGAATGAAAGTGCGCATATCTGGATCAATGGACAGGATGCGGGTATCATGTGGAGCATTCCATTTACACTTAGGATCGGCAAATACCTGCGTGCAGGAAAAAATGATATTCGTATAGAAGTGGCGAACCTCATGGCTAATCATATCAGGTATATGGATCGGCATCATATACCATGGCGGCAATATCATGAAATTAATTTCGTCAATATTAATTATAAAGATTTTGATGCTTCTAATTGGAGTATACAGCCTTCCGGGTTAGAAGGCAAGGTGACGATCACGCCTTATAACTAAACTTAGGTTAATTCAGGATTATTCAGCGGGCATTTCAATGAATGTGAAGCATTCATTGAAATGCCCGCTTTTTTATCTCCTTCAAATTTTTCTCTCCTGCGCAAATACCCTTCACACATCCTTCAGATATTTGCCAACATAATTTATATTGCAAATATGTTATTAACTATCACCAACTCACGCTACCCCGCCACTGACCTTGGGTTTCTGTTACACAAGCACCCCGGCAAAGTACAATCTGTCGAGGTAGTAAACGGTAAAGCCCACGTCTTCTACCCGGAAGTTAGCGATGAAAGATGTACCTGCGCAATATTGCTGGATATGGACCCCGTCGGACTAGTCAGGAACAGTGATGGCAACCCCTTTGCATTGGATCAATATGTAAATGACCGCCCCTATGTTGCCTCTTCTTTCATGACCAGTGCCATCTCTAAGGGATTTAGCTCCGCATTGAACGGAAATTGTAAAGCAAAACCAGAACTGGTGAGCATCCCCCTGCAACTCGAAGTACAACTTTCCGTCCTCTCAGTAAAAGGTGGCGAAGAAGTATTGCAACAACTCTTTCTTCCGCTGGGCTATGAACTGACTGCTATCCAACACCCGCTGGATCCGCATTTTCCCGAATGGGGCGAAAGCCGGTATTTTACAGTCACCCTGAAAAATACCGTTACCCTGCAGGCATTGCTCTCCCACTTATACGTGCTCATTCCTGTAATGGACAATGAAAAGCACTACTGGGTAAATGAGGAAGAGATCACAAAACTCATGAACAAAGGGAAAGGCTGGCTGGAAGAGCATCCTGCCAAAGAACTGATTGTTCGCCGTTACCTCCGTTATCAGCAAAAACTCTCCAACGAAGCATTGGCAGCAATCACCGTATCGGAAGATACTCCTGTAGTTGAAAAAGAATCCAAACAAACCCTACATGATATAAGATTGAAAGCTGTCAGCGACGAAATCGCCCGTCTACAGGTCAGATCTGTCGTAGATCTGGGTTGTGGGGAAGGTCGTCTCATAAAACTGTTGCTGGAAAATAAACAGCTGCAACGCATCACAGGTATGGACGTATCTTCACGTAGTCTTGAAGTTGCTGCCAGAAGACTCAAGCTGGACAAGATGATCGACACACAGCGTAAACGTATTAACCTGCTGCATGGCTCCCTCACTTACAGGGACAGGCGTTTACAGGGTTACGAAGTAGCAACGCTGGTAGAGGTGATCGAACACCTGGACGAAGATAGGCTGCTGGCATTGGAAAAGAATGTATTCAATGAGATACTACCTGATACCATCGTGCTTACCACGCCCAACAAGGATTGGAACATCACCTTTACAGAAGATGAAACAATGAAGCGACACAGTGATCACCGATTTGAATGGACCCGCGAGGAATTCCAGGCATGGTGTGAGCACATCCGTGACGCATATAAATATACTTATGAAATAAAGCCACTGGGAGAGGAGATCGAAGCAGTAGGCGCACCCAGCCAGATGGTTGTATTCTCTAAACAATAACGAATTATGACATTAAATTTTCCGGAACTCTCCCTGGTAGTATTAGTAGGCGCATCAGGATCAGGGAAAAGTTTTTTTGCAAAAAAATGGTTCAGGCCTTCAGAGATCGTCAGCAGTGACGCCTGCAGGTTGATGCTCAGCAATGATGAAAATACACCCGATATATCCGAAGATGCATTTGAACTGTTGCACTTCATCATTGCCAAAAGGCTGAAGAGAGGCCTGCTCACGGTCGTAGATGCGACCAATGTAAATGCACAATACAGAAAGCAACTGGTGGCACTGGCAAGAGAATACCACATACTGCCCGTTGCGATCATATTGAATATGTCAGACCGGGTATGTCAGGACAGGAATAGAACCCGTACTGACAGAAACCTGCCACCCCGTGTGATCAAGAGCCAGATGGCTGCCCTGAAAAGCGGTGTTCACAAAATCAGGGAAGAAGGATTCAGGAGGCATTTTGAATTCCGTACCCCGGAATCGGTAGACAGCATTACCGAAATAATAAGAGAACCACTCTACAATGACCTGAAGCAGGAGGAAGGGCCTTTCGATATTATCGGTGACGTACATGGTTGTTATGACGAGCTGTGTACACTGCTCACTAACCTTGGTCACAGCGTCGATAAAGAAGCTCATCGCATCACAGCGACCAATGGTAGAAAGATCGTATTCCTTGGTGATCTGGTCGATAGAGGGCCTGCTTCACCAGCAGTATTGAAATTGGTGATGCAGGCGACAGCAGAAATGGGGGCACTCTGTGTACCGGGTAACCACGACAACAAACTGCTCAAATACCTGAATGGTAAAAATGTACAGTTGCAGCATGGATTGGAACGTACGGCGGCACAGCTGGAAGGCGCCGATCCTGAATGGATAGAAAAAGTAAAAGTGTTCCTGGATGGATTGGTGAGTCACTACGTCCTCGATCATGGTAACCTGGTGGTAGCGCATGCGGGTCTCAAGGAGACCATGCAGGGCAGAGGTTCCGGGGCAGTGAGAGAATTTTGTCTGTACGGTGAGACCACCGGCGAAACAGATGAATTTGGATTGCCTGTGCGGTATAACTGGGCGGCTAATTACAATGGTAAAGCAGCCGTGGTGTATGGGCATACACCAGTGATACGTCCTGAATGGTTTAACAATACAATAGATATAGATTCGGGTTGTGTATTCGGCGGAAGTCTCACGGCTTTGCGTTATCCTGAAAGGGAATTGGTGAGCGTACCTGCAGCGCAGGAATATGCGGTGCCATCAAGGCCGATCCAGGAGTCAATGAATGAGTTGAGCTTACAGCAGGAGCATGATAATGTACTTGATATCAGTGATGTCATTGGCAAACAATTAGTGGACACCCGATTGATGAAAAGGATCGGGATCCGTGAAGGCAATGCCGCATCAGCGTTGGAGATCATAAGCCGTTGGGGAGTGAATCCTAAGTGGCTGGTGTACCTGCCTCCTACAATGTCTCCAACTGCCACCAGTCCTTTGCCTGATTATCTGGAACATCCTGGTGAGGCGTTTAAGTATTTTATAGGTGAAGGGGTAAGCAAGGTCATTTGCGAAGAGAAACACATGGGATCACGTGCGGTGGTGGTGGTGTGTAAGGAGCCGGAAGTGGTAAAACGACGCTTTGGTATACAGGAGGATAGCATTGGGATTGTCTATACCCGTACTGGTCGTGTATTTTTTGATGATGAGGTCATAGAGCAGGCTTTTCTGAAAAAGATCGCTGATGTGATCACAGCGCGTGGTGGATGGGAAGCTTTCAATACGGACTGGATGGTGCTGGATTGTGAGCTCATGCCATGGAACCTCAAGGCGCAGCAGTTACTTCGTAATCAATATGGAGCGACAGGTGCTGCCGGCAGATATGCGATGGAAGGAGCAGTAGCGAGTTTGGAAAAAGCAGCTACTAATCCTGCTGCATTGCCTTTGCTGAGAGAGTATAGGGAGAGGGCGGTGATGGTCGATCAGTTTGCTACGGCCTATAGACAATATTGCTGGGAAGTAAATGGTATGGAAGATTACCAGCTGGCGCCATTCCATTTGTTGGCGACAGAAGGCAATACCTATTTTGACAAGGACCATGAGTGGCATATGGAGCAGTTGGCGGCGTTTGCAGGTGGTGAGGGGAATCCTATCATTGCTACTAAATATAGAGTGGTAGAATTGGGGGATGATAGCAGTTTGGCAGAGGTGATCAAATGGTGGGAAGGAATGACGAATAATGGAGGAGAGGGGATGGTTGTAAAACCATATAATTTCATCACTATGAATGATAAGTTCTTTGTGCAGCCGGCAGTCAAGGTAAGAGGAAGGGAGTATTTGCGAATTATTTATGGTCCTGAGTATACGTTGGAGAAGAACCTGACCCGATTGAAAGAAAGGGGGTTGAGTACGAAGCGTATATTAGCGCAGAAGGAGTTTGCACTTGGGGTAGAAGCGTTGGAAAGGTTTGTGGCGAAGGCACCGTTGACGAAAGTGCATCAATGTGTGTTTGGGGTGTTGGCGTTGGAGAGTGAACCAGTAGATCCAAGATTGTAAGGACCACTGAGCAATGAGGGGCAATACGTATTTGGAGTATTGTCCTTTTACAGTGAATTAGTAGATCTTAGGTTATAAGGACTGTTGCGCAAAGAATATCAATAAATATTTAGTGTATTGACACTGAAAATTGAACCAGTAGATCCGAGATTATAAACTATGCAAATAGCAGATCGATTTAAAGCCTGTATTATCGGAGGAGCCATCGGCGATGCATGGGGGAGTGCCTGGGAGTTTGACAATTTAAAAGATGACAAAACAACCTGGTACTGGGGCAAAAAGCCAGAACCTGATCGAAGTTGGAAGTTGACAGACGATACACAACTCACACTAGCAACGTGTGAGATTTTAGGGATGTACAGGAAAATTGAGCCTGCCGTATTGGCGGCTCATTTTCTATTATATTACAAACAAGGAAGATTAAGTGGCCTTGGCGCCAGTACATTAAAAGCTCTCAAAGACCTGGAAGCCGGTATTCCCGGTTTCGCTTTTGTCAAAGCTTCAAACCTTACCAGAATACCCCTAAATGCAAAGTATCATCGAATCTGTTTGAATTTCGTAACTTCGCCCCATGGCAAACAGGGAAACACTCGAAGAATTCTACCAGCATAAATTTAACTGGCTACCTGATAACCTGAAACAGGATATCGGGCATTTTAATGTATTCCGGATAGAAGATACCTTAAGCCCAGGCGCTACACCCATCCACTACGCCCGCAGGGATTTTTATAAAATCAGCCTGATCAGGGGCCGTACCGTCTATCATTACGCAGATAAAAGTATCGAAGCAGACGGGACCGCATTGATGTTCTTCAATCCCAATGTACCTTATACTTACGAATCCTTACAGAATGAAAGGGCTGGCTACTTTTGCATCTTCAAAGAATCCTTTTTCACGGAATCATTACGTACCAATATCAATGAACTTCCTATGTTTGCGCTGGGCAGTAAACCTGCCTACATGCTAAACAAAACCCAGGATAAGCATGTGAGCGCCATCTTTAAAAAGATGCTGGAAGAAATCAACTCTGATTATAAATATAAGTACGACCTGCTGCGCAACTATGTTACAGAGATGATTCATTATGCCCTGAAAATGCAGCCATCAGAAATGCTTTACCAGCATACAGATGCAAATGCCCGCATTACAGCGATCTTCACCGAACTGTTGGAAAGACAATTTCCAATAGAAACACCTCACCAACGCTTCACTTTGCGCTCTGCCCGGGATTTTGCTGATAAACTGGCGGTCCATGTAAACCACCTGAATAGGGCCATCCGGGAGACTACTGGCAAGACGACTACTGATCATATTGCAGAACGATTACTGGGCGAAGCTAAAGCGCTGCTGAAACATACTAACTGGAACATTGCGGAGATTAGTTATAGTCTTGGCTTTGAGGAACCGGCACACTTTAATAATTTCTTTAAAAAACATACAAGTAGTACGCCTTCTTCTTATCGGGTTGTATAAAGCAGCTTTAAGAGGCATAACCGTAGTTTTGTCTTCTTATCGGGTTGTATAAAACACCTTTAAGAGGCATAACCGTAGTTTTGTCTTCTTATCGGGTGGTATAAAACACCTTTAAGAAATATAAATATAATTTACCTTTTCTTCTTACCCGGTTTGTATAAAATATCTTTAAGAGGTATGCCAGCAGTACATCCTCCTGATATCATGTTTTATAGAATATCTTTAAAAAGTATTCCATAAATACGTCTTCTCGTTACCGCACTATTTGATGCTTTTAACCACCTCATGCCTCGTTGTTTGAATTTTGTAACCAATGGTTTGAACCTTGTAATAATCAGCAACCCTGCATAATCTAATTTTGTCCTATCAAAACGAGCAAGATATGGACAACAAAAAGACCTGGTTTGTAACAGGAGCCTCCAAAGGATTAGGCCTAAGTTTGGTAAAGCAATTACTTGCGGCTGGCCAGTCTGTGGCAGCTACCTCCCGCAATGCTGCGGCTTTAGCAGCAGCTGTGGGCAATGATAATAGTAACTTCCTCCCTTTAGAGGTAGATCTGTCTGATGACAGGAGCGTAGCAAGCGCTATTCAATCTACCGTTGACAAATTCGGACAGATAGATGTAGCTGTAAACAATGCCGGTTATGGCATCGGTGGCAGTATAGAAGAATTATCTGATGCGGTGACGCGCACCAGCTTTGATATCAATGTATTTGGTACGCTGAATGTGATCAGGCATGTATTGCCTTTCATGCGTCAAAAAAGAAGCGGGCATATCATTAATATATCTTCTATTGCTGGTATAACAGGGAATACCGGTTGGTCTGTTTATGCAGCAACTAAATATGCCATTACAGGTTTGACAGATGTTTTGGCACAAGATGTAAAAGAGTTCGGCATACATGTTACCCTTGTAGCACCAGGTGCATTCCGCACCAGTTTCCTCACTGCTGAGTCATTAGTGATGACAGATACGCCAATTGCTGATTATACTGCGATCAGGAATTCTCATGCAAAGTATGCCGGCATGGATGGAGAACAGGCTGGTGATCCGGAAAAGGCTGCGGCAACAATGATGCAATTGGTAAATATGCCGGAACCGCCAGTGTACCTTTTATTAGGCAGTGATGCTTATCAGCGGGGCCTGAATAAGATGGAACAATTGACAGCAGCTTTCAAAGCCACTGAATCCTTAACGAAGTCAACAGATTATTGATAGGAGCTTTCAAAAGGGCTGAATCATTAGCGAAGTCAACTGATTACTGACAGCAGCTTTCAAAGCCACTGAATCCTTAACACAATCAACAGATTATTAACATCCGCTTTCAAATCCCCGAATCTTTAACACAATCAACCTATTATTATATGAATAGAGTATGGTTTGTAACAGGTGCCTCCAAAGGTTTTGGCCGCATCTTAGTCTCCCAGTTATTAGCAAAAGGCTATAAAGTAGCAGCCACCTCACGTGATGCAGCTTCCTTAGGCGAATTTTCTGGAAATGATTTCCTGCCGCTCACGGTATCACTTACTTCAGAAGAAAGTGTAAAGGCCGCAATAGAAAAGACGATCAGCACATTTGGTAAAATAGATGTAGTCGTAAACAATGCCGGATACGGGCAAGTAGGTGCATTAGAAGAAGTAAGTGATAAAGACGCCAGAGAAAATTTCAATATAAACGTCTTTGGTTTACTGAATGTAATCAGACAGGTAATGCCGCATTTGCGTGAGCAACGCTCTGGCCATATTATCAATATCGCGTCTGTAGCCGGTATGCTTGGAGGTTTCCCAGGATGGGCGATCTACTGCTCTACTAAATTCGCAGTAGTTGGATTGACAGAAGGCCTGCGAGAAGAGATCAAAGAATTTGGTGTGAAAGCCACCGTTGTATTACCAGGTTATTTCAGAACCAACTTCCTGGGTGCTGATCTGAGTGTAACAGAAAGTAAATACCAATCTGTAAAGGATTCTATTCAATGGCATGCAGACCTCGATGGTAAGCAACCCGGCGATCCTGAAAAAGGGGTAGCAGCTATTATTGAAATGGCAAAGAGTGATCATCCACCATTGAATTTCTTAATTGGTAAAGATGCTGCAGAGCTAGTACCAGAGAAGTTGCAAAGCATTCTCGATGAGATCAGTGAATGGAAGGAGCTCACTATAAATACAACCTTTTAATAATTGATTACTAAAAAGACTTTAAATTGTTGATTACTAACCCCTTTTTTTAATTATTGATTACTGAAAAGTTTTTAATATTTGATTACTAAAAGGTTTTTAGTTATTGATTAAAAGAGAGACGCTTTTACCGAATTTACCAAAAGTAAAAGCGCCTTCTTTGTATTAAAATGACACAAAAGTGGGGCTTTGTTGAAACGTAAAAATTACTTAACTTCATAACTCATCAAAGAAAAGGAGGTATTCATGGAATCTACAGTATATTCATGGAAACCTTCAGTTAGTATCGCCTAACTGGGTTGCTCCATCAAAAATAGCTGTGACGCGGACGCGTCAAATTAAAGCTCCGGGCAAAACACCCGGAGCATTTTTTTTACCACCAAAAACCTCCTCCTCAACCTCCCCTCCAAAA
>NZ_MTKN01000028.1:41472-78891 GCF_001975825.1 [Flexibacter] sp. ATCC 35208
CTCAAACCACTCCCCAAAACCATCCCCACACCCCCTCCCAAAAAATCCCCAAATATTTATCAAGTATTATAAAATATCTCAACCCCTCCTTCGTCTATCAATTTGGTGTAATTTAGCCGCTGCCACTGGCGCACCGTTATGGCAACTTATTACTATTACAATCACTTATGAGGAAAAAAACAAGCCCACCTGCTTCCAAAGCACCGGCCCTTCCTGGTATCACCTCCATCCTGACGCCCTATAAAGGTATGGTCACCCTCCTGATCTTACTTGCCCTGCTCAGCAATGGCCTGAACCTGGTCCTGCCATGGCTCATCTCCAGAGGTATCGACGCCTACACAAACGGCCACCTGGACATGTCCGGACTGGTCACCGAATTTGTGCTCGCTGCCGCCTTCATTTTTATTTTCACCTACCTCCAGAGCATTATCCAAACCTACACCTCTGAGAAAGTAGCCAGCGAACAGCGCACCAAACTGGCCGATAAAATATCCCGCCAGCAGTACGCCGCCATCCAGGCCGCCAACCCCTCCAAGCTATTGACCAACCTCACCTCCGATATTGACACAGTAAAACTGTTCGTGTCGCAAGGAATTGTGTCCGTATCTTCTTCCCTTTTTATCATCATCGGCGCCAGCACCCTGCTACTCGTCATGAACTGGAAACTGGGCCTCTGCGTCATCACCATCATCCCTGTCATCGGCCTCGCCTTTTACATGGTATTAAACAAGGTGCGCGCTATCTTCAAAAAAAGCAGGGAAGTCATCGACCGCCTCAATAAAATTATCAACGAAAGCGTGATGGGCGCTGCCCTCATCCGCGTTCTCAATGCTCAGCAACAGGAATACGACCGCTTTATTTCTCCAAACGGCGAATCCAAAACGCTCGGCATGTCCGTAGTCCGCCTCTTCGCCGGTCTGGTACCTGTCATCTCCTTTATGGCAAATATGTCCCTGCTGGCGATCCTCTTGCTGGGTGGCCACTATGTGATCAATAATACCATGTCACTGGGTGAATTAGCGGCGTATAACAGCTATGTGTCCATCCTCATCTTCCCAATTGTAGTGATCGGCTTTATGAGTGGCCTGATCGCCCAATCAGCCACATCCTATGCCCGTATTGCCGAAGTGCTCTACGCTCCGGATACTGTCGATACCGGCACTATACAGCGTACCATTGATGGCGATATCGCGATGGAAAATGTAAACCTCACACTGGCAGGCAAACCCGTTTTAAAAGATATCTCTTTCAATGTGAAAGCAGGTACGCGCACCGCCATCATTGGCCCGACTGCCGCCGGAAAAACACAACTGCTCAATGTACTCGTAGGCCTGCTGAACCCCGATGGCGGAAAGGTGACCTACGATGGCACTGACCTGAAAGATTACGATAAAGAACGACTATTACAACAAATAGGTCTCGTATTCCAGGATAGTATCCTGTTCAATATGAGTTTAAAAGAAAACATCGCTTTCAATGAAACTGTCAGCGATGCCCTGATGGAAAAAGCCATTTCCACCGCTGAACTCAAAGACTTTATAACTACCCTCCCCGAAGGCATGGAAACCATCGTTTCTGAACGCGGTACCAGCCTTTCCGGTGGCCAGAAACAACGACTGATGCTGGCAAGAGCCCTCGCCATCAATCCTACGATCTTGTTGCTGGACGATTTCACCGCCAGGGTAGACCCAAATACGGAACAGCGCATTCTGCAAAATGTGCAACAAAATTATCCTGACCTGACCCTGATCTCCGTGACACAAAAGATCGCCTCCGCTGTGCACTTTGATCAGATCATCCTGCTGATGGAAGGAGAGGTCATTGCAATCGGTACTCACAATGAACTGATGCAATCCTGTCCTGAATATGTGCAGATCTATAACTCTCAACGCAGCACCAGCAACTATGAGCTACAACCTGAATAAACTGGCTGCCGGTCAGGAAACGAAGACCGGTAAAGCGCTCAAGAACTTCTTACCTTATCTGCGGCCAGACCGGAATACACTGTTCGGGGCACTCGTTGCCATCCTGATCAGTACTTCCATGAACCTATCCATCCCTATCCTGATAGGGCATACGATCGATGTTTATGTCACACATAAAGAATTCAACGGAGTACTGTTATTTTCCGGGATCCTCTTCGGTATATTCCTCATTTCCCTCACTGCCAGCTACTTTCAGACGAGCCTGATGGGAAAAGTAGGTCAGAATATCCTGTACCGTCTACGTAATGATGTGTTCAGCCGCCTGCAGGCATTGCCGATTGCATTTTTCAATCAGAACAAAGCCGGCGATCTCATCTCCCGTATCAATAATGATACTGACAAACTGAACCAGTTCTTTGCACAATCCCTGGTACAATTTGTCAGTGGTTTAGCTTCTATGATCGGGGCCTCTATCTTCCTGCTCAGTATCCATTTTACCCTGGGTATCGCTGCCATTGCACCTGCTATTTTATTGCTGATCATAACAAAGATCACTGGCCCAATCGTTAAAAAGAAGAACGCGGAAAACATGAAGAGCACCGGTGGCATGAGCGCTGAAATCCAGGAAAGCCTGAACAATTTCAAAGTGATCATCGCCTTTAATCGCAGGGATTATTTCCGCAAACGTTTTGATATTGCGAACAAAGAACAATACAAAACCGCGGTGACAGCAGGTCTGGTCAATAACTTCTTCATGCCTTTATTCAGCCTTTGCGCCAACCTCGCCCAACTGGCCGTATTGGCATATGGTATTTACCTGATCGCTCATCATGAGTTTACTATTGGTTTGCTCATCAGTTACCTGTCCTACTGTACTTACTTCTACAACCCCATGCGCCAGTTCGCCATTCTGTATACAAACTTCCAGGTGGCAATGGCAGGCTGGGACAGGATTTCACACATCCTGAACATGGAGTCTGATCTGCATGTTATTCCAGCTGCAAATACGGATGGCAACGCCCCCTTGCTCGCATTCAAAGATGTGAACTTTCATTATCCTGATGGTAAAGACATTCTCCATCATATCAGTTTCGAAATGGAACGCGGCAAAACATATGCTTTGGTAGGCCCTACTGGTGGTGGTAAAACGACCACCGCATCTTTGATTGCAAGGTTGTTTGATCCCACAGGAGGAGAGGTGCTACTGGATGGCAAAGATATCCGCAGCTTTACGGATGAAGAACGTACGCAGAAGATTGGCTTTATCCTGCAGGAACCGTTTTTATTCACCGGCAATATTTATGAGAATATCATTTATGGTAATAAAAAGTACGGGAATTATAGCCTTGACCAGTTGCAGGAAGTGATCCGTACTACGGGTTTAGATACCTTACTCACACGCTTTGATGGCGGATTAGAAACGCCTGTGCTGAGTAGTGGTGATAGTCTGAGCCTGGGGCAGAAACAGCTGATCGCCTTTATGCGTGCGGTACTCAGAGAACCTGAATTATTAGTATTGGACGAAGCAACTGCCAATATCGATACAGTCACTGAACAATTGCTGGAAGAGATCTTACAGAAATTACCTTCACATACTACGCGTGTGATCATCGCGCATAGATTGAATACGATTGAAAATGCAGACGAGATCTTCTTTATCAACGCAGGAGAGATCGTGAGAGCGGGGTCATTCAGTGATGCTATGAACATGCTGCTACATTATGAAAGAAAGAGCTAAAAGCCAGCAGGGCTGGGAGGATCAGCCTCCCAGTCCGCTGAATATACTGAATATAATAATGCTCAGAACCAACAAGGTGATCATCACATAAAGTTTATCTTTTTCCATCGCAAATGCGATGACAGAAAATGCAATACGGGTGATCGGTGTCGCTAACAATACCACAACGCCCAACTGTATAATCGCCATTCCATCGCCGCGTGCTACCCCATGAAAAATACCCGGTAAATGTCTTACATACTCAGGCGCCCCTTTGAATACATGATACTCCGGCATACCGCCACCATGGCTGGATAAATAGATAATACCACCAATGAATGCAATAATGCTGGATGTGATCACTCCCCAACGTAATTGTTTTCCGATAAACATCTCAACATCTCTTTCCTGCCAGAATTCTTTTGAAAATAACTGTTTCATCATCTTACAATTTACCTGTTAAACCATTATAGATCATCTGTATGGCGAGTGCGCTGATCACTATGCTAAAGAGCAATCTCAGTTTCTTTACGTCCATTTTCATCAGCAATTTAGAGCCACCAAATGCACCTGCCAATACCCCCAATACAACCGGCATGGCAATTCCCGGATCGATATACCCTCTTTGCAAATACACCACGGCACTCGCTGCAGCAGTGACCCCGATCATGAAGTTGCTGGTAGTGGTAGATACTTTAAACGGAATACGCATCACATTGTCCATCGCTAATACTTTCAAAGCACCGGAACCGATACCCAACAGCCCTGATACAATACCTGCAAGGGTCATGAGCGCATAACCTCCTCCTACACCACGTACCTTGTAAGGCACCATTTCACCATTCACAGGGTAGGAGTTGTTTAGTTTGAGAATGCGTGCCAGTTTACTATTGCTGGTATTATCACCCTGTTCATTCTTTTTACGGATGGTCATCGCTGCACTGAAAAGCAGTACTACACCAAAGAGGATCGCTACCAAGGAAGTCGGTGTGTAGATGGCTAATAACGCCCCGATTATAGCACCGGTTGTCGTGGCAATTTCGAGGAACATACCGATGCGTACGTTCGTGATACCTTCCTTGATATAAGCCGCCGCCGCACCCGATGAGTTAGCGATAGAGGCTACAAGTGATGCACCGATTGCATAGCGGATGTCTACATGAAATACAATCGTTAGTAATGGAATGAGGACAACACCTCCTCCAAGGCCGGTAAGAGAACCTAGCATGCCAGCCATAAATGCGCCGACCAGCAGAATAAGTGAAAATAATAGTATTGACATGACAATAAGTTTAGAAGTTCGTTTCCAGGATTTGGGTCACAACCCTTGTCGCGGCAGCGGTATCCTGATTTTTGATAGCATTCAGCAGGTCTGCATGTAGCTGGTGCGTCTGTTGGAACTGTTGCACATGCGGTTTCTCCCGCTGTGAAAACGATTCCCGGATTACCCCTGTAAATGTCTGGTATAGGTCAGCAAGCACACTGTTGTGAGAGGCATGGGCGATCGATTTATGAAATCGGATATCGGCGTCAGCAGCGGCTTCGTAATTTTCTGATTGAATGGCCTGCCACCTGTCGTCCAGGGCGGCAGTAATATAGCTGATGTCCTGATCATCCCTGAATTGGGTAGCCAGTCTTGCAATCTCTATTTCCAGTAGCGACCTCACCTGGGTTACTTCCATCCTGGCAGCGCGCCGAAGACGCTTATCCAGGGGTTCATTATTCTCCGTACTGCATACAAAGGTGCCAGCCCCTTGTTGTACCCTTAAGATCCCCGCGTTGGAAAGTGTTTTGATCGCTTCCCTGATGGTGGACCTGCCTACGTTGAATAGCTCCATGAGTACGGGCTCCGGGGGAATTAACTCACCGGGTTTATATTTCCCCAGCGAGATGTCCTGTTGCAATTGGTAGATAACCTTATCTGCCAGTTTGATTGTATTTGCCATCTTTCTTAAACATCTGATGTTTAACAAAGGTAGGATGTTCTATTGAAACATCAGATGTTTAATCCCAAAAGTCATAAAAAAAACTCCCGCCTGGCCAGACGAGAGTTCTTTTTATATTATTTTAATCTCTTATTTATTGACTTCTACTGAATCATTTGCTGGAAAACTAGGCTCTAATTGCCTGCCTTTTTCCTTTAAAAAATTAGAATTTTTCACTTTCTCAGGCACCCCTCTGATATCCCAAACAATACCAAACACACCTAAAGTCCTGATGATGTAATAAGTAATATCAATTTCCCACCAATAGAAACCTTGTTTGGTAGCACTCTGGTAATAGTGGTGGTTGTTATGCCAGCCTTCACCCAGGGTCAACAGTGCCAGGATTACGCTATTCTTTGAGTAATCACCGGTCTCATATCTTGGCTTACCAACTTTATGCATCAGGGAGTTGATGGTAAATGTAGCGTGGTATACGAGGATTGTACTCAGGAAGAAACCAATCCATAAGGTAGACAGACCTGCATGCCAGTCGAACCAACCAGTACCATTTATTTTATTACCCAGGAAGTAACTAACCGTCATCAATACCAGACCTGGTACCCAGTGGTATTTATTCAGCCAGAAAAGTTCAGGTTGTTTGAAATCTTTGATCAGGTCAAAACGGGTTGGTTTGTACTCAGGCCCCATAATCCAGCCCATGTGTGCATACCAGAAACCATAAATATTTGCTGAATGCGGATCTTCTGGCGTATCACTGTGTTTGTGGTGAATTCTGTGATTTGCACCCCACCATAACACGCCTTTCTGAAAAGTACTCTGTGCACCACCCGCAAGTACAAACTGAAACCAACGGGAAGTTTTAAATGTACGATGTGAAAAATAACGATGGTAACCACCGGTTACAAAGAACATCCTGGTTACATAAAGAAATGCACATAAAATCCAATCGAATGCAGTTACATGCGTGAAAAATGCCAGAAGAGGCAATAAATGCATGCCTAAAAAGTCAATTTGATGCCACCAGGTTGGGCCCTTCCTCAGTTGTTTTTCAGAATTCATAGTACAAAAGTATTTATTTATCCTGATATATATCAATGACCAAAATCAGTTATCGGTCAAATTTTACCAACTGCTGCTGGACCCGCCGCCGCCAGATGAGCCACCACCCCAGCTTCCGCTGGATGAAGAGGAAGATGACCCGGAGGAGGAAGAGGAGGTGCTGGAAGACGATTTTCGTGGTATTACAAACGTCTTTTTTTCAACATAATTACAGTACCTGCATTCAGAAAATTGTATCCCTTCTCCAGTTGAATATTCGGTTGCTCTTTTGACGGTTTGCGTACGCGTCTCTTCAAAGGTTTTATTATTACATTTAGGGCAGGTTTTTACCTTGCTGTAAATACTGTCGTACCCGATAGTTTTGTGAGTATCACAGTGCCTACAATACCATACATCATAAATCACCGATCCAACTTTCTCTTCTGCGGCCTGGATCTGATTCAGGAATGCTTTTTTCTTATTTCTGTTCAGCAGCGTCATTGGTTGTGTGCAGGCATCGCAGTCATACGGCTCGTAACGCAGTTTTTTCATGCGCTGGTAATGCCAGCGATAATAGGCGAGAAAAGGGATCGGGAATACGAAAGCAGTGAATAACAAGTTCTTATGTGCTATATTCAGTGCTTCATAACGGGCATGCCTGTCAGCAAATTCCAGTTTCTTTTCCCGGGCATTCGTCAGGGTATACCTGTAGGAAAGATAGATAGTCCAGGTCAGATAGCAGAGACCTAAGGTGATCCAGAAACTATAAGGTATATTCACCGCATAAGAGAGTATCAGTATGACGATACCGGGTACCAACAGTACAAAGCTTGTGGCCAGCCAGGTGGTTCTGTAAAGGTCATTTTTGTGTTTTTCTCCTTTGAGTATACCAAATATGATCAAACTGAAAACCAGGTAAAAGAAATAAAAGAAGATAGTGCCTACACCAGGACGGGAAATACCATTGTCCGGCAGTAAATAATTCGGGTCTTGCTGCGATTCATCCGCTGCACTGTTTGTGGCAACATTGGCGTCAGTTGCATCAGTTGTCAGAGAAGGTTCGTTTGCTGTAGCACTAACCGTATCAGCAACAGCGGCATTCACACCTCTATCTTCAGCTACAACATTTACACCCCCATGTGCAACTACGGCATTCGCATCAGCGGCTTCAATCGCTGTATCGGCCAGACCATCGCCATTATCCGCTACATTCACCGCGCCCTCCGGATTTGTCAATATCTCCGCTACTGCCTGCAAACCTTTCTCCATCCCCTCATCATAATTATCCGTCTTAAAATAAGGAAGCATCACGGACTGTTGTATCCGGAAACAGATCACATCCGGCAGATCGCCTTCCAGTCCATACCCGGTTTCAAAGCGGATCTTATGCTGGTCTTTTACCAGCAGTACCACCAGTCCATTATTCGTTTCCTTATTTCCGGGTTTCCAGGTAGTAAAGAGAAGATGTGATACGTCTTCCACCGCCTGATTGCCAATACTTTCCAGCAACACCACCGCCACCTGTGCCTTGCCTGCCTGATCCAGTTTGCCAAGCAGGTCGTTCAGCGCCGCTGTGGTATTGTCTGAAATGATGTGATCCGGATTGCTCACATACCCTCCCTTCTTCATAGGATCAGGGATCTCCTCCGCATAATTGTGCTTCTTAGAAGTACACTGCACCAGTAACAGGAGCATTAAAATAAAAAGCTGACATTTTCTATTTCTCATGATAGTCCCAAAAATATTAAAAAAATGAAGTGATCACCCTGCTCTGCGGCGGTCATCCCACTCGTCCCCCTACAATTGTGTAAAATAATACCCATTTACCAGCCTTTTTATCACTAAAAACCGGTAAAAAAGGGTGGCATGAAATTACATCTTATTATAGTAGCAGCATCATCAGAACTAATGCGAACGATTATGGCAAGTGCAATTACTTCATCCTTAAATAGATACATGGCCGCGGTGGGAGAGCAGGTCGCTTTTGCCACCCAGTTTGGCCGGAATATTTTTCGGAATGGCTTCGAATGGAATGAATTTCTCCATCAATGTTATATAGTAGGCGTTAAATCTATTTCCCTGGTGGCGGTATCAGGTTTTATTATCGGATTTGTGTTGACCCTGCAAACCCAGCCTACCATGAAACAATTTGGTGCAGAGAGCTTTGTACCGGGTATGGTCGCCATCTCCATTGTACGCGAAATAGGACCTATGATCATAGCCCTGATCTGTACAGGCAAGATCGCTTCCAGTATAGGAGCAGAGCTGGGGAGTATGAAAGTGACGGAGCAGATCGATGCCATGGAAGTATCCAGTGCGAACCCCATTCAATACCTGGTAGTAACCCGTATTCTGGCATGTACGCTCATGGTACCTTTACTCACTGTCATGGCCGATGCACTGGCGTTTGTAGGCGGGTGGCTGGGCGTCAATACCCAGGGACATGTAAGCGGTACGCTCTTCTTTCGCAAAGCCTTTGCCGCACTGGAATTCAGTGATGTGATACCGGCTGTGGTGAAGACATTCTTTTTCGGATTTGCCATTGGATTTGTAGGCTGTTACAAAGGATATCACGCCAGCAGAGGTACTGAAAGCGTAGGTCTGGCCGCCAATTCAGCGGTGGTAACTGCTTCTCTCTGGATTATTTTATTAGATGCGATTGCAGTACAGATCACTAACCTGTTATATTATTAATTATGGATGAAGTTGTGATTCGCATAGAGCACCTGAAGAAATCATTTGGAGAAAATGAGGTGCTGAAAGACATTAACCTCGAACTACACAAAGGCGAGAATATAGTAGTACTGGGCCGTTCTGGCCAAGGTAAGTCTGTGACCATTCAATGTATTGCAGGGTTGCTGGAACCTGATGAAGGCAAACTGGAAGTGTTGGGAAAAGAGATCCCGACCTTAAATGAAGATGAACTAAAAGAAATCAGAACAAAGATTGGGTTCCTTTTCCAGAGTGGTGCTTTGTATGATTCTATGACGGTAAGAGAAAACCTGGAATTTCCACTCACCCATGTTTTGCAAATAAAAGATAAGGCAGAACTGACGAAAAGGGTAGAAGAAGCATTGGACAGTGTAGGATTAACAGAGTCCATTGATAAATATCCATCTGACCTGTCAGGAGGTATGCGGAAAAGAGTAGGACTAGCCAGAACATTGATTCTGCGGCCCCAAATTATGCTGTATGACGAACCTACTACCGGACTGGATCCTATTACTGCAAGGGAGATCAGTGAACTGATCGTGACCCTGCAGGAAAAATACGATACTTCGTCCATTATTATCACCCACGATATGCCTTGTGCAAGAATTACAGCAGATAGGATCGTGGTAATGAATGATGGAGAATATATAGCCACAGGCACGTACGACGAGCTGGCGAAATCAGAGGATGATCTCATTAATAACTTTTTCAAATAATACTGTATGCGCGACAAGACATCTCAGAAAGTGAAGGTTGGTATATTTACATCGGTCACCATCCTGTTGTTGCTGGTAGGTATTTTCCTTATTGGCAGAAATAAAAATATGTTCAGGAGTACGATCACCTTATATGGTACGTTCAAAAACGTAGGTGGGTTACAGGTGGGGAATAATATCCGGTTTGTAGGTATCGATGTGGGTACTGTAGACAATATCGATATTTTGTCCGACTCTACTGCCCGGGTAACTTTGATCGTGCAGAAAAAAGTACAGCCTTTTATTAAAAAAGGTGCGGTGGCGAGTATCAGTTCTGATGGATTGATGGGAGATAAGCTGGTGGCAATTAGTTCCGGCACAGCATCTAATGTACCTGTAAATGATGGGGAGACCATCAATGCAGTGGATCCGATGCAGTTTGATAAGGTACTGGACAGGCTTTCCGGCGTAGCTTACAATGCAGAAGTAATAACCGGGCAGTTGGCAGGAATTGCTACACAGGTGAATCAGGGAAAGGGAAGTATAGGCAGATTGTTGTATAGTGATAGTATGGCAAATGACCTGGAAGGTACTGTGAATGAGGCGAAGAAAACAATGAGAGCGGTGCATAAAGGATCAGAAGGATTTAGTCAGAACATGGAGGCATTGAAACATAATTTCTTATTGAGAGGGTATTTCAGGAAGAAGGAAAAAGCGGCGAAAGAGGCGAACCAAAAACAACAAAAAGAAGATAATAAGAAGAATCAGAAAGATGATAAAAAGAAATCAAAGAAAAAAGATACAGATAGCGCTACTGTAAATATTCCTAAAGAAGGATAACCCTTTTCACCGGGCAGTCAGCAGGCCAGGGGCCCCCTGCAAAAAATGTTGGTTTTACCGAACGTAAAACCAACATTTTTTGTTTTATTTTACAACCATGATAAAAATACTTACATGTACCACGCCAGGTCAATTTGATTATGGTCAAAAAGAAATGCCCGCATTAACGGCCAACCATTCGATTATAAAAATCAAACGTATCGGCATTTGTGGCACAGACCTCCACGCTTTTGAAGGAACTCAACCTTACTTTGTATACCCACGTATACTCGGTCATGAACTTGCCGGCGAACTGGTAGCTGCTGACAACGCCCCTGGTTTTACCATTGGCGAAGCCGTTACTTTTATCCCTTATTTTAATTGCGGTACCTGCATCGCCTGCCGTAGCGGCAAGCCAAACTGCTGTACCCGTATCCAGGTTTGTGGTGTACACATCGATGGTGGTATGGCAGAATACCTTTCCGTTCCCTCTTCTTCATTAATACATGGCGAAGGCCTCAGCATGGAAGCGCTTGCACTCGTGGAACCCCTCGCCATTGGTGCTCATGGCGTACGCCGTGCCGGTGTTACACCCGGTGAATTTGTCCTGGTGATCGGGGCAGGTCCTATTGGCCTTGGTATCATGGAATTTGCCCGCATTGCCGGTGGCCATGTCATTGCGATGGATATCAATGAAGGTCGCCTGCAATTCTGCAAAGACAAATTAAAGGTCGCTCATACAATTAATCCAACTACCGAAGATGTAATGACCGTATTGCAGGAAATTACCAACGGCGATATGCCTACAGTTGTAATTGATGCTACCGGTAGCCAGAAAGCGATCAATAATGGTTTTCAATATATGGCGCATGGCGCCCGTTATGTACTGGTGGGTTTACAAAAAGGAGAGATCTGCGTGAGCCATCCGGAATTTCATAAAAGAGAAGCGACATTGATGAGTAGCCGGAATGCTACAAGAGAAGATTTTGTGCATGTGGTGAAGAATATGAAAAGTGGGGAAGTGGATCCGGTAACCTATATCACACACAGGGTAAAGTTCGAAGCCGTAAAAGATGAGTTTAATAGCTGGTTAGATCCAAAGACGGGAGTGATAAAGGCGATGGTCGAATTGGGATAACTTACGCTTTTTCAATACCTTGTAAAAAACCAACACAGCATGGAAGAATTAATCGCCGGCAAAGGTTCGAGAGTACAACACGCTAAACACGGTCCGGGTGTCATTATCGGGGTCAAATACGCACAATACGTAGTTACCTTTATGGACCAGGGTGTCATCGAAGTAGATAAAACTGATCCGCTTTTCGAAATCCTCCACATAGAAAACCAATCTATCGAAGTGGAAACTACCTCCGCCGTCGAAACTTCTTTATTAAAGATCCTCCGTCTCTGGGGCGAACCTAACGAGATCATCCCGCTTGGCGACAGGTGGGAAGGTGGCAATCTCCTTCTTCAACCAAAGGATGCTTCGTTGAAACCAAAAGAAATACCCATAGAAGTATTTTTTCATAAAATCGTGATGGTAAGAGATCGTCTCCGTGTACTCGAGCAACAAATAAATAGCCACAAACTGCTCTCCGACGAAGACAAAGTTAATATGCAACAATACATTACCCGCATATACGGCTCACTGACCACCTTTAATGTGCTCTTTAAACAAAAAGAACATTGGTTCACAGGAGAAAAAGGAGGGAAAGAAGACTAATCACTTATAGATTTTCTGCAACTCCGTGGCCTTAATTTTGTTATATTTAGGTTACGCAAAAAAAAACAGCAGACAATCTACAACTATCACCTATTACGCTGTATGGACAATTTTGCGTATTGCATTTTAAAAGTGATGCCATATGAAAGATTTTACCTTAGACTTTGACCTGAAAGGTAGCAACTACATTGTAGTGGTTATGCCTCATGAATCAAGAGGAATCGAGCACTACAAAGCAGTGCTGGATGACGAACATTCCATCGATTATTTACTGCAGGTAAACGGAGATTTACAGCCAAATCCAGATTATGCAGCAGATCCGCAACTGGTTAATGCAATTGCAACGCGCATTTTGGAGGTGGTACATGTGGAAGACCGTGGAAATGGCGCCACATCTTATCCATGAGCTTACAGCATTGTGTAGTGTTTAAAGGCGGAACCTTATCCAGGGGGTAACTAAGGTCTATGTTAACAACAACACTTTACAACACTGTAAAAGGCAGGTCGATATTAAAGATAGTACCTTTATTCTCTTGTGATGAAACGTAGATATTACCACCGTGTTGCTGCACCAGCTGCTTGCAGATATGCAACCCCAGCCCGGTGGAAGGTTCATGATGAAGGCCCTTACGCCTGGCTGAAGTAAACCGGTCGAAGATATTAGGTAGCATCTCCTCCGGGATACCTATACCAGTATCTGCCACAGAGATCCGCACGCCTCCACGATGCGGCCGCATGCCAAGGGTTATATCCCCTCCATCAGGTGTAAACTTCATTGCATTGTGTAGCAGGTTATCTACCACCCGCTGTAGTTTGCCGGTATGAATATGTGCTTTTATCTCTCCCTGAGGCAACTCCAGCAATACCCGCTGTTGGTGCCTGACTTGTTGTTGCCAGTTGTCACGCACATTCACCAGCCAGTCATTCAGGGAAATATAATTAGTTTGTAGTTTGTTTTCATCTGATTGTCTTGCCGCTGAGAGCAGTTCCTCAATAATCTGGTCCGCAGTAGTGCAGGCCTCGCTGATCCAGGCCAGGTATTTATTCTCCTGCTCAGGGGTAAAAGGGTACTCCTGCATCAGGTGCAGTACAGAACGAATGCCCGAAATAGGACTACGCAGGTCATGCGCTACAATCCCCAGAATTTCTGTCTTCAGTTTATTAGCGGCTGCAATCTCCTCGTTTTTCTGTTCAATAGTTTTTATCTTTATAAAATAATTGGCGTGATAAGAATATAACAGTCTGGAAACTACAAGAAATGCACACATCATGAGCCAGAATATAACCATGTTCCCCACCAGCGCCACCTTGTTCACCTGGAAGAGGTGGAAAAAGATGGAAAAGGTTGCCCCCGTAACCAGGCAAATGGTGATGAGTTGTCTGAATGAAAATACCTGTACCATGGCTATGACCAGGAAACCTATCAGCATCATGGTCATTGTGTTCTTAGGATTGTGTTGCGATACGAAAGTCAGTCCCATACAACTCCCAATAAAACACAAGGCAAAGAGAATGACCAGGAAATGGTATCGGTTTTGCTCTAATGAAGACAGTTTAGTACGGATCAGGTAGATAGCCAAAGCAATCACCGCTGAACTTATAAGCAGGAATCGCTGTATAATAATCAGTTGAACCTGTTGTCCCGCAGGCAGGGAACTACTCGCCGGCAACGTCAGCGTAAGAATGTGGGTAACAAGCGTGGTAAACAATACAATCTTGGCTGTAATGCCTGTCACCCGAATATTCTGAGACCGGATCTGCTGATAAAATTCTTTTTTAAATGCCTGTTCGATCGCGGTGAATAAATATATTTTCATCTAAAATTGACGAGGTAAATTCCTGATAAGGTTATTATACAACTTTCAATTGCGTTCATTATATTTTGTAGGTGTTGTGCATCGCCCCACAAATGTACCGGTTTTGTGATTAAATTGACACATGTTTCCGTTAGACCCAGTCCTAATTCCCACCCTTTGAAATGTAGACGTCGTATTTATTGAAAAAAACAGGCGTGGTTACGCCCCAATTTAGCCAGACATGCAACAACACACAACTTTAAAGCATCCATCTGAGATTGCTCAGCTTCTTTCCAATTTGATAGGGAAGGAAAAGATTAAAGACATCCGTTTTGGTTACAGGTTGCAGGACGATGAACCTGCAATTAAATTCAAGATCACGTTACGATTTCCTTACAGTATGTTTGGAAAAAAGAAAATTGAAAAATTGATAGAAGAACAGATTAAGGGCATACAACTGGCGGCGGACGTGCCAGCGAGGGTGTTGTTTTCAATTGTTTAATGTGTCAGCTTGCCCGGTTAGGGGTTCAAACTGGTTGTCGAAATTTCACTCAGATTCTTATTTTCAATTGTTTAGGCTATCCGTTTTTTAGATAGCCCCATCCTCAGCCGGCTTTTAAAAGCTAGCTGAGGATTTTCTTATATTTATAAAAAACCTCCCCATATGGCAGTGAAATTTTCTACCATCAGACAGGCATTCCACTTACTCAAAAACATTGATTTCCAACAGCTCGGCCACATCGCCGAAAAAGTGGACCTGCCAAAAGTAATGGCCGCAGTAGGCAAAATGAATGACCAGCAGCTAGCTGGATTAATGAAAATGCTCACCAGCGGTAGCGGCCATAAGAAAGAGCTTCCTCCCGTAAACGGTGACTTTTACGACCTTGCCGGTATGCTCACAGAAGAAGAACGTGCCCTACAACTGAAAGTCCGCCATTTTATGGAAACGGAAATTCAGCCTATCGTAAACGAATACTGGTTCAAAGCTGAATTCCCCTTTGAAATTATACCCAAACTCGCAGCATTAAATATTTGCGGTGGCACCTTCAGGGGCGAATACTCCTTCGTAATGGAAGGAATCATCGCGATGGAGATGGCACGGGTAGATTGCTCCATTGCCACCTTCTTTGGTGTACAGAACGGTTTGGCCATGGGATCCATTCATGCCCTCGGCTCCGAAGCACAAAAGAAAGAATGGCTGCCCGGTATGGAGCAATTAAAGATCATCGGCGCCTTTGGCCTCACAGAACCCGAAGTCGGTTCCGGTGCCGCCGGTGGCCTGACCACCACGGCAAAAAGGGTAGGAGACAAGTGGGTCTTAAATGGTCAGAAGAAATGGATTGGCAATGCCACCTTTGCCGATGTATTGGTCATATGGGCAAGAGATGTGGATGATAACCAGGTAAAAGGATTCCTCTTACGTAAAGGTACACCCGGTTTCAGTGTAGAGAAGATGCATGATAAAATGGCCCTCCGCATTGTACAAAATGGTATCATCACCTTACAGGACTGCGAAGTTGCCGAAAGCGATCGCCTCGCTCATGCAAACTCCTTTAAAGATACTGCCAGGGTACTGCAAATGACAAGAGCAGGCGTAGCCTGGTTAGCCGTAGGCTGTGCCAGAGGAGCCTATGAAAATGCCCTGACCTATACCCGTCAGCGTAAACAATTCGGCAAACCAATCGCCAGTTTCCAGTTAATACAAAATCATCTCGTAGAAATGCTCTCGAACCTCACGGCCATGCAGACCATGACATTCAGATTATCTCAGTTACAGGATCAGGGATTACTGGATGATGAACATGCTTCTATCGCAAAGGTATTCTGTTCGCTTCGTACCAGAGATATTGTGAGCAGGGCAAGAGAAGTAATGGGAGGGAACGGTATACTGTTGGAATATAATGTAGCCCGCTTTGTAGCAGATGCGGAGGCTATCTATTCTTATGAAGGAACAAAAGAAATCAACTCATTAATAGTAGGCAGAGCCATAACCGGCTTCAGCGCCTTTGTATAAATTAAATCCGCCCCTCCAATTCCGGGGGGCGGATTTAATCTAAATATTCTTAGCAAATAATGGCTTCAACGTCATCCATCCCAACACAGGGAAAAAGTGCATTGGAATCGCCAATCCCGGAAACAATTCCGGCATCTCAACATCCAAAGGTAGTTTATACCCGATCGGATACACAATGGTTGCAATTGTTATCACTGCAAATAAAATATTAAACACCGCTTCTGTATGACCTTTCAGCACCTTGCTCAGTAAAAAATACCCAATTGCTGCCACAATATTCGCACCTATACAGGCAGCAAATATCTTTTGCAGGGAAACGATATTCTTAAACCCGTCACCCAGTGACTCTGTATACACCTTTTGATACACCAAACACGCCACTGCTGCCAGTATACCTGAAACTACCGCTAATATTAATAATTTCTTCAGCATAAATTCAATTTAAAAATTACTTCGTAACAGGCACTGCCAGCTCTACTTTAATGACGTCAGCAACATCTCCACCTGGTTTACCAATATGGAAATCATTTCTGTTTACATTAAAGGTACCATTGAAGGTAGCTGCGTTTCCTTTTCTCACGAAATTGAAAGGAATGGTAAATTCCTTTTTCACACCATGGATCTCCAGATCGCCGGTTACCTGGTAACCGGCACCCGCTTTCACGATTTTCTTTGATACATAGTGGATCACAGGGAACTTCGCTGCATCAAACCACTCATCGCTCTTTGCATGCTTGTTCTGCAATGCATTACCAGTCTGGATAGAAGCCACATCTACAGTTACATCAAAGTTAGAAACTGCCAGATTCGCCTCGTCAAAATTGATAGTGCCTTTAAAGCTTTTGAAAATACCACCTACTTCATTGCTGCTAAAAGCAACATTGTACTTTTCAGTGATTTTCCACAGGGGAGATACGATATTAAAGGCAAACACTGCTGCCGCCAGCAGCAGTGTTCCTGAAAATATGATTAATCTTTTCATTGCCATTGTTTAACCTATTCTTTTACGAATTCGCCGTTAGCTTTCAGTACAACTTCGTCGCTCAGCATCTGAGTTGGCATAGAAGCGCCAATACCGAAATCAGTACGTTTGAAAGTACCGGTTACTTTGATACCTACTTCTTCTTTTTTGCTCATTGGGTTAGTAGTAGTACCATTGATGGTCAGATCCAGGGTTACTGGTTTAGTTACACCGTGCAGGGTCAGGTCGCCGGTTACTTTGAAAGTCTTACCGCTTGCTTTCTTGATAGAAGTGCTCTTAAAAGTCAGGGTACCGAATTTCTCAGCGTCGAAGAAATCTGGGCTCTTCACGTGCTTGTCGCGCATTTCGTTGTCAGTGTTGATGCTGTTAACGTCTGCAGTTACTTCGATCACCGCGTCAGAAAAATCTGCTTTAGTAGCAGTGATCTTAGCTTCGTAAGATTTGAAGTTACCTTCGCTTTCAGAAATACCGAGGTGGGTAACGCCGTAACCCAGTCTGCTGTGCGCTTTGTCTACAGTCCAGGTGTTTTGAGCGAATGCAGTTGCAGATAATAACAGTGCTGATGCAACGATTGAGATTTTTTTCATGTTAGCTGGTGTTTTTTGGATTGCTTTTATTTTAAAAATGAAATTTATTGTTCTATGTTCATAATATTGGTCTTTTAACGACCGCTATCATCTATTAAACCGAATGATAATTCTGTTTGTTCCTGAGCAGTGTTTTAACGACCGCTATCATCTATTAAACCGAATGATAGTTCTGTTTGTTCCTGAGCAGTGTTTTTAGAACCCCTTTTATCTATTAAACCGAATGATAGTTCTGTTTGTTCCTGAGCAGTATTTTAACGACCCCTCTCATCTATTAAACCAAATGATAGAATTGTTCCTGCTTCTGAGCTGTCCTTTTGACCGCTTTTAAAGTACTATTTGTGCCAGGCGATTCGGGACCGAAGATATATACTTTTTTAAACAAAATGTGTTTCAACATATATTTTAATATAAATCCTTTGTGGTGGCCTATCTTGAACTAATTCCACAAATCCTTATTACTATTTATTAGATAATTTATCCTACTTTTACATAGAAAAGAGAGTCACTCTCTTTTGGAGAGCCAAAGGTAAATGGTGTGTAACTTCTAACAAAGAAGGCACCTGCCAGCTACCAACTTACCAAATGGTAACTGGTATTGAAAATCAGCTTGTTATGAGTGAAAATAATTTTGAGAAATTTAAGCCGGCTTTTTGTCCGATAAGACATGTGCTGGATCGGTTCGGTGATAAATGGTCCATCCTGGTAGTAGAACTACTGTCTCACAAAGGAAAGATGCGGTTTAGCGAGATCGCCACCAGTATTGGAGATATTTCACAGAAAATGCTCACAGTTACGCTTCGCTCTTTGGAGGCAGATGGATTGATTTCGAGGGAGTTTTATCCTGAAATACCGCCAAGAGTAGAATACGAATTGACACAACTGGGGAAGAGCCTGATTCCGCCTATTAATAATCTGCTGCACTGGGGACAGGAACATTTGGAGACCATCCTGGGTAACAGGAAGCGGTATGAAGATGAAAAAGAGAAGAAAAAACAGGCTGGATCGTATTGATAATACAACCTGTTTCCTGGCTCAGGTAATCAGGTGCTACCTGAATAAGTTTTTTTCCTTACTGCTTACATCCCTATAGATCTGTAAATATTCCATCATTTTCAGTTCCGCTTCAAACTCCACCTGCATCAGCGGATGATGAATATGTTTATTGGGATCATTGGTATCCAGTCCCAATTCATTTGTCATGATCACATCTGCTACATCCAGTGGGAAGTAAGCACAGGCTGCGATAAATTCGTAGTTCTTTTCTTCTATATATACCAACCCACTTTCCAGGCATTCCATCAGTTTCACGACGCCGATACCTTTGGCTTCGTCCTGGTCCAGCTGGTCTAAACTAATATCATGCAGGCGCAGGATCTGGTTGTCTACTTCCTCTTCTTCTATATCCGCTGTTTTGTCTACAGCATCCCACAGGTAGGCGAGGGCATCGGTGAGGATTTCATAACCTTCTTCATCTTCCAGTTCCAGCAGGTGATTGGCATATTTGTGATACAGGTACTCTGCATTCCACACACCAAAAAACAGGCATTGTTCAAATGGGAGATTGGTAAAGTTTTCTTTGAGTGTTTTATCAAAAGAAGAAAAGGTCAATTGTTCCATCATCGGAAAATAGTTTTGTCTTTACTTGTGAGATTTTTTCCTTCCTGCAGGTGCGCAAACAATTTTGTCTGCGATTCCAACTCCTCCGCAAAAAACGGATCATCCAGTTTATACTTCGGTGGCGTTTCTTTCATTACAAACTCACTATCCTTTACAGCATTCAGTACATCCATCGGGAACCAGGCGGTAGTCAATATCGCATCCGGTTTCTTTTCCTTTGCATAGCTGAGGGTACTTTCCACTGCTTCCATCAACTTCAGGATCCCACAATCTTTTGGCTTGGCAAAATCCAGGTCGTCAATATCAATATACCGCACATGCCTTAATTGCTTCTTCAAATCTGCTTCTGTTATAGTTGAAGGATCGTCTATGCCATTCCATAAAAATCCAATCGCATCCTGCAATACTTCATGTGCTCTGGCATGCCCATCGCCATCTAAACAAGGGCCATACTGCCTGTCCAGGTACTCGGCAGTCCATACACCGACGAAGAGTAATTGCTCAGGTGATAGTTTCGCCAGCTCAGGTTGAATTTTCTTTTTGTATGCTGAATAAGGTAATGCCATTTATATTGATTACTTGTTTTATGATGCACACTCCACATGCGGCTTACAGTAAGGCCAGGGATCATTCTTTGAGAATTCATGCATGATACCTACGATGCACACTCCACATGCGGCTTACAATTACTACACGGCTCATTCTTCTGATACTTCGCCCACGAAATCCCCCATCTTGTAAACTTTGTCCCCTCCGGCGCATTCCTGATAATCACTCTCTCCGCGTGGTTTTCCAGATTGTAAGCCTTTCTCACAGACTTCACCCGGACTTCACCTTCGTCTTAGGTATTGGCTTCTTTTTATAAGCCACCCCACTATAAATATTCTCAGGTGGTACACCCAATTTTATCAACCTGGCACGTTGCGCCGGTGTTAACTTCACACCATTACCAGAAGCAAACAATTGCCTAACTTACGAACCTTTCCATAAATATCCAATTCACAGGACCATTCCGCTACACCAGCGTCATCGTATGCAGCAAAAGGTACGCCGGGATAATCAGAGAGGATGGAATAATGTTTACCATTCACGATTTTCGCTACCAGTATACAGGAATCTCCTTCAAATACCAAGGTTATCATCGTTGCTGCCGGCACAGGAGGTTCGGCTGATGTACCCATTAAAAAAGCCTTTGGACATGACATCCAAAGGCTTTTAAATATATTATAAGGAAAAGATAATAGAATTCCTGCCTCAAAACTTTGAAGAAAATGTTCGCATATTCCTACTTGTGTCCTGGCCCTTATTTTACGATACCAGCAAAGCGCTGGTAGAACTGGGTCGGACTGTTTTCATTTTTGGGAGCATATTTCCCTGCAATGATAGGTACATAGATCACTCTTCTGCGGCTTTCTTCACCAATTACAGAGCTCAGCGCCACACGGTGCCAGAGGCGGCCATCATGTACAGTTACGTCACCGGCTGTAGGCGTGATAGCGATCTCATTCTTGTCAGGCGTGTGGTCAATGAAGTATTTCTTCCTGAACAGCATGCTCAGCCTGCTCTGTTTGTGTGTGCCTGGAATGATTCTCAGCCCACCATTCTCAACTTTTAATGTGCTCAGGTGTAAACCTACATTGAGCATTGGATTCAGTTTACCACCCATGAAGATGTCGCGCAGACCGTCTGTATGCCAGCCCATTTTAGTGAACTTGCTTTCCGGACCATTTACGTAGTGGTTAAACACCATCCCGTCTTTCTCGTTGATACCAAGGCGGGCACCAGGACCAATCAGGCTTAAAAGTGCATCGAAACGTTTGTCTTGCAATACCTCGGACAGTACAGGTGCATGCTGGTTGATGAAGGCAAAGCGCTGCACAATTGGGTCACCATTCAAGTCTTTACCATACTTGATGGGAACTCCATTTACTTTTTCTCTTTTTTCGGCGATCCATTTCTGCTGTACTTCTTCAGATGCTTTGATAATCTCCTGAACCTGCTCAGGAGTAAAGAACCTGGAAAAGTGTATGTATCCATGCTCGTCAAAAAATGCTTTTTGTTCTTCGGTTAGCGTATCACCTAGTGTAAACGTAGTATAAGCCGTAGACATGATGTGGTAAATTTATAGATGATTTGGTGATTGATCACGAATTATTGAAAATAGTTAATTTTTGTAAAAACCCCGTCAGTACAGGATAAATAGGTCATGTGTTTTCAACAATACGGACACCATTTACTTTGCGACAAGCAGGTCAGTTGTAGTACTTGTATTGATAATGATCTGTAACGCATTCTTTAGTCTACTAAATTTGTAGGGTAAAGGTAATAGTATTTTATCTTATACCCAAATAATAAATTGCACCGCGATTGAAGGGATGAATTTACTTATTTTTTATATAGATTACCAGCAATTTTTTCAACCATCCCCTTGGGAACCAATCGGGTGACAAATGCTGTGGCCGCATTCAGTGCGCCTGGAATCAATTCAGATTTCTTTGCAAACATACCATTTACGGCAATTCGTGCTACCTCATCCGGCATCATACCATACTTTTCTGCAGTGGCTTTGATCGCCTGCATACCAGCTCTGTCGATAAAATTGGTATTCACCGGGCCGGGTGATAATGCAGTTACTGATACATTTGTGCCTTTCAGATCTGCCCTGAGACCCCGGGTAAATAATAACATGAAAGCCTTGGTAGCCGCATAAGTACTGAGTGTTGGTACTGCCTGGTAAGCAGCGGTACTCGCTACATTCATGATGTAAGCAGCAGGTTGTTGCAGCAGCATAGGCAGAAAATGATGACACAATGCCATCGGTGTCTGCATGTTTACCTGCAACATCTTGTTCTGATCTTCTAATGAAGTCTTGTCAAATTCACCCCATACAGCATACCCCGCATTGTTGATCAGGATAGAAATGTTGTACTGGTTTTTCTGTACCCATTCGAACAACTCACCGGCTGCCGTTGGAACAGAGAGATCTATGCCCAGGTAGTCCACCTGTACCCCGTACTTAGTAATCAGTTCCGAGGCTACTACCTGCAATTCACTGGTGGATCTTGCTACAAGAATCAGGTTATACTTTTTTTTAGCCAATACGATGGCTATGGAACGTCCAATCCCCTTGCTTGCGCCTGTAATGAGTGCGTAATTCATAATTATACTGGTTAGCCGCTGTGCTTAATGAATACAGGAACAGCTGAGAACAAAATACAAAAATAAGTTATTTATTGAAGCGATAAAAAGAGAAATTAATTATTTACTGTAAGAAAAGTGTAAAAATCACTGAAAATGAAGACTGTACAAAAATAGAGAAGGGCGGTAAGAATACCGCCCTTAATTTTTTAACCATATCCTATGAAAAACCTAAACCAAAGATATAGGACAGCTTGGTGCCGCCTAATCAATTTTGGTAAATGATATAATTTACCCGGTAAACGTCATGAATTAACGTTTGTTAACCAAAAATTAACAAAAAATCCCTCATTTTAGGTAACTAATACTCACTGATATTTTAGACATTTAACTCTGTATAAAAGAGTGAAATAGGTAGACCTGTTTAGATCTATTTTTTTAACATATTAACCCTAAAAATTGTTGCGATATTAACTTCGTGACAGCTAATGTGGCAATTTATCACTCACCACTCCATACACCCAAGTACCCAATATCGCACTCAGCAGCGCCACCGCCATCACGGTAAATCCTGCCCCTACCTGTGCAAATAACGGCCCCGGACATGCCCCCGTCAATGCCCATCCAAACCCAAATAACAACCCTCCATAGATATTCCCCTTCGAAAAAGGCTTCTTTGGAATGATTATCTCTTCACCACCGAACGTTCTGATTTTGAACTTTTTAATGATAGTTACGGAAAGAAGACCTGTAACTACCGCCGACCCAATCACCCCATACATATGAAATGACTGTAAATGAAACATTTCCTGAATCCTAAACCAGGATAATACCTGCGATTTCACCAGTACAATGCCAAAAAGCATCCCGGCAAATGTATATTTTATGTTCTTCATGATAAGTTTAGTATAAAAGGTAACACCAGATTTGACATAATAAATCCACCCGCCATAAAACAACAAGTGGCGACCAAAGATGGCCATTGCAAAGTGGACAATCCCATAATTGAATGCCCCGAAGTACACCCGCCGGCATACCTTGTACCAAACCCAACAAGGAATCCTCCTACAATTATGAGGATAAAACCCCTGATTGTCAGTAGAGCTGGCCAGTTAAATAACTGGCTGGGTAACAGATCGTTGTGGTCGGTGATGCCAAATTCACCTAAAGTGGTTTCCAGCTTTGGACTGATCTGAACAGGGGAGGGATCTGCCAGCCAATGCGCTGCCACAAATCCCCCGATCACTATACCCGCAGCAAAGAACAAATTCCAGATCTCCTTCTTCCACTCATAGGTGAAAAAGGGAATTTTTGCTGGAAAACAGGCGGCGCAAATATGTCGGAGAGAAGACGAGATGCCAAATGAGCGATTGCCCAATAATAACAGCAAGGGTACCGTAAGTCCGATAATAGGCCCCGCTACGTACCATGGCCATGGCGATGAGATCAATTTTAAAAGCATAATTTTATGGTTGGAGTATGTATATACAAATATAATCAACCATAAATATCCACATAATGTTAATAGAATGGAATACTCCTAATATGTTGCAACAGGCATATTTCATATCTTTGATACATGAGAATTGAACAAGCAATTAATCAGCGTAAGTTTAAGGATGATCATCACAAAATGGTGGTGAACCTCCTTTATACGGGTAACTGGCTGAGAGATTCCCTCGGCGCAAACCTGAAATCCTATGGGCTGTTGCCCCAGCATTACAATGCGCTACGCATTATCCGTGGCCGTCATCCGGAACCTGTTTCTGCCGGTAGCATCAAAGAAGTCATGCTGGACAAAGCGAGCGACGTGACCCGCTTACTCGACAAACTTGAAAAGCTGGAATACGTACAACGCAGATTGTGCCCGCACAACAGGCGTAAAATGGACATCAACATTACACCGAAAGGTTTGAAACTGCTGGACGAAGTCAATGTGCCCATGGATAATTTTTATAATGACATTGCTGAAAGATTAAGTGCCGAAGAAGCTGCGCAGCTGAGCGATTTGCTGGATAAGGTGCGGAGATAGGGGCAGAAAAACGTATCTTCGTACTTATGCGTCACCTTCTTCTATATATCATCATATTCTTTTCTTTTTACCAGGCGGGTGCGCATGTGTGCAAGAAAAAGTATGAAGCTGTAGAGAATAGGAAACCTGTAACCACTGTACTCAAAGTAGTAAAGAGCGATCCGAAACCTGGATGGCGTAAAGGTACCGGATATCTACCGGAGACCATTGTTGATTTCAACAACTGTTTTAGTTCCCCTAACAAGTGTGTTTATAGGCCTGCTACAGGTCATTTCAGTGCGTATTTTATACCGCGGTTGCCATTGTATGCCGTGGTGTTGTCTACAGGAAGGCTCCTGGTAGATATACATGCTATTGTCAGAACGCTTATTTTCCCTAACCATATTTTCTGGTAGTTGTTTTGTATTACTGGCTTTACCGGCATTTAGATTTTAGCCGGCCGCAGGCCATTCTCCCCCCGCGAAAAATTGACTTTTGCCGAAGGTACAAGTCAATTTTTCGCCGCTTCATTTTTATTCGCAATGGAATTTTAACCACTAATACGACCAGATGATTCATTTAGCACCGTTAATTAAAGACCTGGCATTAATCCTGATAGCAGCAGCTGTTACCACCCTCATATTCAAGCGTCTACGTCAGCCGCTGGTACTGGGGTACATTGTAGCAGGCCTGCTGGTAGGCCAACACGTCTCGCTTGTTCCAACCGTTTCCGATGAAAAAAATATCCATATATGGTCTGAAATAGGTGTTATCTTTTTACTCTTCAGCCTCGGCCTCGAATTCAGTTTTAAGAAACTAATTAAAGTAGGTGGGGCCGCCTCCATTACCGCCATCGTAGAAGTCATTTTCATGCTCGCCCTCGGTTACCTCCTGGGGCAGATAATGGGATGGAACGCGATGGACAGCATCTTCCTGGGGGGTATCATATCTATATCTTCTACTACTATTATTATAAGGGCCTTCGAAGAATTGGGCGTGAAAGGCCTGAAATTCGCCGGCCTCGTATTCGGTATCCTCGTCGTTGAAGACCTGGTCGCCATCGTACTGCTGGTGTTATTATCGACCCTTGCCGTAAGCCGACAGTTCGAAGGCGGAGAAATGCTGATCTCCGTAGTCAAACTCGTTTTCTTCCTCATCGCCTGGTTTGTGGCAGGGATCTTCTTTATACCCAGTCTGCTACGCATGACGAAGAAGATCATGAACGAAGAAACCCTGCTGGTTACGTCCGTTGGCTTATGTCTGCTCATGGTGGTGCTGGCTACCCAGGTGGGTTTTTCTCCTGCCCTGGGCGCTTTCATCATGGGCTCTATCTTAGCCGAAACGACCCAGGCGGAAAAGATCGAACACCTTGTAAAACCTGTAAAGGAATTGTTCGGTGCCGTCTTCTTTGTTTCTGTAGGCATGTTGATCGACCCTTCTATGCTGGTAAAATATGCCGTACCTGTACTCATCATCACCGTCGTAACACTGATAGGTAAGACATTGAGTACCGGGTTAGGCGCACTTTTATCCGGCCAGCCTTTGAAGACCTCCGTACAGGCAGGGATGAGTCTTGCACAGATCGGGGAGTTCTCGTTTATCATCGCCCAACTCGGTCTCACGCTCAATGTAACAAGTGAATTCCTGTACCCGGTAGCTGTGGCGGTATCGGCAGTGACTACCTTCACGACTCCATATATGATCAAACTATCCGGCCCTGTTTATGAAAAACTGTCAGATATGTTGCCGCATCGCTGGAGGACGGCCATCAACCGGTACAGTGCCGCGGCACAAACCATCTCGGTTGTGAGTGACTGGAAGGTATTGTTGAAGAGTTACTTTACAAACATCGTTATTTGTACGGTCGTCCTGCTGGCTATTATATTATTATCCTCCTACTACCTGCTACCAATGTCGGGTAAGTACAACTGGGGGCGTATTGCAAGTGCAGTCGTTACCCTCTTCCTGCTCATGCCTTTTTTGTGGGCATTGGGTTTCAGAAGGATCAGCAGTGCGGAATCGAATCGCATATGGGAACAGAAAAAGTATAGAGGTCCACTGATGCTGTTGCGTATTGCACGTATTGTGGTGGCGGTGTTCCTGGTGGGTTTCTTTATCGACCGGTTCTTCTCTTACTCAGTAGCATTGGCGGTGACGGCGATTATGATTGTATTGATTTTCGTATTGCGCCATAAGATCGGAGATTTTTATACCACGATCGAAGAGCGGTTCTTTACCAACTTCAATGCAAGAGATACGAAAGTGGGGAATATCAATAAGTCGGTGTTGGCTCCCTGGGATGCGCATTTGGCTGTGTCTGAGATCAAACCACTTTCGCCGGTAGTGGGTCAGACACTGGAGGAGTTGCGACTGAGGGAAAATTATGGAATCAATATCGCATTGATCAATAGAAGTGGAATGAAGATGTACGCACCTGATAAAAATGCGAGATTGTTTCCGGGGGATGTGGTCACGGCTATAGGCACAGACGAACAATTGCAGAAGTTCAATCATTACCTTGAACCGTCGAATGCTGCGATAGCTGTACCGGTGAATGATGGAGATCCGATTGCACTGAAGCAGTTTTTGGTGGCAGAAAGATCTGCGCTGGAAGGAAAGACGATTCGGGAAGCAGGGATCAGGGAGCGGACCAGTGGAATTGTGCTGGGGATAGAGCGAAAAGGACAGCGATTGTTGAATCCTGCTTCACTCACAGTGTTGCAGGCAGGAGATATTGTGTGGATTGCAGGAAGCGGTGGTAAATTGTATGCATGGTTGAAGGAGATAAATGCAAAAAAGGATTAATGGAACATTTATAAATGCTTTAATTACAAAAGGGTGTCTCATTCATTTGAGACACCCTTTCGTTATATTGGAAACATTGACAGTTTGTAAAGGAACCATTCACGGTTTACTGGAAGCATTGACCGATTATAGCAAACATTTACAGTTTGTAAAGGAACCATTCACGGTTTACTGTAAGCATTGACCGATTACCGCAAACATTGACTGTTTACAAAGGAACCCTTCACGGTTTACTGTAACCATTGACCGATTACCGCAAACATTTACAGTTTACAAAGGAACCCTTCACGGTTTACTGTAACCATTGACCGATTACCGCAAATATTTACAGTTTATAAAGGAACCATTCACATTTTACAGGAAACCTTGACTGTTTACTGGAAAAACATTCCCATTATTCCCATGTCAGTTCAGTCACCACTTCCTCATTGGTACCACTATTCTTAGCCGTTATCTGTGCAGGATACTGCTTACTATTGTAATTATATGCGTAACTTTTAGAAATCGCATTCGCTCCATTCGCCGTTGTAATCACCTCAGAGACGATGTTATTAGCAGAAAGATTTACCGCATTCAGGTCAGTGATATAACCAAACCCCGGAATGCTCTTCTGTGAATTCAGCTTGTCATCATACTGGAATGCAACTGTAGAACTCAATGCAAATGCAACATTGTTTGCAACCCGACCCATGTTTTCCTGTTGGATAATGTTGCCTTTCTGATCCCAGGTGTACAACTGACAATAGTGATTTTCAAATGTTTGTTTCCCAGCTGGTATCACGAAGAAATACCTCGCGGCCAACTGCCCCTTGGTGTCATACACCAGTGAATCGTAGCCAGATACCTGGTTTTCTTCATAATAACTGATCTTGTCAATACGACCCTTGCTATCGTAGCCGAAGGAAGAGAACAGGGTAGGAGCCTGACTTTCATCGGCTGTACTCATTGTTTTTACAAGTTTGCCGGATTGATAAACCGGGATACGCACATCTGTGTACTGATCGTCCCCCATTGCATGAGTAGTTACCAGTTTGGCAATACTTTTGTCTGCATTGTACGTTAGAACAGTTTTGTCAGTCGGCGAAGAAATCGCATGGAGAAGACCTCCATTGTTGTCGCAAGGTGCAGGCTTAAAAGCGCAAATAGCTAATGCTGCTGACAATACGGTAGCGCTTAGCGCTCCTCTGTTTAAGGATAAACTCATGTTGGCAATAGTTAGGTTATAAAGATACTTCTCCCAAATACTTACGGAATACTCAGTAAGTTGGATTTTGATGAGTATTTCATATGTGGTTTGAGGTGAATATATTATAGGTTGTGGCGGAATATGATGAAGAACTTTCTCACATTGGGAAATTCATTGTCTGACAGACACTACACAAATGCCGGAAAACTTTACGAAATTACACACGGGAATAAAAGAATAATGAATCGATAATGAAGGAGAATGTACACCATTTGACGGATGAGGAAGTAAATATATTGTTGAACGACTTGTTGGAACAATATGGGTACGACTTTACGGATTACTCTTTCGCTTCTGTCAAGCGGAGGTTACAAAGAGTATATACAAATGACAGGTTTCCCAGTTTTGCTGAATTTCGCTATAGAGTGAGAATGGACAGTACTTACCTCACCTACCTGATGGAGCAGATCACGGTCAATGTAACGGAGATGTTTCGGGATCCTGCGTTTTTTCAGGCATTGCGCAAACAGGTGCTGCCGGTTTTGGCCACATATCCGTTTATCAGGATCTGGCATGCAGGGTGTTCTACTGGTGAAGAGGTGTATTCCATGGCGATCTTATTAAAGGAGATGAACCTGTTACACAAGTCAGTTATTTATGCGACCGATATCAACGAGAGTGTGTTGGAGAAAGCCCGCAAGGGGATTTTCCCTTTAGCCTATATGCAGCAGTATTCACAGAATTATCAGCAGTCTGGCGGACAACATGATTTTTCTCAGTATTATGCAGCAAATTATGCGTACGCAAAATTTTCAGAGAGTCTGAGTGAGAAGATCGTTTTTTCAGCGCACAATTTAGTGACAGATCGTTCTTTTAATGAATTTCAACTGATAATCTGCCGCAATGTGTTGATTTATTTTAACAAGGAATTGCAGGACAAGGTATTGCACCTGTTTAGTGAGAGCCTTGAGCCGCTGGGCTTTATGGCGCTGGGTGCGAAGGAAACATTGCGGTTTACAACCGTCGCGCCGTTGTTCAAACCATTGGCACAGAAAGAAAAAATCTGGAGAAAAATAGCTACATGACAGTTTCGATTCCCCGAACATTAGTGATAGGAGGGTCCGCAGGTAGTCTGGAGGTATTGTTACAATTATTACCGTTGTTAGATCCGGCTTGTAAGCTGGCGATTATTATTGTATTGCACCGCAAGAGCGATAACGATTCGTTATTGTCTGATTTGCTGGCGGCAAGGAGTATCTTGCCTGTGAAGGAAGCGGAGGAGAAGGATTTGCTGACAGCGGGAATGGTGTATGTAGTGCCGTCGGATTACCATTTATTGATAGAGCCGGATGGTACGATTACGTTGGATTATTCTGAGAAGGTAAATTATAGCAGGCCGAGTATAGATGTGACATTTATTTCAGCTGCGGAGGTCATAAAGGAGCGCTTAGCGTGTTTATTATTATCAGGAGCGAATACGGATGGTGGAGAGGGGTTGCAGATGGCGAAGGCGATGGGAGCGGTAGTGGCGGTGCAGGATCCGGCGGAGGCAGAGGTGTCGTTTATGCCTAAGTATGCGATGGGAGTGGTGAAGGTGGATAGGGTGTTGCGCCAGCGCGATATGGTGGAGTGGGTAATGTCTCTTTAAATGCAACGGGTCTCTAAATGCAACGGCACTTTAAATTCAGAAAAATGCAAAGTCTCATTAAATGCAACGGCACTTTAAATACAACAGCTCTTTAAATGCAGAAAAAAACAGGATCTATCAAAAATAAATAACCCTCTTCAGAATTGCATAAAGGACTACTTATCTCCATTAGGTACCTGAATAAAACAAGGCTAAAAAGGGTACCCCCTCTCAGGCAGGTGTGATGGAGACGAAATGGCTTTTACGCGATTCTCAGCGCCTTCATTTTACGTTTTAGGCAGCCCCGTTTTTTTGAGCTGCATGGCATGCGGCCAGCTTGAAAAACGTTCTTTTTTAATTCGATTGTTTCAGCGGCAACACCATAATAAATCTCGTTCCCTCATCCTCTTTACTTTGTGCACTGATAATCCCCTGGTGCTTCTCAATCACTTTCTTTGCAATACTCAACCCAATACCAGTACCCTCATACGCATCCGCACTATGCAATCGCTGAAACAGCGTAAATATCTTTGGTAAGTACTTTTCATCAAATCCAATCCCATTATCACTCACCACAATCCTGCAAAAATTCCCGGCTTCCTGCACACTACTTTCTAATTCTTTCTCCCCTACAATTTCCGACTTGATGGTGATCAATGCCCGTACCCCGGGCCTTCTGAATTTCAGTGCATTACTAATTATATTCTGTAATGCCTGCCGGATCTGCCCTGGTATTGCTTCCAACACTGGTAATTCTTCTACCACGATCTCCGCATCGGCATCTCTAACTGACAATTCCAGGTCTGCTAAGATCTCATTGATCAATCCATTCAGATTGACCGGCTCAAAAGTATTGTCTGCTGATAACCTGGAGTATTTTAATAGATCACTTATCAATTTGCTCATCCTTTCAGAAGAACTCACAATCCTTTCCATATACTGGATGGCATCCGGGTTGGTACCCAAATGCCTGTCGCGGAGGATCGTTCCAAATAACTGGATCTTCCTGAGCGGCTCTTTCAAATCGTGCGAAGCCACACTGGCAAACTGCTGTAACTCATAGTTACTTGCTTCCAGTGCCTGGTTCATTTCCTGCAGTTCATGTGTACGCTCCTCCACCCTTTGTTCCAGGATCTCATTCGCTTGTTTCTGATGGGCGATATCGGTAAATGTACCTACCCATTTTACAATTCGTCCATCTTCGTCAATGGGAATGGCCCTGAGTAAATGACATCTGTAATGATGGGTGAGCCGGTTATGCAGGTACACTTCTTTTTCAATAGGTTGGCCTGCCAGGATCGCATTCTCCCAAACCTTTTGTTCCTGGTGATCCTGGTCGTAGGTAGCGGGGAAATCATCCAGGGATGGGGAATAATAGAACCAATGCCGGTTCGCATATTCCACATTTCCATCCCCCCTGGCGGTAAAGGCTACCTGGGGGAGGGACTCAAGGATGGAATGCTGCTCCTGTACCTTTGCATTCAATGCCGCCTGTGCCTGTTTACGCACTTCTACCTCCTGACGAAGGTTTTCATGCATGGCCTGCAACTGACGGTTCTGTTCATATAATTTAATGAAAGTCTTTACTTTAAGCAGAAATATATCAGGGTCTACTGGTTTGGTTATGTAATCCAACCCTCCAGAAGCATAGCCCTTGGCAATGAATTTTTTATCCTTATTGACAGCAGACAGGAACAGGATAGGTACGTCCCTTGCTTTACTATATCCGGAAATGGTTTCAGCTACCTCAAAGCCATCCATACTAGGCATCTGTACATCGAGAATGATGAGTGCATAGTTGTTCTTAAGGATCTTCTTGAGTGCTTCCTCTCCTGATAAAGCGGTATCCACTTCCAGATCGTGTAATTCTAATGTCTTTCTAAGTGATAGAATATTTTCTGGCTTATCATCGACGATTAATATCATTCTTCCATAAATTACTGGCCACGGGGACTACCTCAAAAATCGCGCCGCAGCTGGTATAAATGTATATTAAAATGATGTAATGAGTTGGAAAAAAATAAACAGCCCCCACTTGCATTTGCAAATGAGGGCTGCACTTCATCAATCCTCTAACTTATACTACTACTGCTACATTAAAAAGACAAGCCTGGTTTTTAAACGACCTGTTAGGTAATAAATAATGATTCTTTATTTCGTTATCTGGTTCTTACATTCCTTCGTGAGCCTTATACAACTCAATCGTCCCCAAGGCAATTCCTTTCTTCTCCTTACATTCCTTCGTGAGCCTTATACAACTCAATCGTTCCCCAAGGCAATTCCTTTCTTCTCCTTACATTCCTCCCAACGCCCTATACAATTCAATCGTTCCCAAAAACAACTCCTTCCTGTTATTCGCCAGCGCCAACTCTGCCTCCAACACACTTTTCTGCGCTGTAATCACCTCCAGATAGTTCGCATACCCCGTCATATACAGGTCATTCGCTGTCGATACCCCATCCTTCAACATCGTCACTTCTGCTTCTTTCAGCCTGAATGCCTCCTGGCCATTATGCAACTGGCTCAACGCCGTCATCACTTCCTGGTACCCATCTATCACTCTTTGTCTGTAATTATAAAACGCACTTAATGCCGTTGCCGAATTCACCTGGTACTGTGCCGCCAGCTGCTTCTTATTAAATATCGGCGCCGTCACACCTCCTAACAACCCATAAGCCACTGACCCCGTATTAAATAATAAATTCGCCCTGAAACTATTAAATCCTACATAGGGATTGATATTCAGCGATGGCAAAAACGCCGCCTTCGCCGCTGCCACATCCGCTTTCGCTGCACCCAATTCCAGCGCTGCCTGCTGAATATCCGGACGATGAGATAACAATGTCGCCGGCATGCCTGCACTCGCATAAGGAGGCAATGGGGCTGTCAGCAAAGAAGTATCTCTCGGTATCGCCTGCGGAAACCGACCCAGCAACGCATTCAACTGATTCTCCAACCTTGTCGTTTGTTGCTGAATCCCCATCATCAAACTCTGTGTATTCAACAACTGCGCATGAAATTGTTGCACTGCCAGCAATGTCGCTCTTCCCGCTTCTTGCTGAATACGTACTGTCGACAGCGCTGATTGCTGCAAGGCAATGTTGCGTTGCAATACAGTTCGCTCATTATCCAGTGCCAATAGCTGGTAATACATCCCCGCTACATTTGCAATCAACTGCGTGGTCACCAGTCGTTTCCCCTGCTCACTCGCCAGCATCCGCTGCTGTGCTGCTTTCTTACCATTCTTTAACTTCCCCCACAGATCTATTTCCCACGCACTCTTCAACCCAATAAAGTAATTCGGCGTAGGATTCGGTATCTTTTGATTATTGTCTATATTCTGTGAAAGGTTGGTATCATAGTTACCCACGCCATTCATGGTATAATCACCATATCTTTCTACACCTGCATCTACAGCCGCATTCACAGCCGGCAACCATGCCTTGCTGGCTACCAGCAACTGTGCCTTTGTCATTTCCACCCGCTGCAGCGCTAACTGTATATCTGTATTATTATGTAAGGCAGTATCCAGTAATTGCCTGAGATATGGGTCTGCAAAAAACTGTTGGTAAGTAAGTGGGGTAGTAGCTGTTGTATCCTTTGTTTTAGCTGATACATTTGTTACAAGCCCCGCAGGCACCTCATGCTCCGCAGGTCTCGCATGCTCCCCAGGCACCTCATGCTCCGCAGGCATCGCATGCCCCCCAGGCATCGCAGGCACCGTAGGTCTCGCATGCACCCCAGGTACCGCAGGCACCTCAGGATACTCCACTGCCTTCGGCGTATAACAACTACTCAACAACACCCCTAACACCAACACCGTCACCACATGATGCGCCTTCACCATATGTGGCTTCCTCCTCTTCTCCGCTATCCCTGCAAACAGCACATACAACCCCGGAATCACCACCACACCGAATACCGTTCCTATCAACATTCCCCCAGCTGCCGCTGTACCAATCGACCTATTCCCCATCGCACCTGCACCATTCGCAACACACAAAGGGATCAACCCCGCAATAAAGGCAAACGAAGTCATCAAAATCGGACGCAAACGAGACACCGCACCTTCCTTCGCACTCTCCAATATCGAAGCACCCTGCTTATGTTTCAGGATCGCAAACTCCACTATCAATATCGCATTCTTACCCAACAAACCAACCAGCATCACCAATGCCACCTGCGCATAAATATTATTCTCCAATCCCGCCAGTTTCAACGTAAGGAAAGCCCCGAAGATCCCCGCCGGTAGTGATAATATCACCGGCAATGGCAGTAAGAAACTCTCATACTGTGCTGCCAGCAACAAATACACAAACAACAATACAATCGCAAAAATGTACACCGCCTGATTACCAGAAAGGATCTGTTCTCTCGTCATCCCACTCCACTCAAAACTAAATCCACGTGGCAGTTTCTGCTTCGCCACTTCTTCAATAGCTTTGATAGCATCACCACTACTATATCCCGGCGCCGCATCTCCATTCACCATCGCCGCTGTATACATATTATAACGTGTGAGCTGCTCTGGTCCATACACTCTTTCCAGGCTTACAAAGTTGGAATAAGGCACCATCTCGCCTTTATCATTCTTGACATACAAATGCAGGATATCTTCCGGCTTGGTTCTATAGCGGGGCGATGCCTGTACCATCACCTTATACATCTGGCCGAAACGTATAAAGTTAGAGGCATAATAACTGCCCAGCAATGTCTGCAACGTGCTCATGGCATTATCTATACTCACGCCCTTCTTCGCTGCCATGGCCTGGTCCACATGAATCATATATTGTGGAAAGTCAGGGTCAAAGCTGGTAAATGCACTTCCGATTTCTTTCCTTTCTTTCAATGCGTTGATGAATGCTGTCGTTACATCCGCTGTTTGTCTTAAGTCTCCACTACCACTCTTGTCCAGCACACGCAGTTCAAAACCACTCGAGTTACCAAAACCCGGTACGGTAGGAGGAGGGAAGAACTCAATACTTGCATCATTAATGTTGCGGGTATCTTTCTCTAATTGTGCAATGATCTCTTTCACAGACCGGTTTCTTTCTTCCCATGGTTTCAGGTTCACCATACCCATGCCATAGCTGGCACCCGCTACTTCACTCACCAGGCTATACCCCGCCAGTGTAGATACCGATTCTGTTTCTTTCAGATTTGCTGCTACTTTCTGTACTTCATCCAGCACAGCCTCCGTTCTGGATACAGTGGCACCTGCAGGCGTCGTGACGTTCACATAGATCATCCCCTGGTCTTCAGCAGGAATAAAGCCTCCGGGCAGAATCGCGCTCATGCCCCAGGTAGCAATGAAAAAGAATGCCAGCATCCCGATTGTGATCATGCGCCTGCCTGCAATATATCCAACCAGGTGCTGGTATTTCTTTTCTGTCTTATTATAACGATAGTTAAATTTATCGAAGAACTTTTGTAGCCATGTACGGGGCTTGCCCGCTGCATGGTGATTTTTGAGCATAATCGCACACAGAGCAGGCGTGAGGGTTACGGCATTGATACCCGAAATCACAATTGCAATTGCCATGGTGAGGGAGAACTGTCTGTAGAACACGCCCACAGGGCCTGAGAGGAATGCCACAGGGATAAATACGGCAGACATGACCAATGTAATCGCCACCAGTGCCCCGCTTATTTCCCGCATTGCCGCCAGTGTGGCTTGCATGGGAGCCATGTGCTGATCATGCATTTTTACATGCACAGCTTCCACCACCACAATGGCATTATCGACCACTATACCAATGGCAAGCACTAATGCAAACAGGGTGAGCAGGTTGATAGAGAAACCCATCATTTGCATAAATGCCAATGTACCGATCAACGCTACCGGCACTGCCAGTGCAGGTATGAGGGTAGAGCGGAAGTCCTGTATAAAGAGGAATACCACGATGAATACTAAGATGAATGCTTCTACCAGTGTACGTAATACTTCATGGATAGAGGCATCCAGAAAACGGGATACGTCGTAGTTGAAGTTGTACGTCATGCCCGGTGGGAAAGAGGTTTCCTTCAGTTCAGCCATACGGCTTTTTACATTCGCAATTACATCCTGTGCATTGGAACCGGGGCGTTGTTTGAGCATGATAGATGCAGAAGGCTTACCATCTGTTTTGGATACCATGCCATAACTGAGTGCGCCGAATTCTACGTCCGCCACTTCTTTCAGCTTTAATACAGAGCCGTCGGCATTGGCGCGGATGATGATATTTTCATATTGTCCAGGTTCAAAGAATTTTCCGGTATAGCGTAAGATGTATTGTAATACCTGTGGATCATTGTCAGCGGCTTCCCCTGTTTTACCGGGGGCTGCTTCGATGTTTTGTTTACGGATGGCTTCCACCACTTCGTCGGCACTAACGTTGTAAGCCAACATACGATCGGGTTTCAGCCATACGCGCATGGCGTATTCCTTAGCGCCCATGATCTCCGCAAAGCCAACGCCATCGATACGTTTTAACTCCTGCAATACGTTGATGTCTGCAAAGTTGTAAATGAATTTTTCATTGAGGGTGCTGTCTTCACTCGTGATGTTGAGGTAAAGCAGCATACTGTTCACTTCTTTTTCCGTACTCACACCGGCTTTGATGACCTCTTCAGGTAATTCATCGAGGATGGTGGCCACACGGTTCTGTACGTTTACTGCGGCCTGGTCCGGATCTGTACCAACGGCGAAAGAAACGGAGATCAGTGTGACACCAGTATTGCTGGATACAGACGACATGTAGGTCATACCCGGTACACCATTGATGGCTCTTTCCAATGGAGTGGCCACGGCTTTGGCACATACTTCGGCATTCGCACCCGTGTACTTGGCGGTAACGGTAACGGATGGAGGAACGATGTCGGGAAATTGGGTGACTGGCAGAGAGAATAGTGCCAGTAGGCCCAGCAGGACTATGATTAATGAGATGACTAGCGACAACACGGGCCGCTTGATAAATGTATCAAACATAAAATGATGTAAAAGATGAAAATGATTTATCTATCTGGTCGCACAATTTAGATGTATGCAACCGGATTGATAATTTGCTTTAACGGGCACGGATACTATCCAGCGAAATCA
>NZ_MTKN01000028.1:79014-98317 GCF_001975825.1 [Flexibacter] sp. ATCC 35208
CAGCGAAATCACCGTCGGATTGATCACTGCAATGCACTGATCATTACAATGCCCTGATACTATCCAGCGGAATCACCGTCGGATTGATCTGCATACCCTCTCTAAGATTGCGTACCCCTTCGTACACTACCCTGTCTCCCGGCTTCAGACCTGCCTGTACAATGTAACAGTTAGCCATCCTCGGTCCCGGACTAAAGCTTTTCATCTTTACATGATTATTTGCATCCAGCAGGAATACATAATTTTTATCCTGCATTTCAAACACCGCCTTCTGTGGAATCAGCATCGTGCTATCCAAATCAGCAGCTAGTTGTATCTTACCACTGGCGCCATGTTTCAGCAACGCTTTCGGATTTGGAAATTTCGCTCTGAATGCAATGGACCCCGTACTTTCTTCAAATTCACTTTCGATCGTCTCTATCTTCCCTTTATAAGGATAGAGGGAACCATCCGCCAGTACCAGCTCTACTTCTGCATGCTGGTTATCCTGTGCACTCCGCTTATGCTGTAAGTATTCAGTCTCGGATACATTGAAGTAAGCATACATATCCTGAATGTCTGAAACTGAAGTCAGCAGCGCACCTTCGGCGATCAGGCTTCCCGCTTTAGAAGGTAATCTATCAATATAACCGGTAAATGGCGCACGGATAGACGTATATGCAAGCCGTGTAGCGGCATTGGTTTCTGCACTGCGTACCTCTTCCACTCTGGCATTGGCCGCAGCTACTTTCGCGCTGGCCACTTCCAGTTCTGTTTTGGCAATCACCTTTTTATCGACCAGCAATTGTACCCTTGATTGTTCCAGCTGCGCCGTCTTTGCATCTGCAATCGCACTGCTGAAAGCGGCTTTGGCGCGTGCCAGTTCAGCTCTGAACTCTTCGTCGTTGAGACTAAAGAGTAATTGTCCCTGTTGTACATGTTGCCCCTCGTCTACATAGATCTTATTGAGGAACCCGTTTACACGGGCACGGATCTCTACATTCCGTACTGCCTCAATATCGGCTACATAATTCTTGTGTAATATGGTGTCTGTAAGTGCAAGCTGCACTACAGGATAAGTGTTCAGGTTATCCTTCGTATTATTTTTTTCTCCTTTGGTAATACATCCCCCAAGGGCGATGCTCATCAATATCACAGTAGTTGTGCGCATGACAGGTATCAATCATTTTTTTCGCGTATACAATAGCATGCCCCTATGACGTATCATTCATAACGGGGGCCTTGTATACATGGTAATACAATTCTTATTTCATCATCTATAAATAAGGAATTGCTCAAAAGAGGGTGTACCTGAAGAGAAACTTATAGTAGGCGGGTAGAAAGGCATCATGCCATTGGTAGATGCCGGTTTTGTTTTCATTCCCTGGTATATATTGGACCAGGAGGAGCTGTAACTGTTGTAGGCGTGTTGTAAATGAGTATTGCTGTGAAGTAGCAGAAATATAGAATCGGCGCTTCTGACGAGGGTCGTGCGCACGGGAAATGTATGCAATCTGATCCTCAGTGATGTCTTCCGGCAGGTCTTCCATCAATAAATGCGGGAGATGCAGGAAAAAATGAGAAGGTTTGAGATCAAAGTGAGGGCGGTGGGAAGTTTGCGGGCGGAAAGACAATTCCTGCGGACGATGTGCAGGCTGCGTACGGAACAAAAAGTCCTGAGGGCGTTGAACTGCCTGAGCACGATGCTGAAGGTTGCTGGTTTGCAACGACACATCCTGTGCACAGCTTCCTGGTTGTACCTGCAACCTTACATCATATAAACGATTATTCGTAGCATACCCCGTCAAACCATTAAAAATGGTCATTAACAGGAAAACAAATAAAAACCTGTTCCGAAAAGTATGATCGGTTTTTAGTTGAAGCATATTAGTTCGCAATCGTCAATTGATAGGGGCAAATATAAAATTTTACCATTACATATCAAACAGCTAATGGATGAGTGGTGATGGCATTATCCTTGTTGCACATAATTATAAACGTAATCAGGATGAAAGCTCTACAACTTTTCGGAATCATAATAATATCTGCCATAGCCTGTAATAACCCTGTAAAGACTTCGGACCAGATGGCGGATGAGAAACAACAGGGAACCCCCGGTAGTGAGGATATCGCAACGCAGGCACAGCAGTTTAAGACTGCAGAAGGACTGCGGAGTTCGGGTGTGATGGTAAAAGGAAATTATAAATTTGTGGTGAAAGTAAGTGGAGATGGATCAGGGCGATCACTCATGATCTCTTCACAGGACCTGAGAGGGGATACGACAAAACCTGCGCCGGATAGTACGGTGATATATGATGTGAAGGGGAAAGTAACCAATATGGACGTAAGTGACCTGGATGGGGATGGTAATCCGGAAGTGTTTGCATTTACAAAATCAGATGGAACAGATGCGGAGGGCAGTGTGTATGGATTGACTTTTATACAACACAAAGCGGTAAGAATCTTCTCGGGGGATGTAGATAAGGATAGTATTCCAGGATATAATGGTAGGGATACCTTTTTTATTCAGCAGCGTTATTTAGTGAGGAAATTTCCTGATGGTAAACAATTAAAGACCATCAGATACGCATTGAAAAAAGATAATCAAAGGTATATATTGAAAGAGGCTAAATAAAAAATTGGCGGAGCTGACTAAAAAGTAAAATGAACGCGTTCAGAATTGCGTAAGAGCAATTTCGGCTCCATCACCTACCCGAGAGGCGTACCCTTTTGGGTCAGCTCTGCCAATTTCAATATTACATAAAACCTAATTCCAGTTTCGCCTCTTCACTCATCATATCCCTATTCCACGCAGGTTCAAAAGTAAGCGTCACATCACAATCTGTCACACCTTCCACCGCTTTTACCTTCTCGTCTACCTCACGTACAATATCTCCCGCTACCGGGCAGGCAGGGGCTGTCAGCGTCATTGTAATCCCTACTCTGTTATCATCATTAATCCTGATTTCATAAATCAATCCCAGTTCCCATATATTCACCGGAATTTCAGGATCATATACTGTCTTCAGTACATCCTCTATCTGATCTCTTAAGTTCATTGTTGCGATTTTACCTGGTAAGCTAATCCGTATATTTTCATTTGCTTAAGCATGCTCAGCAAACCATTGGAGCGGGTAGGAGACAAGTGGCTGCGCAGGCCAATTTCGTCGATAAAATAAATTTCAGATTCGGCAATTTCCTTTGGCGTGTGGCCGGATAATACACCTACCAATAAACTCACCAATCCTTTTGTGATCACGGCATCACTGTCTGCTGTGAAAATGAGTTTACCATCTACCAGGTCAGTATGCAGCCATACCTGTGACTGGCAACCTTTGATGAGGTTATCGTCTGTTTTATATTTCGGGTCTATCAGTGGCAGATCCTTACCAAGCTGGATAATGTATTCATACTTATCCATCCATTCATCCATAAAGGAGAAGTCAGAAATGAGCTCGTCTTGTTTTTCGTTGATCGTCATACTTCCTGTTTAATAAAATCCGGCCGAATACCGGCATGTAAATTCAGGAGAGAATTTTCTTCTAAGAAAATTCTCTCCTGAATTTATCTCAACTCTGAAATTATCTCAACATTCCCGCAGCGCGATTGATCGCCACCACCAGTCTGTCAATATCTTCCTTATTTGTATACATTGCAAAACTCGCTCTCACCGTACCCGGAATGCAAAAGAAATCCATCACCGGCTCTGCACAATGGTGACCCGTTCTGATCGCCACGCCCTGCTTATCCAGCAACTCACCCAGGTCGTACGGATGGATTGCACCCACTAAAAACGAAATTGCACCAGATCTATGCTTGGGATTCCCAATGAATCGCAGCCCTTCTACGGTAGACAATTGCTCCACTGCATAGTTCACCAATTGCTCCTCGTACGCATGAATATTTTCTATCCCAATCTCCTGCACATATTTCACTGCCGCACCCAAAGCAATCGCACCACTGATATCAGGGGTACCTGCTTCAAATTTAAATGGCAATTCATTGTAAGTCGTCTTTGCAAATGTTACGGTCTTGATCATATCGCCACCGCCCTGGTAAGGAGGCAGTTTATCCAACCATTCTCTCTTACCATACAAGATACCAATACCGGTCGGACCATACAATTTATGCCCTGAAAATGCGATGAAATCAGCATCCAGTTCCTGTACATCCAGCGGCATATGTTGAATAGCCTGTGCGGCATCCAGCATCACAGGAATATTGCGCGCATGTGCCTGTGCGATAATGTCACGCACCGGGTTCACGGTACCTAATGAATTAGATACATACGCCACACTCACAATCCTCGTTTTATCAGAGAGCAGGTTCGTGTATTCACTCATGATCAACTCTCCATTCTCATCCATCGGAATCACTTTCAACACAGCTCCTCTGTCTTCACACATAATCTGCCAGGGAACGATATTGGAATGGTGTTCCATTGCAGACACAATCACTTCATCACCAGGCTTAATGATGCCTCTGCCAAATACATTTGCGATCAGGTTGATGCTATCGGTGGTTCCTTTGGTAAAGATCACTTCTTCATGCTCCTGTGCATTGATAAAACCTGCAATGATATGACGGGCGCCTTCATACGCTTCAGAAGCCACCTGGCTCAGGTGGTGCACCCCACGATGCACATTACTATTGTATTGCTTATAATATTGCTCCAGCGTATCCAGCACTACCTGTGGCTTTTGGGTCGTAGCTGAATTATCAAGATATACAAGCGGTTTACCATACACCTTTTCCTGCAACAGCGGGAAATCCTTTCTGATCTTATCTATATCTAATGCCGGTGCAGCGATATCTGGAACGTGTGCCATATTATTCAATTTTGAAAAGACGGAGGTCATGTCATACTAAGACGACATGACCTCCTGCAAAGATCGTAATTTCTTACGGAATTAATTATTGATAGCGCCGGTTACATACCTGCGGATCTTATCGGAGAGGAACTCCTGTAATGCAGGGATATGTACCTGGTCGGTAATATCAAAAGCAAATGCATTTACCATGAGTGTTTTGGCAGCTTCAGCACCAATACCACGGGAGCGGAGGTAGAACAATGCTTCTTCGCTAAAGCGGCCTACGGTAAAACCGTGGCTACACTTCACGTCGTCAGCATATATTTCCAGCTGTGGCTGTGAGTTGATATTTGCCTTTTCGCTCATCAGCAGGTTATTATTCTGCTGGAAAGCGTTTGTTTTCTGCGCATCCTGGTGAACCATGATCTTGCCGGTAAAAACACCTTTGGCATTATCCAGCAGTACGCCTTTGTACAGTTCATTACTGTTACAATTGGGTACCTGGTGGTCCACGAAGGTATGGTTATCTACATGCTGCTGTTCGGTAGCGAGGAAGAGGCCATGCAGGTTGGTCTCTGTATTGCTGCCGGTCAGTGCCACGCTCAGGTTATTGCGCGTAAGCTCAGCTGCAGGCAGGGTGAAGTTGAAGTGATGGTAGCGGCTGTCAGCTTTCTGCAGGGCAGAGGTGTGGTAGATGTGGCGGCTATTTTTAATAGTGCTCTGTACATTGTAATGCCAGAGTTCCGCGTTCTCTTCCAGTACTACTTCCGTTACGCTGTTCACAAATGTGATCGCTTCTTTGTTCAGACCTACTGAGCTCTCGATGATTTCGAGGGTAGCGCTTTTATGCAGTATCACCAGGTGGCGGGGCTGAATAAAAGCGTTTACAGCGGCTGTATATACATGAATGATGTGCAGTGGTTTATCGAGGCTGGCGTTTACACCTGCTTCAATGAACAGACCATCGGCAAAGAAGGCTGCATTGAGGGCTGCAAAAGGTTGTTTTTGCAGGTGAGGGTGTTTATCGAACCATGCCTGGAGTTGAGCATTCCCGGCGGCATCGCTGATTTTGGAAATAGTGATTTTTCCATCAGCAGGCAGTTGAGACAACTCCGGTTGCAGGCGTCCGTTTACCAGTACAGCGGTATAGCTGTCCAGTTTAGGAATGCTCGCGCCGCGCAGTTGTTCGGCAGTTACAGTTGATAGCTCTTCTTCTGCCAGGGTGAATACATCTTTCAGATAGCGCTGTATGTTAGTATAGCGCCATTCTTCAGTTTTGAGGGTTGGAAGGCCCAGGGAGCGAAAGCGGCTAAACGCCTCTTTACGCGCAGGCAGGATGGCGTTGTTCACGTCTACCTGCTGTTCAGGACCCGGCATCCCGTTGGATATAAAGTCGTAAAATGATTTATTGATATCGCTAGTCATGTGTTGAAATCTATAGACCGATTGCCTGAGTTAAAAACTTATACCGATTCTTTCTGATGTACATCTTCTTTCAGCCAGTCGTAGCCCTTTTCTTCCAGTTCCAGCGCCAGGTCTTTGTTACCTGTTTTTACGATCACCCCATCAGCCAGTACGTGTACAAAGTCAGGTACGATATAATCGAGCAGACGTTGATAGTGAGTGATCACCATGAATGCTTTGTCAGCAGCACGCAGTTTGTTTACACCGCTTGCTACAATACGCAGCGCATCGATGTCCAGACCAGAGTCAGTTTCGTCGAGGATAGCGAATTTAGGATCCAGCATAGCCATCTGGAAAACTTCGTTACGTTTCTTTTCACCACCGGAAAAACCTTCATTCAGAGAGCGGTTCATCAGGTTAGCATTAAAGTCCATCATCTGCTGTTTCTCTTTGGTCAGTTTCAGGAATTCCTTTGCTTCGATTGCAGGCAGGCTATGGTAAGCTCTGATCTCGTTCAGCGCAGTCTTGAGGAAATTCAGGTTAGATACACCTGGAATTTCTACAGGGTACTGGAATGCCAGGAACACACCTTCACGGGCGCGGTCTTCAGGAGCCATGTCCAGCAGGTTTTTGCCGTCGAAGATCACTTCACCTTCAGTCACTGTATAGTTCTCACGACCAGCGAGCACAGAAGCCAGGGAGCTTTTGCCGGCACCGTTAGGTCCCATGATGGCATGCATCTCACCAGCTTTGATTTCCAGGTTCAGGCCCTTTAATATTTTCTTACCGTCTACTTCTGCGTGCAGATTTTTAATCGTCAGCATGATATGTTTTGTTTCTCTGTTGTTTGCTTTGTAAATAATATATCTTTCCTTGTCTGTTATCCTACACTACCTTCAAGTGTAATGGACAGCAGTTTTTGCGCTTCTACTGCGAACTCCATGGGGAGCTGGTTCAATACTTCCTTTGCATAACCGTTCACGATGAGGGCTACTGCCTGTTCTGTATTGATACCACGTTGGTTGAGGTAGAAGATCTGGTCTTCCCCGATCTTGGAAGTAGTCGCTTCGTGTTCTACAGTAGCGGTGCTATTCTTTGATTCGATGTAAGGGAAGGTGTGAGCGCCACAGCGATCGCCTATGAGCAGGGAGTCGCACTGGGTAAAGTTACGTGCATTGGCAGCACGTGGACCTACCTGTACAAGACCGCGATAGGTATTATCACTGGTGCCTGCAGAAATACCTTTTGAAATGATACGGCTGCGGGTGTTGCGACCCAGGTGATATATTTTGGTTCCGGTATCAGCAATCTGCTTGTTGCGGGTTACTGCTACGGAATAGAATTCGCCTTCAGCATCATCGCCCTGCAGGATCACACTTGGATATTTCCAGGTGATAGCGGAGCCGGTTTCTACCTGTGTCCAGGAGATCTTGCTGCTATTTCCTTTACAGATACCACGTTTGGTTACGAAGTTGTAAATACCACCTTTACCGTCTTTATCACCGGGATACCAGTTTTGAACAGTAGAGTATTTGATCTCTGCATGGTTCAGCGCAATGAGTTCCACAACTGCAGCGTGCAGCTGGTTTTCATCGCGGCGTGGAGCCGTACAGCCTTCGAGATAACTTACGTAGGCATTATCGTCGCAGATGATGAGGGTACGTTCGAACTGACCTGTATTTTCCGCATTGATACGGAAGTAGGTGCTCAGTTCCATTGGACAGCGTACGCCTTTTGGAATGTATACAAATGAGCCATCGGAGAATACTGCTGCATTCAGCGCGGCAAAGATGTTGTCAGAGTGAGGAACTACGGTACCCAGGTATTCTTTTACCAGCTCTGGATGTTCACGTACTGCTTCGCCAAAGGAGCAGAAAATGACACCGAGTTCACCTAATTTTTCGCGGAAAGTAGTAGCAACGGATACGCTATCGAACACCACGTCTACAGCCACACCGGAGAGCGCTTTCTGCTCATTCAGGGGGATACCCAGCTTCTCCATGGTAGCCAGGATTTCAGGATCAACTTCATCCAGGCTGGTTAATGATTTTCTTTTTGGAGCGGCATAGAAAGAGATCTTCTGCAGGTCTATTTCCGGCATTTTAAAGTGCTGCCATGCTGGCCACTGCATTTTCTGGAAGGCAGCGAATGCCTTCAGGCGCCATTGAAGGAGCCATTCAGGTTCTTCCTTTTTAGCTGAGATGTAGCGAATGGTATCCTCGTTGAGGCCAACGGGTGCCATTTCCATCTCGATGTCGGTGGTGAAGCCAAACTCGTATTCCTTGTTGGCTATGTCGTCAATTATTTCGTTGCTATTTCTCATTTTCCGGATTAATTAAGGTTGCTGGCCTGCTGTTTTTATTTAATTATTATACAGCGAAGCTCTCGCCACAACTACATGTACGGGTAGCATTTGGATTGTTAAAGAAAAGCCCTTTACCGTTCAGACCGTCGCTATAGTCTAATTCTGTGCCGTAAAGATACAAGAGGCTTTTCATCTGTACTACTATCTTAACACCTTTATCTTCAAAGATTTGATCGCCTTCCTGTTTTTCTGACTCTTCAAATTTCAGTACATATTCCAGGCCTGAGCAACCGCCTCCCTTTACGCCTACGCGAACAAAGGTGTCAGCTGCATGGTTTTCCTTGGTCATCAAGTCCTTGATATATAAGCTAGCTTTATCTGATACTGTTATCATAATGCTTCCTTTTTTATGATATGAACCTATTACTTTATGTGTTTCAAAACCTGTGCTTCTCCTAAAAGAGAGACCAGGCGATCGAACTTATTCTTGTATGGCGCGGTAAAATCTTTACCGTCAGCGGTATACAGGTGTTCTTTCATGATGGGAACGGAGTAGGGTAATACCCACGCTCTCAATGCTTTCGCTACGGAATCCATCGCGTTGATACCCTGCATGGCCTGATGACCATCGCCCCAGGACACCAAAGCTACGACCTTTCCGGTTAAATATGGATTACTGAGTTTGCTGGTCATTTCTAACCAGTCCAGCGCATTTTTCATGACCCCGGTCATACTTCCATGATAGAGGGGAGTCAGCCATACCAGCACATCTGCTTTGCAAAACGCATCGCACATGGCCTTTACGGGTTCAGGCATATCGCCTTTTGGATATTCAAAGAACGGTATGTGACCGCCTTTTGGACTAAATACTTCTGTAGAGAAGCCTTTTTGGCGGAACTGTTCTTCAAAATAGGCAGACAGTCTGTTAGCCGTGGTATAAGGAGCGGTGTCCATCGTTCCATTGAAGATCAAGACGTTCATCTATGTCCTTTTATTTACTGTTAAGCTTCAGGGCTTTTAGGCCGTGGAGCTCGTTGATTGTCGCAACAAATTTTTTTGTCTCCCACAAAATTACGACATTTGAGAATAAAACAAGTAAATACTTGGAAAATTATAAACCCATCACGAAAGCGACTGCAGATAGATTTTTGCAGTTACTGAAAACGAAGGGGCCTCAGTCGGCCGCTATGCTGGCGGCTGCTTTGAATATAACAGGAGAAGGCGCCCGGCTGCAACTGCTGAAACTGGCAGAAGAAGGACTGGTGATGTCGGTAACAACATCAAAGGGAGTTGGACGTCCGGTACAGATCTGGGATCTGACGCCGGTGGGGCATGCTCATTTTCCTGATACGCATGCAGAATTTACCTTACAATTATTAGAGACGATCAGGGTGGAGCTGGGCGAAGATGCCCTCGATAAAGTTGTTGCCGCCAGGGAACAGCAGCAGAATGAAAAATATTTTAATGCCCTGTCAGGCATTACGGAGGTAGCAGATAAGCTGGAAGCATTTGCTGCCCTGCGTACCCGGGAAGGATACCTGGCGGAGTGGGCAGAAGATGGGGAAGGGGGATATTTCTTTATAGAAAACCACTGTCCGATCTGTAATGCTGCTATTAACTGCGCAAACATCTGTAAATCAGAACTCAAAACCTTTAAAAACCTGATGGGTGACGGGGTGGAGGTCGAGCGCGCTGACCATATTATCAGCGGCGCCCGCAGGTGTGTATATAAGATTGTCGTCTTAGTAAATCCGCTTTCCTAAAATATCCAGGCTTCTTTCTACGCCATCCAATACGGCGATGTTGGGCAGATGTGCCCAGGAAGTGAAACCCAGTTTCTCAAATAATTTAATACTTGGCTCATTGTGGGAGAAGATAAATCCCAGCAGTGATTTTATGCCGATGGACGGGCATTGTGCCATGGCGTATTCCAGTATTTTTTTGCCATAACCCTTACCTCGTTGACGCTCATCTAAATAGATACTGATTTCGGCGGTACCGTCGTAGGCCGGCCGGCCATAAAAGGACTGGAAGCTCACCCAGCCTATCATGATTCCATTTTCTTCTACTACCCATAGCGGGCGCTTTTCCGGGTTGTGAACATTGAACCAGGGCATGCGGCTTTCTACGGATACAGGTTCTGTGTCGGCGGTGACCATACGGCCGGCGATGGTGCTGTTGTAGATGGCTACGATAGCCGGCATGTCGTGGGTGGTGGCGTTTCTGAATTGCATGGGAGCAAAAATATAAAGTTTTTGGAAAGGAAAGATCATGGTGTTTGTAATGCCAGCAATGCTGAAATACCCCCCGTGGAAACCCTTATCCCATGTCAATACCTTTGGCGTGCTGCTTATGGTATGCTGAAATACCCCCGGTGGAAACCCTTATCCCATGTCAATACCTTTGGCGTGCTACTTATGGTATGCTGAAATACCCCCCCATGGAAACCTTTATCCATGTCAATTCCTTTGGCGTGATGCTTATGGTATGCTGAAATACCCCCCGTGGAAACCTTTATCCCATCTATATCCTGTTGGACTATCCCAGCTATAACACGTCCATAGGTCTTCGCCGGGGATAACCCGCCTATAAGCCGCCCATAAGCCGCCCATAACCCGCCAATATCCCGCATCTATATAGAGGCGGGTTATCTACGGGATACCTACGGGTCATTAGCAGTTTATGGTGGGGGTACCTTACTTTTTGACCTATGGTTGTTTGCTTATTCCTGTCCGGATGAAAGCCTGGCCGACCTTAAATGCCGAAAGCCCGCTATTGCTTGTTGCAATAGCGGGCTTTCAGGGCCATTCGTTATTTAATAATGTAACTCGTAATTGTAGTCGCCGGACAGGAGGCTAAACATATAAGTATCCACAAATTGCCCTTTCTGGAAAAATGCCTGCCTTAGCAGTCCTTCCTGTTGGAACCCCAGTCGTTTCAGGAGGAGAATAGATAATTTATTATCCGGATCTACCACTGCTTCTATACGGTTCAGTGCCAGTTCCTCAAAAGCATACTGGAGCAACCGGTTCAGGGAGGCGGTCATTATTCCTTTTCCCCAGAAAGCGGGGAGGAGGTCGTACCCCATTTCTGCTTTATAATGTGTTTTATTGATATGATGCAACCCACAGGTGCCGATCAGCGTATCATTGTCAGGTTGGTAAATTCCCCAGCGCATACCTTCCCCACTCAACAGTTTTTCCCTGAAAAAGGCGACTAACTGTGCTGCTTCGGATACATTGATGAACCGTTCTATATCCATAAAGCGGGTCACCTTTTCCGACGAAAATAAATTGAACAATGCGGCGATATCCTTTTCACTGATGGGTCGCAGGAGTAAATCATCTGCTACCAACACAGGAACTTCCACCTCTTTATGTAGATTATTCATGCTTAATTTTTCCGGCGCACTTTCACTTTTTTGAGTGTTACGTCACCCAGTAAAATGGCCCAGGGCTTCATTTGTTCGATATTCTCAAAAATAATTTTCAAAATTGCAATGAATGGAATAGCGAGGAACATGCCTGGAACGCCCCATAGCAGGTTGCCGGATACGACTGCGAGGATGGTGACAAGTGCGTTGATCTTTACTTTGCTGCCTACGATGCGTGGCAGTAGCACATTGCTATCCAGGAAGTGTACGACGAGCAAACCGACACCTACCTGTATCGTAGTGCCCAGTGAACTGTTCGTTAATGTGAGCAACATGGAAATAACGGTGGCCACGTAAATACCCAGGTAAGGAATGATATTAAATATAGCGGCCATGATGCCTAACAGTGTCGCATACTTGATACCCAGTATCCAGAAGAGGGTACAGTTTACGACGGCGACTACCACCATTTCAATCATCAGTCCTGCCAGGTATCCTTTGATGATCAGGCGTGTTTCAACAATCACGCTGAGCAGGGTCTCACGATGTTTTGCCTCGAACACGGTGATGAGGAAAGTGACTAGTAAAGACCGATAGAGCAGCAGGAAAAACGTATATAATAGTACGAAAATAATAAAGATCAACAGGGAAGATAAGGATAATAAGGTCGTGCTCACAAAAGCGGTGGCAGAGCCTAAAGTACCCATGGCCAGTTGTTCTAAATAATCCATCTGGCGGGCGGCGTCAATATGAAATTTCTTATTGATCCAGGCCTGAAGGTCGGTGATAGTATGTAGCAATTGTTGTTGTAAGTGTGGAAAATCGGCAACAAATGAGCCCATTTGAGAAGCAAGGATCATGCTGATCCCAAAGAGAATGATGACGATTAATAAGATGCAGGTAAGTGCGGCCATGGCTCTTGAGAAGCGACATTTTTCAAGAAAACCGGCGACTGGGATGAGCATGATAGCTATCAGAAAAGCGAAGGCCAGCGGTACTAGCAGCTCGTGTCCTGATCTGGCGATGAACATCAGCAGGATGAGGGAGAGGAGGGTGAAGGCTAGTCTTGCATTAAAGGGTAGCTTTACTTCATTCATGGGATGGTTTTGTAGATTTTTTATAAAGGAAGGTAAAAAAGAGCAATAAATTGGCCAATCCACAAATAAATAAAGTTTTGCCCTTGGCGACAAGTTCACTTCTGCCGAAGGCGGAAGTAAACTTGTCGCGGGGCACAGATTTTGCCGACAGGAAAAATCAGCTTGTAAATTAAGAAATCTATAAAGACAAAAGGTCTTGCTTAGTGGCAGGACCTTTTTAATTAATGCTTTTATGCATTATATTAGCTGCTTCATATAAGGAATAAAGATCTCACACTTATTCGGCCCTACCATAGAAATAAAGAAATGGTTCCCACTCATCTTAAACACGCCCTCTTTCACATACCGATCTATAAACTCATACATTGGTATCCCTGCCATTGCAAAATCTATAGGCACGGGTAGTTTAATATAATGGCCCGCTGGTATCCTTTTAGCCATCAGGTTCTCTTTCATCACCACATCCATAAAGCCGGAAGTAACATCCTTGCTGGGTATAAAGATTCCTGCGAATATGCTCATTTGTTCATATGAAGTGACCGGTACAGCATCCAGCGTACTCGTAATCACCTTTGCCTGTGGTAACTCCTGTGCCTGCAGGATTTTGCGCAAACGTTTCTCTTCCCTTGTCATCTTCATAATCATCTGGGCTATCGGATCCTGGCCCCTGGATAAGATCGTATAGTATAACATACTATCCGGCAGGTACTCCTTCTCCGTGCGCTCAAAATTAAAATAGGAAGTCAGGTTATCACCTTTCTTATTAAACGCTTTCACAATCGCATCTACTAAATGTAGCGTACGTTGCTCATTCGGGAGGGTAGGGATCTTCCTGAAACCCCGCGGACTCTTGTCATAATATTGGGTAAATGCTTTTGTAAATGCCGCTACAGTAGCGTAACCGGTTCGTTCTGAAATCTCGCTGACGTTATATCCGCTATGCCTGAGCAGCCCTGCAGAGAGTTCCAGCCGGTGACGTTTTACATATTGCCAGTAGGGTTCTCCAATCACCTGTGTAAAACTGTGGTAGAAATAAGAGTAGGAAATTCCGAGCCAGTCAGATACGTGTTTCATCTCAAAAGAATCAGAGACATGATCATCTGCAAAACACAATGCTTTGAGTGCAAACAGCTCCATTTGCTCCTGGGCGGGAGGTTTTTGTTTCATAGCTGAACTTTTAAATAAAGAGCAATCGATAAGGGCTAAATGAGGTTTGTTGTAACCGATCATTTCATCTAAAAGACCGATAGTATTTTATAATGAATTGATACTATTCGAAAGTAAGGTATTAGCTGCAGATAATAAAAAAAACGTTTCAACAAATATAAACGTGTAAATCCGCTAATACTAAGCATTTTAAGATAATGTGTGAGTGTTTTGGTTTATATGTAACTCTTTGTTCGCAAGTTCTGCAATTAATTTTTGAGTATTTGATATTTGCTGCGGTAGTTGTTCAGCCTGCAAAAAAGTATTATTTTAGCGGCCGTTGTTTAGAATGAGAATGCCTGCTTTACAATTTTATGCCAGTCTCCTTCGTTATAAAACAATGTCCTGATACCCCTTAGCAAATACCTATCGAAATGCGATGAAAAAAGCTCGTTAATCAATCACGAAAGTTGATGCCAAATCTAATTGCATTGAGAAACCATTTTATGAATGTTATTTCTAAGAAGGTACTAGTTACTTTATTTGTTTGTCTTCCCTTTGCCGTTTTTGGACAGTACTGGCAGGTTGGTGGTGCATTAGGGATCAGTAATTACAGTGGTGATTTATCACAATCACGGGTGGATATGGGATATACCCGGTATCACATCGGATTGTTTGCCAAGCGGGATCTCAGTCCGCACGTCACTTTAGGCGCAGGGCTTACTTATGCGCGCATAGCCGGGGCAGATAGCACAAACAGGAGAGCAGATCTGAAAGACAGGAACCTGAGTTTCCGTTCACCTATCATGGAGTTTCATGTCAGACTTGAGTTGAATTTATTTGATATAGACGACAAGGGTTGGACACCTTATGTATTTGGCGGTGTCGGTGTATTCAGTTTTTATCCTACCACCCGCGATAGTAGTGGCGACATAGTAAAGCTGAGAGGTCTGAACACAGAAGGGCAGGGGCTTTCACAGTATCCTGACCGTAAGCAGTATAACCTGACAAGTATTTCCATTCCATTTGGTGCAGGTGTAAAATTCCTGATTCGTGACGACCTGGTAGCAGGTTTTGAAATAGGATTACGTAAAACATTTACAGACTACCTGGATGATGTGAGCAAGGGTTACGCAGATTATAATACGTTGCTGGCAGCATATGGTCCCAATACCGTTCGCTATGCCTACAGGGGTTCCGGGGCGTATCCTACCGAAGGATTTCCAAGAGGTTCGCAGAAGTATGATGACTGGTATGTGTTTACCGGATTTACACTGGCGTACCGTTTTGGAGGCGGTAGTGGTCCATATAACCACTGGAAGAAACAGAAAGTTTCAAACTGTCCAAAGTTTTAGTAAGTGTAAGTTGGTGCTGGTCAACGATCTTCAGGGAATTTAGTTTTTGGCATACTTCTTGAAATTTCATAGACAATACAGGAATAAGAGAAAGTGATGTGCAACTGATCATTGAGCAAACGAGTTCAGAAATCGCGGAGAGAGTAACGAATAAGATAAGAACTATGATGGTTGTAAGCTTTTCCTCCCTGTTATTTTTTACCATTCTCCTCATGAAGATCCGATCGCGCTAACTTTAATTTACTTACTAAACTGTTAGGATCATGAAAAAGATATTATTCATTATTTTATTTATAATTGGAGGATTCGTAGTGTCGGATGCTCAGCCCACAAGGTCACCGCATCCACATCATGTAAGGCACCACAGGCATTTTCCGCCTCATCCTCCAAGGCCGCACAGACCGCATCGGCCACACAGGGTGATACATCATCGTCATCATCATGTAGTGCATCACAGGCCACATCGTTATCACCGTCATGTGTATAACAATGTTGTAGTGCCTGCACACACTTTAAATGCCGCTATTAACGTTTAAGTATATATTATAATTCCTATATTTCAATTCCAATCAATTTTACCAAAAACTAAATCAAACAGTATGAAACAGATAGTAATAATGATGCTGCTGATAGGAGGAACCGTTGTAAGTGCAATGGCACAAAATGTACATCGTGGAAATAGTTACGAAAGAGGTTATCGTGTTCATGCTGGCCGTTGGGAGGATTGCAGTAAAAGTTATCGTGGTGCTTATTATGATTGCCGTCCAGGTGTGAGAGTGATACCAGCACCAGCACCGGTAGCAGTATGTGCACCAGCGCCAGTAGTGGTTTATGCACCGGCACCAGCTCCAGCAGAAGTGGTGTATGTAAAGAGACCGAGAGTGGTGGTTAATGCAAGTATTAGCTTATAATCGATATATCATTAAGGTAAAGGCTGTTCTCGAAGGAGGACGGCCTTTTTTGTTTTTGGGGAGGTGGTTAATGTTTTTGGGGGAGGGAGGTTGTTTGGAGGAGAGGTGGGTGTGGGTTGAGGTGTTTGTGGTTTGGGGGAGAGGTGGAGGTGGGTAGAGGGAGAGGAGGTTTGAGGTGGGGGGGGGGGGGGGGGGGGGGGGTGGGGAGAGGTGGTTGCCTTTGGCAGGCCAGCCCACAGCGTCATCTACATCAAAATAAATACTTTTGCCGGAGGCAAAAGTATTTATTTTGGGTTTACCTTCGCATAAATTTTCGAATCTCCGTATGGCATATAAGAATCTGAAACACTTCATAGACACACTGGAAAAGGCAGGAGAACTGGTCCGTATCAAAACCTTCGTAGACCCAATCCTGGAAATCTCCGAAATCACTGACAGGATCAGCAAATCCCCGGATGGCGGTAAAGCCCTCCTTTTTGAAAACACCGGCACGGACTTCCCCGTCCTCATGAACTCCATGGGTAGCCTCAAAAGGATGTGCCTGGCATTGGGCGTCAATGAACTGGACGATGTTGCCCACCAGATCGAAGACCTCTTCAAAATGCTTTCCAAACCCAAAGAAAGCATTCTCGATAAACTGGCCATGCTCCCTAAACTTGGCCAATTCGCCAGCTGGATGCCAAAAGTAGTCAGCGGCAAAGGCGCCTGCCAGGAAGTGATTATGTCCAACCCGGACCTCACCAAAATCCCGGTTATTCAATGCTGGCCTAAAGATGGTGGTCCGTTCATCACCCTCCCTGTCATCCACACCAAAGACCCACACACCGGTATCCGCAACGTAGGCATGTACCGTATGCAGGTGTTCGATGGCCAGATGACCGGTATGCACTGGCATAAACACAAAGTATCCGCCAAGCACTACAACGAATACAAGGCATTGAAAAAACGCATGCCGGTAGCTGTTGTACTCGGTGGCGATCCTGTATATACCTATTCCGCTACGGCACCCCTCCCTGAAAATGTGGATGAATACATGCTGGCGGGTTTCCTGCGCAAGCAGAAAGTAGAACTGGTAAAATGTATCTCTCAGCCAGATATCGAAGTGCCTGCTGATGCGGACTTCGTTTTAGAAGGATACGTAGATCCGGAAGAAGACCTGATCTGGGAAGGACCATTTGGCGACCACACCGGTTACTACTCCCTGGCCGACTGGTACCCTCGTTTCCATGTTACCGCTATCACTCATCGTAAAGATGCTGTATACCCCGCTACCATTGTAGGTATCCCTCCTCAGGAAGATGCTTACCTCGGTAAAGCGACTGAAAGAATTTTCCTTGCGCCTATCAAAATGGCCATGGTACCTGAAATGATCGATATGGAAATGCCGGTAGAAGGGGTATTCCATAACCTGGTGATTTCCAAGATAAAGAAAGATTATGCCGGCCAGGCGCAGAAAGTGATGAATGCCATGTGGGGCGCGGGGCAGATGATGTTCAACAAAATCCTTGTTGTCGCCGATCAGCACACTACTATCAGTGATTACAAAGCACTGGCGCAATATATGTTTAAGCACCTGAACCCTGGTACAGACATCTACTTCAGCCAGGGTCCGATGGATGTACTTGACCACTCCTGTTCTAAAATGGGCTTTGGTGGTAAGATGTGTATCGACGCGACTACCAAATTCGACGAAGAAATTTTGGATAGTCACGTACAGGATATCAAACCTGCTGGTATCAATAAAGAAGAACTGCAAAAACGTTTCCCTGAAATCAAAGGGATCAATGATAGTCTGCTGGCCATGGATATTCCTTGTTTATTTGTTGCCGTACAAAAAGCACGTCCGCTGCATATCAAGGAACTGAATGAACAGCTGTATGCACTGCCTGAAATGCTGGGCATCAAGATGATCATTTTTGTAGAGCACACTGTAGATGTCAGTGATCTGGCAACTACCCTGTGGCGCTTTTGTAATAACCTGGATCCAAGAAGAGATAGCTTTGTAGTACGTAATCCTGTACCTGGCAAACCAGGTAAAGAATGGGCGGGCATAGGTATGGATGGTACCCTGAAAAACAGACTGCTGGATGGTTTTGAGCGTGACTGGCCCAATATCGTTGTTGCGGATGACGAAACGATCCGTAAAGTAGATGAGAAATGGGCGGCGTTAAATATAGGACCTTTCCTGCCATCGCCATCGCTAAAATATAAACCACAAATGTATGGGGAAGAAGCTGTGGTACCACAGTAAATACCTGCTGCTGTTATTGTTTTGCAGTAACAGTTTTGCCCAGGTAAAGCCGGCCGACTTTAAGTACGTGGATCACATATTGGGATATTGGCGTATGCCTACGAAGCACAGTACTTTTACAGAGTATTGGATAAAGTTGGATGAGAATACCTGGCAGGGAGTGACGCATCGTATAACCGGTAAGGATAGTGTAGAGATGGATCATATGCAACTGGAGAGAAGAGGGAAAGACCTGTATTTCAGCATTGTTGCGGTGTCGGATCCAAAAAGTGGGAAGCCGGTGCCATTCAAGGTAACGGTGATACAAGCTAATGGTTTTGTGGCAGAAAACCCGGAATGTGATTATCCGCAAAAGATAGTATATAAGTGGAAGAAGGAGGATGAACTGGAAGTTCATTATAAAGGAGAGAAGGAGAAGACATTTAGTGAGATCATATTGGAGTACAAAAGGAAATAATGGATTTCCCACTTGCGTAAATCAATTTCCCAAATGTATAAATAACAAAGGCAAAGCTGTAATAGCTTTGCCTTGTTGTGTGCGCCAGGCATGGTTATAAGCTCTAGGGTGTAAGTCCTGAATGAGCGTTGCAGTACGTATCATTAGCCAAAGGCAAGGGTGTCGTGGGTGACCACGAATCTGAAGGAAGCTGGCGGCAAACATTCGAGCCCAC
>NZ_MTKN01000266.1 GCF_001975825.1 [Flexibacter] sp. ATCC 35208
CAAAATTAAATCAACTTGAACAACAAAAGTTAAGTCAATATATTGGCGTAATGAACGTTGTCATGTTTGCCCCAGAAGATTTAAATCTTGTAAAAGGAAGCCCTCAAGTAAGAAGACGCTTTTTAGATATGGAATTAGGACAAATAGCTCCTGTATATTTGTATGAATTAAGTCAATATCAAAAGGTGCTCACGCAACGAAATCACTTGTTGAAAAAAATGCAAGGGAATAGTAAGAATGAGGAAACGATGTTGGATGTATTTACACTTCAACTAATTGAGCATGGTGCGAAAATACTGCAAAAACGTTTTGAATTTTTGCATTTGCTACAGGAATGGGCAGCTCCAATTCATCGAGGTATAAGCCGTGGATTAGAAGAGTTAGAAATTGTCTATAAACCAAGTGTAGATGTATCAGAATCAATGGATTTGTCGAAAATAAAAGAAGTATACTATGAAAGTTTTCAATCTGTGAAACAACGTGAAATTTTCCGTGGTACGACTTTAATTGGT
>NZ_MTKN01000267.1 GCF_001975825.1 [Flexibacter] sp. ATCC 35208
GGTGCGAAAGCTGTTGAAACAATTCCCGTAATTTGGGATGAAACGCCAGCGAATATGGATGCATACCGTCTATATGTTGGTGGTCTAAAAGGCGGACATTCTGGTATGGAAATTGATAAACAACGCGGTAATGCGAACAAAGTATTAGGACGAGTATTACGTGATTTATCGGCACATACGGAGTTTAACATAAGTGAAGTTCACGGCGGATTAAAAACGAATGCAATTCCGCGTGAAAGTGTAGCTACACTTTCNNGAAAGTGTAGCTACACTTTCACGCGGAATTGCATTCGTTTTTAATCCGCCGTGAACTTCACTTATGTTAAACTCCGTATGTGCCGATAAATCACGTAATACTCGTCCTAATACTTTGTTCGCATTACCGCGTTGTTTATCAATTTCCATACCAGAATGTCCGCCTTTTAGACCACCAACATATAGACGGTATGCATCCATATTCGCTGGCGTTTCATCCCAAATTACGGGAATTGTTTCAACAGCTTTCGCACC
>NZ_MTKN01000268.1 GCF_001975825.1 [Flexibacter] sp. ATCC 35208
GTGAAACAGTTACGTGACTTTCGTCTACAATCATCAAATAATCACTAGGAAAATAGTCTAATAAACAGAATGGTCTTGTTCCGGCTTGTCTTCCGTCAAGATATCTGGAGTAATTCTCGATTCCGGAACAATACACTAATTCCCGAATCATTTCTAAGTCGAAATTGGTACGTTCTTCTAAACGTTTGGCCTCTAAATGTTTTCCTATTTCTTTAAAATAATCGACTTGTTTGACCAAATCCTGCTGAATTTCCCAAATGGCACCTTGCAGTACATCCGGAGAAGTCACAAACATATTGGCAGGATAAATCGTAAGTCGTTTGAATTTCTCAATAACCTGAGAAGACTTGACATCAAAAGATTCTATTTCTTCAATTTCATCACCAAAAAAGTGTATTCTGTAAGCATCATCGGCATAACTTGGATATACTTCGATTGTATCTCCTTTTATTCTGAAAGTTCCCGGATTAAAATCGGCCTCGGTTCTGGCGTATAAACTTTGAACCAGA
>NZ_MTKN01000269.1 GCF_001975825.1 [Flexibacter] sp. ATCC 35208
TAGGTGACTATAGCGATCTTATTATGGAAAAGATGGAACGGAAAATTAAACATATGTTAGTTATCATTCAGCCTATTTTATTTACATGTATTGGAGGAATCGTTGTCCTTATGTACTTAGCGATGATTATGCCGATGTTTCAAATGATGAATTCTATTTAGGGGGCATTTGTATGCAGAATGAGGAAGGGTTTACTCTGTTAGAGATGCTATTAGTAATGGTTGTCATAACTATATTATTACTATTAATTATTCCGAATGTAGTTACACAGCGCTCATCGGTCCAAGGAAAAGGTTGTGCAGCTTACGTGAAATCTATAGAAGCGCAAATACAAGTATATCAATTACAACATAATAAAATTCCATCGTTAAAAGAACTGACAGATGAAAAGTATATTACAACTGATAAGTGCCCGAATGGCGAATCTATTCATATTTCAGATGATGGCGCAGTATCAATTAGGGCATTGTGAAACAACAGGGGTTTACTTTTTTAGAAATGTTACTCG
>NZ_MTKN01000270.1 GCF_001975825.1 [Flexibacter] sp. ATCC 35208
ATGGGTAAATAGAGCGAGTTGATTGCGATAATATACTTTTATCGTACTTTCATCTTGATGATCGTATTCAAATCCGTCTACTTCATACACTGCGGATACTTTTCCGTCTGTACTAAACGCTAAATTCTTTTCAACGTGCTTTAATGGTGGTCTTTTCATCGTTTTCAACATATTCAACTTCCTCCTTTTGGGGTAAAAATGTTACATCATAAGCGTGTATGTCGTTCTCTTCTTCACTGAATGAATGTACGATTGGTAAATCTTTGACGTCATGTTGTACACATACATGACCATAAAACACATGTTTTTTAAGTTTGGGTACATTCACCAATCGACTACTTTGATGCTTCCGTAAACGAAATGTGATCCAGGACCGAACAAAAGAGAAAAGTGATTTTCCATCTGTTTTATATTTATCTGCGCCCCATACAAGGAAAAGAGGGATCACACCATAATACATGAGCCAAACTTGATCGATCATATCCCCAAATATCCATTTAAAGGG
>NZ_MTKN01000271.1 GCF_001975825.1 [Flexibacter] sp. ATCC 35208
TCCATAATTTAATTTTCCACGTTTTTTCCCATTCACAAATACAGTTGCATCACTTTCATCAGAAGAAATGCTTACATACTTGCCTTCAAGCGATAAATCCACTTTCACTTTCTCGCGCTGTTCATCCGCTAAATCTACTTCTTTCTCTGTTTCTAATTCAGTAAGTTCTGTCTTCGCCGTTGCCTTTACAACATATGTACCTGGGAAGTATGGCCCCAACTCTTTCGAATTTTTATCACTAGAAAGCTCTGTTTCTTTTTTGTCATTCACATATATTTCTGCATTCTTTGCAGTTGTACTTACATTCATATAATAAGATTTCATGCTGAACTTATACTTTGGATATAAGAACCACTCTTTTCCCTCTTCTACTATTTCCCCGTCTTTAAATGCAGGTTTATCTTTTGTTAACTTTTGATCTACTGTCTCTTTCTGTAAATAAGACAGTAATTGGTTGTTGTAAGAAGGATTCTCTTTTAAATAACGCATGTACGCTTTAATATCC
>NZ_MTKN01000272.1 GCF_001975825.1 [Flexibacter] sp. ATCC 35208
ACTGTAAGGAAGATCAATATGCATTAATTCCAATTCATCCGCTTCAGGCAGAATGGCTCTTGCATCAAGCTTACGTACAAGATTGGATAATTCAAGAATTGCTTGAGTATATTGGTCCTGTAGGTAAGTATTATATGGCAACATCATCACTAAGGACGCTATATCATCCCAATTCGAAGTATATGCTTAAGTTTTCATTTCCGGTGAAAGTAACGAATTCAATGCGTATTAATAAACTGAAAGAACTTGAGAGTGGTCTTGAAGGGAAGGAAATGTTAAATACGGCTATTGGTGAAGTACGAGAAAGATTTCCAGGATTTGATTTTATTTGTGATCCAGCCTTTATTACATTAAATTATGGAACACAAGAATCTGGATTTGAAGTGATTATTCGTGAGAATCCTTTTTATAGTGAACATGCAAACGACGCAACATTAATTGCTGGGCTAGTTCAAGACGCTATACCTGGGGAGCGTACGCGGTTATCGAATATTATTCATCGCC
>NZ_MTKN01000273.1 GCF_001975825.1 [Flexibacter] sp. ATCC 35208
GATTGGAATGTAGGAAGCAAAATTTCATGGGTAGATGAAAATGGAGAAACTAAAACGGCAACACGTCCAGACCGTGAGGCTATTCTTCGCTTAACTGAGTGTGAAGTAGATGAAGAGCCTGGCCGTTGTATTCGACTTCAAAGGAGAAATGCAGAGGGGGATTTAGAAGAAAGTTACGTTTCGTTTCTTGCGGTAAGTGACATGGACCCACAATCACATTTCCCAGGCCGAGAATGGATATATCGTATCCAATCGCATTCTTTAAAATTCCCGGTGGAAGTAAGTATTCGTGCTCATCATATGGAGAATGTGAGTGTTCTAAAAGGATTGCAAAATAGCGAGCGGGAATTAAATGACCAACGTCACCAGGCGGCACTTGGTGGAACTGTAGACCGGACTGTAGATCGTAAGGCGGCTGGTGTTAAATTAATGCAAGACGTTTTCCAGACAACGGGTGCACCAGGATTTGAAATGAGTGTTTTATTTGCTGTTTATGCCC